>NZ_LDUR01000034.1:0-81321 GCF_001043705.1 Chromobacterium sp. LK11
AGCGGTTTTCGCCTTGTCTCGCTCTTGCTCGCGAGATCGTAAACACGTCTAAGAACCTGTTCAATGTCTGCTGCGCTGCGGCGATACGGCGTTAAAAACCGCTTCGAAATGCTCATGTACCACTCGTACATTCCGCTTTCTCAGCGGTTTTCGCCTTGTCTCGCTCTTGCCCGCGGGACTTTGAACAGGCGCTAAGCCAGTGCTGGAATACGACACCGGCCTCCCCGTAAAATCCCTTAGCAATCAAGCCCTCAAGCGATGACGCCGGTTCCTGATCAAGCCCGGCGCTCAAAACGCTTGCCTGCGCGCCGCAAAGCCGACATATTGTTATCGGCATAATGTTACCGGTAACAATCACGATCCGCCTTCATACCATCCGACAACTCATTGGAGTGGCTTCATGAATTCCACACCACATCAGGTTTACGTGCTGATGGGCGTCTCCGGCTGCGGCAAGTCCGCGCTCGCCGCGCGGCTGGCCCAACACCTGACATGCGCCGTGCTCGACGGCGACTTCCTGCACCCGCGCGCCAATATCGACAAAATGGCCGCCGGAACGCCGCTGGACGACGCCGACCGCCTCCCCTGGCTCGCCGCGCTCAGCGACGCCGCCTACGCCATGCAACGCAGCAACGCGCTGTCCGTCATCGTCTGCTCCGCGTTGAAACGGCGCTACCGCGACCAACTGCGCGCCGGCAATCCCCAGCTGTCCTTCCTGTACCTGAAAGGCGATTTCGACCTGATCCTGCAGCGGCTGCAGGCCCGGCAAGGCCATTTCCAGAAAGCCGACATGCTAGCCTCGCAATTCGCCGCGCTGGAAGAGCCGGGGCCGGACGAGACCGACGTCCACACCCTGGACATCCGTCCCGAACTGGACAGCGTCGTCGCCGCCGCGCTGCGCCTGATCCAGTCCCGCCGGGAGCGCTGACATGTCCATCGCAACCCTGGTATTGACCGCGCTGGGCTCGGTCGCCCTGCTGTTGTTGCTGGTGATGAAGGCGCGCCTACACGCTTTCATCGCGCTGATGCTGGTCTCCATCGGCGCCGGCGTGGCCTCCGGCATGCCGGTGGAGAAAATCGCCGACACCATGCAAAAAGGCATGGCCGGCACCCTGGGCTTTCTCGCCGTGGTGGTGGCGCTGGGCGCGATGTTCGGCAAGATCCTGCACGAGACCGGCGCGCTCGATCAGATCGCCGGCCAACTATTGAGCCGCTTCGGCGAACGGCGCGCGCATTACGCGCTGGGCGTGGCCGGGCTGGTCTGCGCGCTACCGCTGTTCTTCGACGTCGCCATCGTGCTGCTGATAGGCGTGGTGTTCGCGGTGGCGCGCCGCACCGGCGGCAATGTGGTCAAGCTGGCGGTGCCGCTGTTCGCCGGCGTGGCCGCCGCGGCGGCCTTCCTGCTGCCCGGCCCCACGCCCATGCTGCTGGCCTCGCAGATGCAGGCCGACTTCGGCTGGATGATCGTCATCGGACTGGCGGCGGCGATTCCTGGCATGCTGCTGGCCGGACCGCTGTTCGGCAGCTTCATCAGCCGGCACGTCAGCCTGGCGCTGCCGGACGACATCAGCGAGCCGACGCTGGAACGCGGCCGCATGCCCTCCTTCGCCTTCAGCCTGGCCCTGGTGCTGTTTCCGCTGCTCATGGTGGCCTGCAAGACCCTGGGCAGCCATCTGGCGACGCCGGGATCGGCCGTCTTCCACTGGCTGCAGTTCATCGGCCACCCGTTCAGCGCCATCCTGGCCGCCTGCCTGATCGCCATCTACGGCCTGGCCATCCGCCGCGGCATGAGCAAGGATCAAGTCATGCAGATCTGCAACGCCGCGCTGCAGCCGGCCGGCATCATCCTGTTGGTGACCGGCGCCGGCGGCGTGTTCAAGCAGGTGCTGGTGGATTCCGGCGTGGGACCGGCGTTGGGCAACGCGCTGATAGGCGCCGGCCTGCCCATCGCTGTCGCCTGCTTCGCGCTGGCGGCCGCGGTCAGGGTGATCCAGGGCTCGGCCACCGTCGCCTGCCTGACCACGGTGGGGCTGGTGCTGCCGGCCGTAGAGACCATGGGCTTGTCCGGCGCGCAGCTGGCGGCGCTGTCCATCTGCATCGCCGGCGGCTCCATCGTGCTCAGCCACGTCAACGACTCCGGCTTCTGGCTGTTCGGCAAATTCACCGGCGCCGACGAGGCCCAGACGCTGAAAACCTGGTCCTTGATGGAAACCATACTGGGCACCACCGGCGCGCTGGTCGGGATGGCGGCCTTCGCCATGCTGTAAGCACCTAGCCAGCCTTGGCGTCAGTGGCTGCAGCGGCTCGGCCAGATGAGCGGTCCCAAGCCGTTTTCAACGCCGCCTCGCCGAGGCGCAGCGAACATTGAACAGGCGCTCGGCGCCCGTTCAAGGAGCGGCGCTTACCTTGGCAAGCATGGCCGCCGGGTACGATACTCACTGAAACACGCTCGAGTAGCCCACCGCCATGACGGACGCCCTCTGCATCACCCTGCTTGCCATGCTGGACGACAGCGCGACCCTGGTCGCGCTGTTCGACCAGCACGACAAGCTGCGCTACGCCAACACGGCCTTTCGCCAGAGCTTCTTCCTGGCGCCGGAGGAAAGCCTGAGCTGGGCGGAACTGATGCGGCGCAACCATCGGCAGGGACAGGGCTCGCGAATAGAAACCGACGATATTGAAACCTGGCTGCGCTCCGCCTGTTCGCGCCGCGGCAAGCTGCCTTACCGCGCTTTCGAGGCCGATCTGCGCGACGGCCGCTGGATGTGGATGACCGAAACCATGAGCGCGGACGGCTGGATGCTGTGCCAGGCCAGCGACATCACCGAGCTGCGCGCCGACCGGCGCGCGCTGCGCCAGGAGCGGGACGTGGCGCTGCGCGCCGCCCAGACCGATCCGATGACCGGCATCAGCAACCGCACCCATTTGATGCAGTTGTTGCAACTATTGCTGCAACAGCGGCTGCGGCACACGGCGCCGGCCTGCCTCGCCATCCTGGATCTCGATCACTTCAAGCGCATCAACGACCTGGAGGGCCATCCGGCCGGCGACCAGGTGATTTGCGGCTTCGTCCAGGCCGCGCGCGCCCAGCTGCGGCAAAGAGACGGCTTCGGACGGCTGGGCGGCGAGGAATTCATGCTGCTACTGCCGCAAACCTCGCTGCTCGAGGCGGAACAGTGCTGTGAACGGATTCTCGCCGCCGCGCGGCTGGACCGCCCGCTGGCGGCCAAGCCGGAACTGGGCTACACCTGCTCGATCGGCCTGACCGAGCTGCGCCCCGACGACGACATCGCCAGTTGCTACGCCCGCGCCGACGAGGCGCTCTACCACGCCAAGGGCAGCGGGCGCGATTGCTTAAGCAGCACCCGCTAAACGCCGGCTCGCGGTCGCACGGCCCCTAAGCTCAGTCGGCCGCCAACAGCTCGGACGCCCGCCAGCGCTGGAATCTCCGCTGCGCCGCCGCCACGCTGGACGCGGTCAGCGTCAGACCGCCGCAAGCCGGCGCCCAGCCGTCGGCGCTTTCCGGCGCATCGTCGAAGGCCAGCAAATGCGGCGCGTCTCCCGCCGCCATGCCCGGCCCCAACAGCACCGCGCCGTCCGGATTGCCCGCGCTTTCCACCAGACCCACCCGCCCCTCGTTCAGCAACATCGGGAAGCGGTGGCTGGCCGCCACCGACTGACGCGCGTCGCGGGCGATTTGCAGCTTGTCGGCGTCGCCGGGCTCCAGCAAGACCGGGCAAGGCAGCGCCGACGCCAGCTCGCGGTGGATCTGGCTCTCGATCACGGTGGGCGGCAACAACACCGCGCTGACCAGATCGCTCAGATACGCCATCTCGTTGGGCTGAATCAACACATGCGCCAAGGGAACGCCGGCCGCCAGGCATTGCAGATAAGTCCTTCTTTGCTCCAGCAGCGCTTGCCGTCCGCGCCCCGCCGCCGCCGCGGCAAGCGGCTGGGCCAATACGCTCCAGCCGTCCTCTCGCGACAGCCAGGCGCTCAACTGCTCCGCCTGCTCCAACAGCGCCGGCAAGGGCAAACGCAGCAACAGCACGCGCCGCGCGCCGGTTCCGGCCACCGCGGCCTGGGCCAGGCGGCGGCCGCGCGCCACCGTCTGCCGCGCCCTGTCGTCCGCCATCGCGTCGGCCATCAGTTCGCGCGGCGAGGGCAAACGCCGCAAGCCCATCGGCTCCGCCGCCTGTACGCTATCGGGAACACCGTCCATGCTGTCGCTGCCTTCGGAATACATTGTCATTCTCCATCTGCGCCTGCCATGCAAGCGGTTCAATTGGCGGCTACGATATTTTTATTGAGAATGATTGTCAATTGCGTTTTTACCAAAATTAGTCCAATCTCCCGGCATGGCTTCCCTCCCTAAGGCCCCGCATGGCCTGCTCTGCAGCGGCTTTAGCCTACTTAGCAGCCTTCTTCGACCTAGTCGGAAAATGACGAAAACATTGACAGGAAGGTCCTAACCCGAAGCTCGGCCTTGACTAAGTCCTAGAGCAAAAATGTGGAATCAATATCATCTGTACGCAATATCACCGTATTGCAATGGATAACGATTATCATTTATATTCGCCCTCGACGCTCAGACGAGCCATCCCCCACCTACCCAGTGGACTCAGGAATAGCGATGAACCAAACCTCACTCGACCCAGCCTATAGCGGCGAACACAATCTGTTGGCCGCCTACCAGGCCGATTCCGCCTTCTTCTTCGCCTCGCCATGCCACACCCTGCTGGCCGAAGGCATCCAACGCGTCATCACCGACGCCGACCCCAGCGCCGCCATCGCCGCCGCGCTGGCCTCGCAGCCGGACCCGGAGCAAGCCGTAGTCGTTGGCGCCATCCCCTTCATGCCGGAACAACAGCCGTGGCTGTTCGTGCCGCAACAGGTACGCCGCGCCGACGCGCTGAAGCAGGAACAGCGCAGCGCGCTGCGCCAGCCCTTGCAAGCCGAGTGCCGATTGACGCCGCAACCGGCGCCGGCCGCCTACTGCCAGGGCGTCAGCGACGCGCTGGCCCGCATCGGCAGCGGCGCGCTGGACAAAGTGGTGCTGTCGCGCACCTTAGAGCTTTCCGCCGAGCAGGCCATAGACCAGCGTCAATTGCTGCTCAATCTGGCCAGCCAGAATCAGCACGGCTACACCTTCGCCGTGCAACTGAGCGAAGACGGCGCGCCGCGCCGCGCGCTGATGGGCGCCAGCCCCGAGCTGCTGCTGGCGCGCTACGGCCATCAAGTGATCACCAATCCGCTGGCCGGCTCCGCCGCGCGCAGCCCGGACCCGGCGGAAGACCGCCGCCGCGCCGACGCCCTGCTGGAATCCGGCAAGGACCTGTACGAACACAAGCTGGTGATCGACGCCGTAGTCGAGGCGCTGGCGCCGTATTGCCGCGACCTGCAGGTGCCGGCCGGCCCGTCGCTGGTTTCCACCGCCACCATGTGGCATCTGTCCACCCGCATCAGCGGCGAGCTGATCGACCCAGCGGTGAGTTCCTTCGAACTGGCGCGAGCGCTGCACCCCACCCCGGCGGTATGCGGCTTCCCGGCCGACCCGGCACGCAGCCTGATTCGCGAGATCGAACCGTTCGACCGCGGCTTCTTCACCGGCATGGTGGGCTGGTGCGACGGCAAGGGCGACGGCGAATGGGCGGTCACCATCCGCTGCGCCGAAATCGCCGAACGCACGCTGCGCCTGTTCGCCGGCGCCGGCATCGTCACCGGCTCGCTGCCGGAAAGCGAGCTGGCCGAAACCGCGGCCAAGTTCCGCACCATGCTGCGCGCGATGGGCCTGGCCGATTTGGCGGAGGCGGCATGAACGAACAACGACTGGGCTGGACCCCGTGGCCTGAAGACTTCGCCCGCCGCTACCGCGAGGCCGGCTATTGGCAGGGCCAGACCCTGTTTTCCATGCTGGCGGCCCAGGCCGAGCAGCAACCGGAAAAACTGGCCCTGGTGGCCGGCAAGCAGCGGCTGAACTACCGCGAGCTCAAGCTCTACGCCGAACGCCTGGCCGCCGGCCTGTACGCCCGCGGCCTGCGCCCTGGCCAGCGCGCCGTGGTGCAGCTGCCCAATTGCGCCGAATTCTTCATCGTCGCCTTCGCGCTGTTCCGCCTCGGCATGCTGCCGGTGTTCGCGCTGCCGGCGCACCGCCGCGCCGAAGTGTCCTACTTCTGCCAGCACACCGACGCCGCGGTCTACATCTGCGCCGACCAGCACGCCGGTTTCGACTACCGCACGCTGGCGGCCGAGCTGCTGCCGCTGGCGCCGTCGCTGCAACAGGTGATCGTGGCCGGAGAAGCCGGCGACTACACCCCGCTCAACAGCCTCTACCTGATGGACCAGCCGCTGCCGGCGGAGCCGGACGCCAGCGGCCTGGCCTTCTTCCAGCTCTCCGGCGGCAGCACCGGCGTGCCCAAGCTGATCCCGCGCACCCATGACGACTATCTGTACAGCTTCGCCGCCAGCGCCGAAATCTGCGGCCTGAACCGCGACAGCGTCTATCTGTGCGTGCTGCCGGCCGGCCACAACTTCCCGATGAGCTCGCCCGGCAGCTTCGGCGTGTTCCACGCCGGCGGCACCGTGGTGCTGGCTTCCGGCCCCAGCGTCGACGAATCCTTCGAACTGATCGCGACCGAGGCCGTCACCATCGCCGCGCTGGTGCCGCCGCTGGTGCCGCTGTGGCTGGACGCCGCCGCCAAGCAGCCGGGCAAGCTGGCCAGCCTGCGCCTGTTGCAAGTGGGCGGCGCCAAGTTCGGCCCCGAGCTCGCCGCCCGCGTCGAGCCCGCGCTCGGCTGCAAGCTGCAGCAGGTGTTCGGCATGGCCGAAGGCCTGGTCAACTACACCCGGCTGGACGACGGCCCGGAACGGGTGCTGCACACCCAGGGCCGGCCGATCAGCGCCGACGACGAAGTGCGCATCGTCGACGACGAAGACCAGCCGGTGGCGCCGGGCGAAGTCGGCCACCTGCTGACGCGCGGCCCTTACACCATCCGCGGCTACTGGCGCGCCGCCGACCACAATCAGCGCGCCTTCACCGCCGACGGCTTCTACCGCACCGGCGACCTGGTGAGCATGAACGCCGACGGCTATCTGACGGTGGAAGGCCGCGCCAAGGACCAGATCAACCGCGGCGGCGAGAAGATCTCCGCCGAGGAAGTGGAAAATCATCTGCTGGCCCACCCGCTGGTGCGCGACGTCGCCATCGTGGCGATGAGCGACCCCTATCTGGGCGAGCGCTCCTGCGCCTTCATCATCCCGCGCGAGCAGCAGGCGATCCGCCTGCCCCAGGTGGCCGCCTTCCTGCGCGAGCGCGGCCTCGCCGCCTACAAGATTCCGGACCGGCTGGAGCTGGTCGACACCCTGCCGCAAACCAGCGTCGGCAAGGTCAGCAAGAAAACCCTGCGCCAGATGCTGGAACAGAAACTGGCCGCGCAGTCCACCCAAAGGTCACAAGCATGAGCATTCCCCGCATCGCCCCCTACGCCATCCCGTCGCAACTGCCGGAAAACCGCGTCGACTGGACGGTAGCGCCGCAGCGCGCCGCGCTGCTGATCCACGACATGCAGGAATACTTCCTGGACTTCTACGACCGCGACGCCGAGCCGGTGGCCACCGCGCTGCGCAATATCGCCGCCATCCGCGCGCGCTGCCGCGAGCTGAACATCCCGGTGTTCTACACCGCCCAGCCGGCGGAACAGACCGACAGCGACCGCGGCCTGCTCAACGATATGTGGGGCCCCGGCCTGCCGGCGCGCCCGGAACGCCACCCCATCGTGGCCGGCCTGAGCCCGGCCGCCGACGACACCGTGCTGACCAAGTGGCGCTACAGCGCCTTCCAGCGCTCGCCCTTCCTCAACCTGCTGCGCCAGCAAGGCCGCGACCAGCTGATCATCTGCGGCATCTACGCCCACATCGGCTGCATGAGCACCGCGCTGGACGCCTTTATGTACGACATCCAGCCCTTCTTCGTCGCCGACGGCCTGGCCGACTTCTCGGCCGAACGCCATGCGATGGCGCTGGAATACGTGGCCCAGCGCTGCGGCGTGACCCTGGACAGCCAGCGCCTGCTGAGCCAGCTGGCCGCCCCGGCCTCCGCCGCGCCCAGCGCGGAAGCGCTGCGCGCCGCCATCGCCGAACTGCTGCAGCAGCCGGCCAGCGACATCGGCCTGGACGACAATCTGCTGGACTGGGGCCTGGACTCCATCCGCCTGATGAGCTTGCTGGAACAATGGCGCGCGCTGGGCGCGGAAATCGACTTCATCGAACTGGCGCAACAGCCCAGCGTCAACGCCTGGCAGGCGCTGCTGGCGCGCCAGCTGGACGGGGTCGCCGCATGAGCGCCAGCTACCCTGAATTCCACGGCCGGCTGGCCGTGGTCAGCGGCGCGGCCCAGGGCATAGGCGCGGCGCTGGCGCGCTCGCTGGCGGACCAGGGCTGCCGCGTGGCGGCGCTGGACCTGCGCGCCGACGGCCTGCAGCAGCTGGCGCTGCACGCGCCGGCCCATGCCGACGGCCGCATCATCCCGCTGCCGCTGGACATCCGCGACGGCGCGGCGGTGGAACAGGCGGTGGCGCGCATCGAGGACGAGATCGGCACCATCGACATGCTGGCCAATGTCGCCGGCGTGTTGCGCCTGGGCACAGTGGAGCAGCTCAGCGACGAGGACTGGCTGCAGAGCTTCGCCGTCAACACCCACGGCGTGTTCTTCCTCAGCCGCGCGGTGGCGCGGCGCATGCAGGTGCGCCGCCGGGGCGGCATCGTCACCGTCGGCTCCAACGCCGCCGAAGTGCCGCGCACCCAGATGGCGGCCTACGCCGCCTCCAAGGCCGCCACCACCCAGTTCAGCAAATGCCTGGGCCTGGAGCTGGCCGAGTTCGGTGTGCGCTGCAATATCGTGTCGCCGGGCTCCACCGACACCGCGATGCAGCGCCAGCTGTGGAGCGACGACGCCATCCCGCCGGCCATCCTGCAAGGCTCGCTGGAGCAGTATCGCACCGGCATCCCGCTGCAACGCATCGCCGCGCCGCAGGATGTGGCCAATGCCGCGCTGTTCCTGCTGTCGGATCAGGCGCGCCACATCACGCTGCATAATCTGTACGTGGACGGCGGCGCGACGCTGGGGATCTGAAAACCTGTTTACGATCTGCTGCGCGTCGTGAAACGTGTCTCGGTGAGTGCAACTTCGAAATGCTCATGTACCTTATGTACATTCCGCTTTCTCAGCCGTTTTCGCCTTGTCTCGCCTTAGCTCGCGAGATCGTAAACAGGTTCTGAGAGCCGATTCACGATCCACCAAGAAAAACGGGCAAGACCAGATGGTCTTGCCCGTTTTCACGTCGCAGCGCCCAGTGCGGCGCGGCCCCGGTGGATCAGTTCACCGGGCAGCGGTTGGCGGCGCGGTAATCCACCACCTTGATCTTGCCGCTGACGATGTCCTTGCGCGCCTGCAGGATCTTCTTCTCCATCTCCGGCGTGATCAGCGAACGGTTGTACTGGTCCAGCGACCAGTCCACGCCGTTTTCTTTCAAGCCCATCAGCTTGACGTCCGGCTTCCACGCGCCGTTCTTGGCGTCGCGCATGGTTTCGTAGACCGCGTTGTCCACGCGCTTGACCATGGAGGTCAGCACCACGCCCGGCTGCAGATAGTTCTGATTGCTGTCCACGCCGATGTAGAACTTCTTGGCGCCCTTGGCCGCCTGAATCACGCCCATATTCGACAGCGCCGCCGCGGCGAACACCACGTCCACGCCGCGATCGAACTGGCTCTTGGCCAGCTCGCCGCCGCGCGCCGGGTCGTTGAAGGCGGCGTGGGTGGTGCCTATCATGTTCTGCATCACCACCGCCTTGGGATTGGCGTACTTGGCGCCCTGGGCGTAGCCGCAGCCGAAGGCGCGGATCAGCGGCACGTCCATGCCGCCCAGATAGCCCACCTTGCCGCTCTTGGACTTGAGCGCGGCGGCCATGCCCACCAGGAAGGAGCCTTCCTGCTCCTTGAAGGCGATGCTCTGCACATTCGGGCCCTTGGCCACCGAATCCACCAGGGTGAACTTCACCTTGGGGAATTCCTTGGCCACGGTCTCGATGGACTGGGTGTAGGCGAAGCCCACCGCCACCACCAGGTCGGCGCCCTTGCGCGCCATATTGCGCAGCATCTGCTCTTTCTGAGCGTCGTTGCTGACCTGGCCTTCGCGGTAGTTGATGTGGAATTCTTTCTTGAAACGTTCGGCGCCGTTGAATGCCGCTTCATTGAAGCTCTTGTCGAACTTGCCGGCCTGATCGTAGATCACGGCGACAGTGAAATCCTTGGCTGCAACCGGGCCTGCCAGCAAGATGGCAGCGGTTGCGCCTGCGATGTGTTTCAGCGCAAACGTCATGTTTTATCTTTTCTATATGGATTACAGGCGATGCGACAGCGCCGCGGGCGGCGTTGCCGGCGCTTCAAGCGAAAGACGGAGGGGGAAACCGAGTGGACCGCGGCTGCCGGAGCAGACGGGACGAAACAGAACCACGCCGCTGCGAACCGCAGCGGATACAACGCGCCAATTGAAGCTGCCGGATTGTAGGCAGCCCGCCGGCGGCTGTAAACCGGCGTGGCCGAATCCTGCAACAACAGGTCGAAAAATGGACAGCCCGCCGTGGAACGGAGGGCTGTCCATCGCTGCACGACACTAGCTCAGCGCGGAAACAGCTGGCCGATGTCCTTGGCCTCCCAGTGCGGGAAGTATTTGCGCACCAGCGCGTTCAGTTCCAGCTCGAAGGCGCGCAGCCGCTGCAACTCGTCCTGCGGCGCGGCCGCCTGCTCCGTCCCGGCCGCCGTGATCATGCCGGCGCCGGCGGTGGCGTTGCTCAGCCGGTCGATCACGATGAAACTGCCGGTGCCGCGACAGGCGGCGTAGGCGTCTATCACCGCCGGCGCGTTCAGGCTGATCCGGCACAGCGCGATCTCGTTCAGATGCAGCGCCTCCGACGGTTTCTGCTCGAGAGTGTTGACGTCCACCTGGTGCAGGATGGCCTCCACCCGGCCGGTGACGAATTTGCCGGCCAGCTTGAAGCCGTACTCCTTGCCGGCGCGCAGCGGCGCGTCCTGCATCCACACCAGGTGAGCGTCCAGACTGTTGCTCACCGCCGGCGGCGGCTGGTCCGCGCGCACCAGCATATCGCCGCGCGACACATCGATCTCGTCCTCCAGCGTCAGCGTGATCGCCTCGCCGGAGCCGGCCGCGGCCAGTTCGCCCTCGTAGGCCACCACGGCCTTGACCTTGCTGCGGCGGCCGGACGGCAGCGCCAGCACTTCGTCGCCGGGACGAATCTCGCCGGCGGCGATGGTGCCGCAGAAGCCGCGAAAGTCCAGATTGGGCCGGTTCACGTACTGCACCGGCAGGCGGAAGGCCTCCAGCGCCGCGTCGCTGCGCACTTCCACCGTTTCCAGCAGCTGCATCAGCGTCGGCCCCTGATACCAGGGCGCGCCCTCGCCGCGGCTGACCACATTGTCGCCGCGCAGCGCGGAGATCGGCACGAAGCGGATGTCCGGAATCGCCAGGCCCTCGGCGAAGGCCAGGTACTCGTCGCGGATGCGCTCGAACACCGCCGGGTCGTAATCCACCAGGTCCATCTTGTTCACCGCCACGATCACGTGGCGGATGCCCAACAGGCTGACGATGAAGCTGTGGCGGCGAGTCTGGGTCTGCACCCCTCGCCGCGCGTCGATCAGGATGATGGCCAGATTGCTGGTGGACGCGCCGGTGGCCATATTGCGGGTGTACTGCTCGTGGCCCGGGCAGTCGGCGATGATGAACTTGCGCTTGTCGGTGCTGAAATAGCGGTAAGCGACATCGATGGTGATGCCCTGCTCGCGCTCCGCCTGCAAGCCGTCCACCAGCAAGGCCAGGTCGATGTCCTGGTCGGTGGTGTTGTACTTTTTGGAGTCGCGCTCTATCGCCGCCAGCTGGTCCTCGAAGATCAGCTTGGAATCGTGCAGCAGCCGGCCGATCAGGGTGGACTTGCCGTCGTCGACGTTGCCACAGGTGATGAAGCGCAGCAGATCCTTGTTTTCGTGCTGGCGCAGGTATTCCAGGATGTCGCCGGCGATCAGATCGGATTGGTGAGTCATCAGAAATATCCTTCCATCTTTTTCTTTTCCATCGAGCCGGCGCTGTCGTGGTCTATCACCCGGCCCTGGCGCTCGGAGGTTCGGGTCAGCAGCATCTCCTGGATGATGTCCGGCAACGTGGCCGCCTGCGACTCCACCGCTCCGGTCAGCGGATAACAACCCAGGGTGCGGAAACGGACCCGCCTGGTTTCAATGCTCGCCTTCTCTTCCGGGCTCAGATATTCCAGTATCCGCTCGTCGTCTATCATGATCAGCGTGCCGTCGCGCTCTATCACCGGCCGTTCGGCGGCGAAGTACAGGGGCACGATCTCGATGTTTTCCAGGAAGATGTATTGCCAGATGTCCAGCTCGGTCCAGTTGGACAGCGGGAACACGCGTATGCTCTCGCCCTTGTCTATCTTGCTGTTGTAGATGTTCCAGAGTTCGGGACGCTGGTTCTTCGGGTCCCAGCGATGGTTGCGGTCACGGAAGGAATAGACGCGCTCCTTGGCGCGGCTCTTTTCCTCGTCGCGGCGCGCGCCGCCGAAAGCCGCGTCGAAACCGTATTTGTTCAAGGCCTGCTTCAGACCCTCGGTCTTCATCACGTCGGTGTGCTTGGCGCTGCCGGCGGTGAACGGATTGATGCCGGCGTCCACGCCGTCCTGGTTGACGTGGACGATCAGATCCCAGCCGTATTCGCGCGCCTGCTTGTCGCGCAGCGCGATCATTTCCCTGAACTTCCAGGTGGTGTCCACGTGCATCAAGGGGAACGGCGGCTTGCCCGGCGCAAACGCCTTCTTGGCCAGATGCAGCATCACCGCCGAATCCTTGCCTATCGAATACAGCATCACCGGGTTTTCGAATTCCGCGGCCACTTCGCGAATGATGTGGATCGACTCCGCTTCCAACTGCTTGAGGTGAGTCAGCCTCTGTTGACCGATGTCCATGCTTCCTGCCCATCCTGTAGATGCGCTCAAATCTACCGAAAGCCCATCGGCGCATCAAAACCGATGGGTTATATCAATATGCTCTTAGCAAATCAACAATTAGTCCAAAGGGCAATAAGAACATCGGCGCAAACCTTGCGGAATCTTCGGCCCGCGCTTCAATAACTGTCTACATTAGTACAAATACGCAAGCCGCACGGAGACAGCGATGAGCCCCGCCGCAGAGCCGGAATACCAAATCGTCGCCACGCTGCACTGCCCCGACGGCCTGTCGGTGCTGCTGGCCAGCCGCGACGGCGCGGCGCTGGCGCTGGTGGAGTCCGCGGCGGAGCTGCCGGACGCGCCGCCGCGTTCGGCCTTCCGCCACCCGCTGCTGCTGGCCTGGCAGGGCCCGGTCCGTCTCGACGGCAAGGACTACGCCGCCTACCGGCAAGACACGCTGCAGCCCTTGCGCCTGAAGGCGCTGCCCGCGCTGCCGCTGGCCGAGCGCATCGGCCTGGCCTGCGACATCCTGGAACCGCTGATCCACCTGCACGCCAGCGGCAAATGCCTGGGGCGGCTCTATCCCGAAACCGTGCTGTCCGACATCCACCAGCGCGTCGCGCTGCTGGGCGAACACGCCTGCCAGGCGCTGAGTCCGGAACGACTGCGCCAGGAACTGCTGCAGGCGGAACAATTGCTGCGCTGGCTGATCAGCGCCGGCGCGCCGGAGCGGGAATGCGATCCGGAGCTGGAGCAATGGCTGGCCGCGCTGCGCGACCCGGCGGCCGACGCCGGCGCCTGTCGCCGCGCTCTGGCCGGCCTGCAGGACTGGCTGGCCCGCCACCAGCGCTTCAACCGCCAGGAAGGCGGCCGCGCCGCGCTGGACCACCTGCTGCAGCGCATGCGCCACGCGCCGGACTTTCCGGCGCTGTCGCAGGCGATCGCCGCCATCAACAAGAGCAACAACGCCGACAGCGAGCGGCTGCAAGCGCTGTCCAGCGCCATCCTCAAGGACGTGTCGCTGACCAATAAGCTGCTGAAAGTGGTGAATTCCGCCAATTTCAGCCAGTACGGCGGCGCGGTCAGCACCATTTCGCGCGCCATCGTCATCCTCGGCTTCGACACCATACGCAATCTGGCGCTCAGCCTGCTGCTGTTCGAACACCTGCACAACCGCGCCCACGCCGACGAGATCCGCGACGTGGCGGTCAAGACCCTGTTCACCGGCCTGCTGGCGCGCTCGCTGGCGCCGGCCTGCGGCGTGCGCGAGGCGGAAGAGGCGCTGATCTGCGGCATGCTGCAAAACCTGGGCGAACTGCTGTGCGTCAATTACTTCCGCGACGAATACCGGCAGATCCAGGCGCTGATCGCCGCCGGCGCCGGCGTAGACCAGGCCGCGCACCAGACGCTGGGCGCCCATTACGCCGACCTCGGCGCCGCCACCGCCGCGCTGTGGCGCTTTCCGGAACGGATTCTGACCGGCATGGAGCCGATGCCGGCCGGCGCGGTGCGCCAGCCGCAAACCGGCGAAATGCGGATGAAGGCCTTAAGCTCGCTGTGCCGCGAACTGGTCTGTCAGCTGACCCAGAGCGGCATCGACCAGGCCGACGCCAGCCGCAAGCTGCTGCAACGCTACAGCCGGGCGCTGGCGCTGGAGTGGGCGCCGCTGGAGCGCGAGCTGGCGCAAGCGCAGACCCTGCTCTCCGCCTATCTGGCGGAACTGGGCCCTGAGGCCGGCCAGGGGCCGCGCTCGCAAGCGCTGCGCCTGGCCAGACTGGACAAGAGCGCGCCGCCGCCGGCCGCCAGCGCGCCCCGGCCATCGGCGCCGGACCCCACCCGGCTGCAGGCCACCGCCGGCTCCGCCGGCAGGATCGCCGTGCTGTCCGCCGGCGTCCAGGACATCACCAACACCCTGCTGGGCGACTACAAGCTCAACGATCTGCTGCGCATCATCCTGGAAACCATGTACCGCGGCCTGGGCTTCGACCACGCGCTGATCTGCGCGCGCAGCGGGTCCGATCTGCCGCTGCAGGCCCGCTTCGGTTTCGGCGAAAAAGTGGAATTGCTGCTGCCGGCGCTGCGAGCCGACATCGACAGCGGCGACAGCCTGTTCCGCAAGGCGCTGGAACGCAACGCCGACATGCTGATCGACGACATCGACGCGCCGGCCATCGCCCAGCACATCCCGGCCTGGTACCGCCAGATGGGCGCGGCCCACACCTTCGTGCTGCTGCCGCTGACCTTGGACAAACGCAAGCTGGGCATACTCTACGGCGACCGCCGCCAGGCGGGATCGCTGGCCATCGCGCCGGAGCAGCTCAGCCTGCTGAAGACGCTGCGCAACCAGGCCTTGCTGGCCATCCGCCAGCAGCCCGCGAAACTTTGAACAGGCGCTAAACCACCTCGCCGGCGAAGCCGTCCAGCGCCTCCAACAGGCGATCGACGTCGGCGAACTCGGTGTCCGGGCACAGCAGCAGCATATTGTGGAAGGGCGTGATCAGGAAGCCGCGGTTGAGCAGGTAAAGGTGGATGATGCGCTCCAGCTCCTCGTCCAGCATCGCCCCGGCCTCGCCGCCGTTGCGCGGCGGCTGCGGGGAAAACTGAAACTCGCAGCGCGCGCCGACCCGGCTCACGCACCACGGCAGCCGCCAACGCTCGATCCAGTCCTGCAAGCCGTCCGCCAGGTGCTGGGCCAGCGCGAACATCCGCTGATAGGCGGCGTCGCTCATCACCTCGGCCAGATTGGCGCGCATCGCCGCCGCGGCCAGCATATTGCCGCTCAGCGTGGTGCCGATGCCGGAATGGCCGGGCGCGGCGGCGCGCTTGGCGCGCTGCGCCCGCTCCGCCAGCTCGGCGCTGAAACCGTACACCGCGCACGGCAGGCCGCCGCCCAGCGGCTTGCCCAGCACCAGCGCGTCCGGCTGCAGGCCGTAAGCCGCGCCGTAGCCGCCCGGCCCGCTGCTGATGGTGTGGGTTTCGTCCAGCAGCAGATAGCTGCCGTAGCGGCGGATCAACTCCCGCGCCTCGCCCCAGAAGCCCGGCTCCGGCAGCACCATGCCGATATTGGTCATCACCGGCTCGGCCAGCACGCAGGCCACCCGCTCGTCGCGCAAGGCTCGCTCCAGCGCCTCCAGATCGTTGAACTCCACCACCCGGGTGTGCGCGGCCGGATCGTGCGTCTGGCCCAACAGGCTGGCGCGCGCCCTGGGCCGGCCGTCGGCCAGATCGACGAAGGCGTCGTCCACGGTGCCGTGGTAACAGCCGTTGAACACGATGATCTGGTCCCGGCCGCTGGCGGCGCGCAGCCAGCGCAGCGCGAAGCGGTTGGCGTCGCTGGCGCTGAGCGCGAACTGCCAGTGCGACAGGCCGAAGCGCCGCGCCAACTCCTCCGCCACCCATACCGCGTCCGCCGACGGCAGCATCGCGGTCAGGCCCCGCGCCGCCTGCTCGGCGATGGCGCGCGCCACCGGCGCCGGCGAATGGCCGAACATCGCGCCGGTGTCGCCCAGACAGAAATCCAGATATTCATGGCCGTCCGCGTCGCGCAGCCGCGCGCCTCGGGCCTCTTCCACGTAGAGATTGAACGGGGTGGACCAATCCGCCATCCAGTGCAGCGGCGCGCCGAACAGCAAGTGCTCGCCGCCGGCGGCGGACAGCCGCCGCGAACGCGGGCGCCGCTCGGAAAACATCGCCAGTTCCTGCCGGTGCAAGGCCTGGGCCTTGCCGAAATCGATGCCGTGACGCATAGCCATGAAGCTCTCCTTGGAAGGGAAGACTGCGCGTCAGTATATCCAGAAGCCGTGAACGGGGGCAGCGTCGCCGGCGCCGCCCGGCACAAGGAACAGCCGGTGGCCCGGACGCGACGAAGCCCGGCCTTGGCCGGGCTTCGCAGCCTCCGTGACGGCGGACTTCACAAGGGCAGATGGCCTGCCAGAGCGTTGATTTTTTGCAGCGCGCGGCGGAAACGGCTGTGCGCGCGGGACACGGTGGATTCGCTGATGTCCATTTGCTGGGCGGCGAAGTAGCCGGTCATGCCCTCCACCTCCATCAGCCACACCGCTTCGCGTGAGCGTTTTTTCAGGCCGATCAGATCGGCCACCTGGTTGAAATCGTCAAGTTTCATCGCGCTGTTCTCCTCAGGCGTTCGCCTTCGCATCATGACAATCCATGCAGTGGGCGGCTTTTTCGACAACGACGTGGCCGCGCGTTTCGCGCGGCACTACCAGTATAGAGACTTGCAAAAAAAATGCAGGCAAGGCTCCGTGTAAATACGCAGTCGCCGCCTATTGCGCTGGCGTGGACGCAACAGCCTCAGCCCTGCCGCATCCAGCGCAGCACTCCGCCTGCGGCGGCGCGCCCGGTGGAGAAGCAGGCGGTCAGCAGATAGCCGCCGGTGGGCGCTTCCCAGTCCAGCATCTCGCCGGCGCAGAACACGCCCGGCATCGCCTGCAGCATCAGATTGCCGTCCAGCGCGCCGAAAGTCACCCCGCCGGCGGTGCTGATCGCCTCGTCCAGCGGCCGCGGCGCCAGCAAACGCAGCGGCAAGGCCTTGATGCCCTCGGCCAGCTTGGCGGGATCGTTGAAGATCTCCTTGTCCAGGCATTCGCGCAACAGTCCCATGCGCACCCCCTTCAGGCCCAGCCGGCTCTGCAAATGGCTGGACATCGAGCGCGAGCCGCGCGGCCGCGCCACTTCGCCCAGAATGCGCTGCAAGCTCCAGTCCGGCATCAGGTCCAGATAGCACAAAGCCGCGCCGCTGCGCGCGATTTCATCGCGAATGGCGCCGGAGCAGGCGTAGATCAGATTGCCCTCCACGCCGCCGGCGGTGACGACGAACTCGCCGCGGCGGCTGAACGGATGGCCGACGGCCGGGTGGAACTGCAAAGTCACCGACTTCAACGGCGCGCCGGCGAACTTGTCGGCGAAGTATTCGCTCCAGCCGGCGTCGAAGCCGCAGTTGGACGGCTGCAGCTTGGACACCTCCACGCCGCGCTCGCGCAGCATCGCCGCCCAGCTGCCGTCCGAACCCAGCTTGCGCCAGCTGCCGCCGCCCATGGCCAGCACCACGGCGTCGGCCTCGGCCAGGCGCTCGCCGTCCGGCGCCGACAGCCGCAGGCGGCCGCACTCGTCCCAGCCCAGGAAGCGGTGGCGCACGTGGAAACTGACGCCCGCCTCGCGCAAGCGCGTCAGCCAGGAACGCAGCAGCGGCGCCGCCTTCATTTCCTTGGGGAACACCTTGCCGGAGCTGCCGATGAAGGTTTCTATGCCCAGGCCGTGCACCCAGGCGCGCACATGCTCGCCGTTGAACACGTCCAGCATCGGCCGCAACTCGGCGCTGCGCGCGCCGTAGCGTTGCACGAAGCTGGCGTGGGGCTCGGAATGGGTGATGTTCATGCCGCCCACGCCGGCCAGCAGGAATTTGCGGCCGACCGACGGCATCGCGTCGTAGACATCGACCCGCACGCCCGCCGCCGCCAATTGTTCGGCGGCGGCCAGGCCGGCCGGTCCGCCGCCGATGATGGCTACGCGGCGTCCGCTTGTGTCACCCATATACTGCGCTCCTTGAAATCCATGGTGATGAATGCGCCCGACTGCGGCGAGGGCGGGATTTTCACAGAAAACCGCCGCAAACCCAAGCCTAATCGTTTTAACTATAAGTTTGATTTAAACCAAAATTCCTACGTCATCAAATAACTACCATCGCGCTGCGACCCATTTCAATAAACCTATAGCGGCAATCGCGCGATTCTACAAACACACCGGGAGAACGGACCCTCCGTCCGCACACGCATGCGCAAATTTTCCGATTGGCCGATCTGGCTGAAACTGACCATGGCGGTATGGTGCTGCCTGGTCCTGGCCTGGAGCGGGCTGATTGCCTGGGAAACCAGCGTCAGTCGCGACATCGCGGTGGAGCAGGCGCAAGACCTGGCCCACAGCATGAATGAAATGACCATGGCCGGACTCACCGGCATGATGATCACCGGAACCGTGGGCCAGCGCGACGTTTTTCTGGACCAGATCAAGGAGTTGTCCGCGGTGCGCGACCTGCGGGTGATCCGCGGCCCGGCCGTCAGCAAGCAGTTCGGCCCCGGCAACGCCGGCGACAAGAATCTGAGCGGCGACGCGGTGGAGCAACAGGCGCTGCAGGACGGCAAGCCCCATATCCAGATCGAATCCACGCCGACGCTGGGCGAGCATCTGCGCGTGGTCTACCCGGCGCTGGCCTCGCGCAACTACTTGGGCAAGAACTGCATGATGTGCCACCAGGTGGCGGACAAGACGCCGCTGGGCGTGGTCAGCATGCGCGTCTCCCTGGAGAAGCCCTACGCCTCGGTCAGCCGCTTCCGCGACCAAAGCATTCTGTTCGCCATCCTGGCCTCGCTGCCGCTGATGGCAGTGGTATTCCTGCTGGCGCGCCGCCTCGTTACCCGGCCGCTGCAGGCGATGTCGGCCGGCCTCGCGGAGCTGGCCCAGGGCGAAGGCGACCTGACGCGGCGGCTGCCAGTGCGCAGCCGCGACGAGATCGGCGACACCGCGCAGCGCTTCAACCAGATGCTGGCCGCCATCGCCGAGCTGGTGCGCCATGTCGGCGCCTCCGCCGGCGCGGTGTCTCAGTCCTCGCGCCAACTGGCCGACGGCGCCGCCCACCTGGCGGAAAGCTCCCACAGGCAAAACCGCCAATCCCAATCCGCCGCCGGCGCGGTGGAGCAACTGGCCAGCCATATCGGCGAAATCGCCGGCAAGGCGGAGGACGTCAGCGCCGAAGCCGACCAGAGCCTGCAACGCTCCGAGGACGGCCGCGCCAGCCTCAGCCAGCTGCAGCGCGAAGTCGGCCAGGTGGAGCAGGCGGTGCGGCTGATGGCGCAGGCGGAAACCGAGCTGGCCAGCTCCACCGCCAGCATCACCAATATGACCAAGGAAGTGCGCGAAATCGCCGAACAGACCAATCTGCTGGCGCTGAACGCGGCGATCGAGGCGGCGCGCGCCGGCGAACAGGGCCGCGGTTTCGCGGTGGTGGCCGACGAGGTGCGCAAGCTGGCGGAGAAGTCTGCCCGTTCCGCCAGCGAGATCGACGCCGTGACCGGCGCGCTCAATCAAAAGACCGACGCGGTGCGCGCCGCGGTCAACGCCGGCCTGTCCTCGCTGGCCGCCAGCCGCCAGTCCGCCGACAGCGTGTCCAGCGTGCTGGACGCCGCGAACCAATCGGTGGCCGAAGTGCGCCAGGGCCTGCGTCAGATCGTCGCCGTCACCGAACAGCAGCGCGCCGCCAGCCAATCGGTGACCGGCAGCATCGACGCCATCGCCGAGATGGCGCAAACCAACGATCAGGAGATAGGCCAGACGGTGAACGCCGCCGAACAACTGGAGCACCTGGCGCAGCGGTTGACGGAATCGGTGTCCCGCTTCACTGTCTGAACGCCGCCGGCGGCGACATCCGATTTGGCCGTTGGCCGCCGGCCTGTTACACTCGCAGCCCGATACCGTAATACGCCCAAGTCATTGTGAAAAAAGCCGCTTTCTCCACCCTGCCCCTGCCCGCCGCCCTGTTGTCCAATCTGGACAGCCTGGGTTACCACAGCATGACCGCCATCCAGGCCGCCAGCCTGCCGGCGATCCTGAACGGCGAGGACCTGATCGCCCAGGCCAAGACCGGCAGCGGCAAGACGGCGGCTTTCGGCCTCGGCATCCTCGCGCGGCTGAATCCGCGCTGGTTCGGCGTGCAGGCGCTGGTGCTCTGCCCCACTCGCGAACTGGCCGACCAGGTGGCGCAGGAAATCCGCCGGCTGGCGCGCAGCATAGACAATATCAAGGTAGTGACCCTGACCGGCGGCAGCCCGATGGGGCCGCAGATCGGCTCGCTGGAACACGGCGCCCACATCGTGGTGGGCACCCCGGGCCGGCTGCAGGACCACCTGTTCCGCGGCTCGCTCAATCTGTCCGGCGTCAGCACCCTGGTGCTGGACGAGGCCGACCGCATGGTGGACATGGGCTTCATCGAAGAAATCGTCGGCATCGTGCGCGCCTGCCCGCGCCAGCGCCAGACCCTGATGTTCTCCGCCACCTATCCGGAAAACATCCGCAAGATCAGCGCCCAGTTCATGCGCCGGCCGCAGGAAATCCAGGTGGAGTCGCTGCACGGCGGCGAACGCATCGAACAATGGTTCTACAAGATCAAGCCGGAACAGCGGCTGGAAACCGTCACCACCATCCTGCAACACCTGCGCCCGACTTCCGCGCTGGCCTTCTGCAACACCAAGGAGCGCTGCAAGGAACTGGTGCGCGACCTGCAGGCGCGCGGCTTCAGCGCGCTGGCGCTGTACGGCGACCTGGAGCAGCGCGAACGCGACCAGATCCTGCTGCGCTTCGCCAACAAGAGCGCCACCGTACTGGTGGCCACCGACGTCGCCGCGCGCGGCCTGGACATCAAGGAGCTGGATCTGGTGATCAACGTCGACGTCACCCATGATCCGGAAATCCACATTCACCGCATCGGCCGCACCGGCCGCGGCGAGGCGATGGGCCTGGCGCTGACCCTGGCCGCCGACAACGACGACAAGCGGCTGGCGCTGATCGAAGACTATCAGCAGGCGCCGCTGACCTGGGCCAAGCTGGAACAGCTGACCCCGGCCCCCGGCGGCCCGCTGCTGCCGCCGATGCAAACGCTGGAAATCGCCGGCGGCAAGCGCGAAAAACTGCGCCCCGGCGACATCCTCGGCGCGCTGACCGGCGACGCCGGCTTTGCCGGCGCCCAGATCGGCAAGATCAACATCTTCGAATTCGCCAGCTTCGTGGCGCTGGACCGCGCCATCGCCGAACAGGCGCTGGAACGCCTGGCCGCCGGCAAGATCAAGGGCAAGCAGTTCAAGATGCGCCTGATTTGAACGCCGACGCGCCCCCCGGACCGACAAGCACTGCCGGGCCGGGGGCGTTTTTGCTAGAATAGGTCTCATTAGCCGCAGACACGCACATCACCAGAATCCCATGAGCATCCAACTGAAAAACGCCCAAGACATCGAAAAGATGCGGATCGCCGGCCGCCTGGCGTCGGAAGTCCTCGACTACATCACCCCCTTCATCAAGCCCGGCGTCACCACCGAAGCCATCGACAAGCTCTGCCACGACTACATCGTCAATGAGCAGGGCGCGATCCCGGCGCCGCTGAACTACGCGCCGGACGGCCACAACCCGTACCCCAAGTCGGTGTGCACCTCGGTCAACCACGTGATCTGCCACGGCATCCCCAATGACAAGCCGCTGAAAAGCGGCGACATCATGAACCTGGACGTCACGGTGATCAAGGACGGCTACCACGGCGACACCAGCCGCATGTACCACGTGGGCAACGTCAGCGAGCACGCCCGCCGCCTGTCCCGCATCACCTATGAATGCATGTGGCGCGGCATCGACAAGGTCAAGCCGGGCGCCACGCTGGGCGACATCGGCTACGCCATCCAGCAACACGCGGAAAACTCCGGCTACAGCGTAGTGCAGGAATTCTGCGGCCACGGCATCGGCACGAAATTCCACGAAGAGCCGCAAGTGCTGCACTACGGCCGCCCCGGCACCGGCTTGGAGCTGCAGGCCGGCATGATCTTCACCATCGAGCCGATGATCAACCAGGGCAAGCGCCATCTGCGCATGCTGGGCGACGGCTGGACCGTGGTCACCAAGGACCGCAGCCTGTCCGCGCAATGGGAACACACCGTGCTGGTCACCGACAGCGGCTACGAAATCCTGACCCAGTCCGCCGGCACTCCGCCCAAGCCCGGCAAATAAGCCAGACAAACCATCATCAGCCCGGCGCCGCCGGGCTTTTTCACGCCCATGCCCGCGCCATCGGCCGCGGCGCGACTTTACCCAAAAGCCGGCTTGCCCTGTCCCGCGCGCTTTCTTACACTGAAGAAGTTAAACCACATCCAGCGGGAGCCGGCCATGGCACTGACCATCAATAGCAATCTGAGCGCGCTGCAGGGGCAGAACCAGCTGAATCAGACCCAGAAAGCCAAAGACAAGCTGCTGGCCCAACTCTCCGCCGGCAAGACCACCAACAGCGCCGCCAACAACCCGGCCAACGCCGCCATTTCCGAGGCGCTGCTGGCCCAGATCAACGGCAACAACCAGGCGATCAACAACGCCAACGACGGCATCTCGCTGGCGCAGACCGCCGACGGCGCCCTCAATCAGCTGCAAAGCAACACTCAGCAAATCCAGGAGCTGGCGATCCAGGCCGGCAACGGCGCGCTCAGCGCCAGCAACCGCCAGGCGCTGCAACAGCAGGTGGACCAGCTGACCCAGGCCAATTCCGCCATCGTGCAGAGCACCGAATTCAACGGCACGCAGTTGCTGAACAGCAACGCCTCCACCACCTTCCAGGTGGGCCCCAACGGCAGCGCGGACAACCAGGTCAACATTGCCGGCGTCAATCTGGCCGCCGCGCCGGCCAGCGGCGGGCTGAACAGCTACAACGCCAATCTGAACGCCACCGGCACCATAGACATCAGCACCCAGGCCGGCGCGCTGGCCGCCCAGCAAAGCACCAACGCCGATCTGAACACCCTGGCCAACACCCGCAGCACTCTGGGCTCGATCAGCAATCGTTTCGAGGCCAGCATCAACAATCTGCAAACCGCCTCGGTCAACACCGCCGCCGCCAACAGCCGCATCAGCGACACCGACTTCGCCGCCGCAAGCGCGCAGCTGGCCGCCAAACAGATCCTGGGCCAGACCGGACTCGCCGCCCAGGCCCAGGCCAACGTCGGCCCGCGCGCGGCGCTGTCGCTGCTGGGCTAAAGCGCAAGGCCGGGGCTCCCCCGGCCCAAAGCCCAGTATTAGCGGCGATTGCGCCGCCAAGCCTTGTTACACGCGGTTACAAGCGATATCATTGGCACACACGCTTTTCGCGCACTAAATCATCGGGCACCCCCTGCGGTGCCCTTTGTCTATCTGAAGGAGTTGCATATGTCGACAAGCCCGGCCATCACGGTGTCCTCCCTGGACTATGAGCGCCTCGCCGCGCTGCTGGAGGATTGCGAGAGCGGCCACCCCACCGCGGCCGCGCTGGAAGCCGAGCTGGAGCGCGCCGATGTGGTGGAGCCCTCCGCCATGCCCGCCGGCATCATCACCATGAACAGCTGCGCGCGGGTCAAGCTGGACAATGCCCAGGAAAAAACCCTGACCCTGGTCTACCCGCGCGAAGCGGACAGCGAACAGGGCAAGATCTCGGTGCTGGCGCCCATAGGCGCCGCGCTGCTCGGCCTGTCCGCCGGCCAGAGCATAGACTGGCCGACTCCGGCCGGCAGCATCCGCCTGAACGTGCTGGAAGTCACCTACCAGCCAGAAGCCGCGGGCGAACTGCACCGCTGATAAAAAAACCGGCCATCGCATGGATGACCGGTTTTTTTGCGCCGGAATCCGGCGGCGCCTTACCAACAGCGTTGAATCGTCTGCGCCAGCTGCACCAGCCGGCCATGAAAGAAATGGCCGGCTCCGGGAAACACCACCACCGGCAAGCCTTGCGGCCGGGCCCAATCCATCACCGCGGACAGCGGAATCACCTCGTCCTCCTCGCCGTGAATCAGCAATGTGTCGGCCGGCACCTCCGGCGTCGGGGTCTCGTACTTGCCCACCGCCACGCCCATCAGCAGCAATTTGTCCGCCTCGATGCGCGCGCGGGTGCGCGCCGCGACGAAGCCGCCAAAGGAGAAACCGGCTAGCGCCAGCGGCAGATCGCCCTGCTCGCCGCGCGCATGCTCCACCACCGCGATCACATCCTCCACCTCGCCCAGGCCAAAATCATGCTGGCCTTCGCTGTCGCCCACGCCGCGCAGATTCGGGCAATAGCAGACATAGCCCAGCTGCGACAAGGCCTTGGCCGCGGTCTGCACCACCTTGTTGGTGTTGGTGCCGCCCTGCAAGGGATTGGGATGGCAGATCACCGCGATGCCGCGCGCCTCGCCCTGCGCCGCCACCACGATGGTTTCCAGACCGCCGGCCGGACCGGCCACCACTTGCTTGTTCATCGCCTTCAACATCAGATTTTCAGCCTTTCCACCACGCGCCCGCCCACCATGTGCTCGGCGACGATTTCGTCGATGTCCTCCTTGTCGACGAAGGTGTACCAGGTCTCCTCCGGGTACACCACCATCACCGGGCCGTCGTCGCAGCGCCCAAGACAGCCCGCCTTGTTGACGCGGATCTTGCCCTCGCCGGCCAGGCCCAGCGCCTTGACCTTGTCCTTCATATAGCCCAGCAACTCGCTGGAACCGTGATTGTTGCAGCAATCCTCGCAGCCGGCGCGCTGATTGCAGCAGATGAATACATGCTTGTCGAAAAAGCTCATGGAATGCCTCGTATGCTCACGGAACCGTTAGGAGTCGTTATCTGCCCAGCCGCTAACGCCCAAGGTGGCGGCGTTGTCGAACTTGGCGTACTTGCCGACGAAGGCCAGCCGCACCGCGCCGGTAGGACCGTTACGGTGCTTGCCGATGATGGCCTCGGCCAGACCCTTCACTTCCTGGTTCTCCGGGTTGTAATACTCTTCCCGGTACATGAAGACGATCAAGTCGGCATCCTGCTCGATGGCGCCGGATTCCCGCAAGTCCGACATCATCGGCCGCTTGTTGGGGCGCTGCTCCACCGCCCGCGACAGCTGGGACAGCGCAATCACCGGCACCTGCAACTCCTTGGCCAGGCCTTTCAGACCGCGCGAAATCTCGCCCAGCTCGGCGGTGCGGTTGTCGCCGCGGCCCGAACCCGACATCAGCTGCAAGTAGTCGATCACGATCAGGCCCAGCTTGCCGCCGTGCTGGCGCGCCAGTCGGCGCGCGCGCGCGCGCACTTCCAAGGCGGTTAGCGCCGCGGTTTCGTCGATGTACATCGGCGCCTCGGACAACTTGCCTATCGCGTAAGTCAGCTTCTGCCAGTCGTCGTCGCCCAGCTTGCCGGTGCGCAGGGTGTGCTGATCCAGCCGGCCCACCGAGCCCAGCATACGCATCACCAGCTGCGCGCCGCCCATCTCCATGGAGAACACCGCCACCGGCAGGTGCTGCTCCACCGCCACGTGCTCGGCGATGTTCATCGAGAACGCGGTCTTGCCCATGGACGGACGTCCGGCGACGATGATCAGGTCGCCCGCTTGCAGGCCGGAAGTCTTGGCGTCCAGATCGATGAAGCCGGTAGGCACGCCGGTGACCTCGTCCGGGTTCTCGCGGCTGTAAAGCATGTCGATGCGCTCGACCACTTCTTTCAGCAAGCCCGGCATCTCCAGGAAGCCCTGCTTGGCCTTGGCGGTGGATTCGGCGATCTGGAACACCTTGCCCTCGGCTTCGTCCAGCAGCTGCGAGGCGTCGCGTCCCATCGGCGCGTAAGCGGCCTCGACGATCTCGGTGCCCACCAGCGCCAGTTGGCGCATGATGGAACGCTCGCGCACGATCTCGGCGTAACGGCGGATATTGGCGGCCGACGGCGTGTTCTGCGCCAGCGTGGCCAGGTAGGACAGGCCGCCGACATTGCCCAGCTCGCCGTTCTTGTCCAGGCTCTCGGAAACGGTGACCACGTCCGCGGGACGCGCCAGTTCCACCAGCCTGGCCACATGCTTGTAAATCAGCCGGTGGTCGTGGCGGTAAAAGTCCGCCTCGGACACCACGTCGGCGATCTTGTCCCAGGCGCTGTTGTCCAGCAACAAGCCGCCCAGCACCGATTGCTCGGCTTCGATCGAATGAGGCGGCGTGCGGATCGCCGCCATCTCGCTGTCAAAATTCTCGTACGATTCAGTCATGTAGACTCGGAGTGATGGCGCGGCCTGGCCGCGCGAATGAAGCAAGCCTGGATCAGGCAAAACCGGATTTTAACCCGAAACCGCCGCTCGCTGAGCATGCGTTGACAAGCGCCCCGCGCGGCCCCAGCATCGAAAGCTCTTTCAACAGGAGCCGCCATGACGCCCGCCGCCCTCGTCCAACAACAACTCGACGCCTACAACCAACGCCAGCTGGAGCCCTTTCTCGCCGTCTACGCCGACGACGTGACGGTATACCGGCTGCCCGGCTCGGAACCCAGCCTGCAAGGCAAGGCCGCGCTGGGCTACTTCTACGCCACCCAGCGCTTCACCCTGCCCGGCTTGCACGCGGAATTGGTCAAGCGCATCGAGCTCGGCAACAAGGTGATAGATCACGAGCGCGTCAGCGGCGTGAGCGAGCAGCCCTTCGAGGTGGCCGCCGTCTACGAGATCGTCGCCGGCAAGATCCAGACCGTATGGTTCCTGGCGGCGGACTGAATCAGCAGTTCATCCCGGCCACATAGCCGGACGACCAGGCCCACTGGAAATTGTAGCCGCCCAGCCAGCCGGTGACGTCCACCACTTCGCCGATGAAGAACAGACCGGGCGCCGCGTTGGCCATCATGGTCTTGGACGACAAGGCCTTGGTCGACACCCCGCCCAGCGTCACCTCGGCCTTTTTATAGCCCTGGGTGCCGTTGGGCTTGACGCGCCAGCCGTGCAGCCGTTCGGCCAACTGCTGGCGCTGCTTGGGCGACAAGTCCTTCAGCCGCTTATTGAAGCCCTCGCGCTCCAGCCAGGCCTCGGCGAAACGCTTGGGCCAGCCGAACTCGGCCAGCGCGTTGGCGATCAACTGCTCGCTGCCGGCCCTCTGCTCCAGCCAGGCGGCGGCGTCGGCGTCCGGCAACAGGTCCAGCTCCAGCGTCGTGCCCGGCTGCCAATAGGACGACGCCTGCAGGATGGCGGGACCGGACACGCCCTTGTGGGTGAACAGCACGTTCTCGCGGAAACGGCCCTTGCCGGCGCGCGCCTCCACCTCCAGCGACACGCCGGCCAGCGGCGCGAAGGCCTCCGCGTCTTCCACGTGAAAGGTCAGCGGCACCAGGGCCGGCGTCAGCGACGTCAGCTCCAGGCCGAACTGCTCGGCCAGCTGGTAGCCGAACGGCGTCGCGCCTATCTGCGGAATCGACAGGCCGCCGGTGGCCACCACCAGCGACGCCGCGCGAAAGCCGCCGGCGCTGGTGTCCAGCGCGAAACCGTCCGCCTCCCGGCTCACCTGCAAAATCTGCGTCTCCATGCGTCTGTCCACTCCGCCCAGCCGGCACTCCTCGTCCAGCATCGCGATGATGCGCTCGCTGCCGTCGTCGCAGAACAGCTGGCCCAGCTTTTTCTCGTGGTAGCCGATGCCGTGGCGCTCGACCATGGCGATGAAATCCTGCGGCGTGTACTGCGCCAGCGCCGAACGGCAGAAATGGGGATTTGCCGACAGATAGCAGTCGAAACGGGCGTGGAGATTGGTGAAATTACAGCGGCCGCCGCCGGAAATGCGGATCTTCTCGGCCAGCTTGCGCGCATGGTCCAGCAACAGCACGCGCCGGCCGCGTTGGCCGGCGGTGGCCGCGCACATCAGGCCGGCGGCGCCTGCGCCGATGACGATAACATCGTACTGCAACGGTTTTCATCCTTACTTTACTTTTTTAGTCAACTATTGGCGAGCAGCGGCTGAATCCAGTAAACTTGCGGATAAAGCATCCGCTTATGCGGCTTACTTTCTCAACAAGGAGAGCATAATGGAACACAAACTGCCGGAACTGCCGTACGCGCTGGACGCGCTTGCCCCGCACATTTCCAAGGAAACCCTGGAATTCCACTACGGCAAGCACCATCAGACCTACATCACCAACCTGAACAACCTGATCAAGGGCACCGAGTTCGAAAACGCCTCCCTGGAAGAGATCGTGAAGAAATCCTCCGGCGGCATCTTCAACAACGCGGCCCAAGTCTGGAACCACACCTTCTACTGGCTGGGCTTCGCTCCCAACGCCGGCGAAGAGCGCAAGCCCAGCGGCGCGCTGGCCGACGCCATCAACGCCAAATGGGGTTCCTACGACGAATTCAAGAAAGCCTTCACCCAGACCGCCATCGGCACCTTCGGTTCCGGCTGGGCCTGGCTGGTGAAGAACCACGACGGCTCGCTGGACCTGGTATCCACCAGCAACGCCGCCACCCCGCTGACCACCGACAAGAAGCCGCTGCTGACCTGTGATGTGTGGGAGCACGCGTATTATATCGATTACCGCAACAGCCGCCCGAACTATATGGACAGCTTCTGGAAGCTGGTGAACTGGGACTTCGTCGCCAAGAACTTCGCCTGATTCGCCGCTGCCCGGCAGCGCGACGACAAAAGGGACCTCGCGGTCCCTTTTTTCTTGCCTCAGCCCCCCGTCCCCCGCATGCGCCGCAAAAGCGCCGCCACCGAGCGCAGCGCAAAGGCGTAGACCGACAGCTGCGGATTCGCGCCGACGCTGCTGGGAAACACCGAGCCGTCCACCACGGTCAGATTGTCCAGCTGCCAATGCCGCCCCCACTCGTCCACCACCCCGGACTCGGCGTCGCCCGACATCGCCAGCCCTCCCATCACGTGGGCGCTGACCACCTTGGCCAGCAAGGGCTTGAGCGCCAGCCCGGCTATCATGCTCCGGGCCTCGCTCCAGCTGCGGGCGAGACCCGCCTGCTCGTGCACCGTCAGCACCTGCCGCGCGCCGGCGGCGAACTGGATCTCCGCCATGCTCAGCCAGGCGCGGCGCGCGCCCTCCCACAACGCATCGTTCAAGGGATAGTCCAGCTCCGGCGAGCCGTCGCCGCGCAAGCGCACCTGGCCGCCGCGGCTGTCCGGGTGGAAGCCGTCGCGCAACAGGGCCAGCGTCGCGTGCAGATGCGGCAGCCGGCGCATCAAGGCCGCCTGGCCGGCGCCGAAGCCAGGAAAGGTGATGCCGGCCAGCAAGGGATGGATGGGCGGCACTTCCAGCTTGTAGCCCAAGGGCCCGTCCAGCGCGTGGACATGCATGAAGTGATCGCTGTACACCGTTTGCGGCGCGCCGTTGAACGGCTCCACCGGCTCCGGCATCAAGGCCGTGGACAACACCACCGGGTGCAGAAAGGTCCGCGCCCCGGTATGGCCTCCCGGATCGATCAGGCCGCTGCGCAGCAGGATGGCCGGCGAGCCGATGGCGCCGGCGGCCAGCACCACCTGGGCCGCCTTCACCTTGAAGCGGCGTCCGGTCTCGCCGACTCCGTCCGCAGCCAGAAAGCGGCCCTCCAGCCCTTCCAGCCGGGTTCTGCCGGCATTGGCGCGCAAGCGGTCCACCCGCGCGCGGCTGATCAGCCTGGCGCCGCGCTCCAGCGCGGCGGGTATCGCCGTCACCAGCATCGACTGCTTGGCGTTGGTGGGACAGCCCATGCCGCAATAGCCCAGATTCCAGCAGCCGCGCACATTGCGGCGGATGCGCGCGTGGGCGATGCCCAGGGCCTCGCAGCCGCGGGCCAGCGCCGCGTTGTTGGGGTTCGGGTCCGGCAGCCAGTCGGCGACGCCCAGCCGCGCCTCCGCCTGCTCGAACCACGGCCTCATCGCCTCCTCGCCGACCCCGCTCAACCGGTGCCGCTCCCGCCACCAGCGCAAGGTGTCCGGCGGCGCGCGGAAGGAACTGGTCCAGTTGACCACGGTGCTGCCGCCCACGGCCCGGCCCTGCAAGATGGAAATCCCCTTGTCCGCCGTCTTGCGGCTGGCGGACTCCTGATACAGCTCCGGATAGGCCTTGGCCTCCAGCAGGCGGAAGTCGCGCGAACTGTACAAGCCGCCTTCCTCCAGCAGCAACACGTCCAGTCCGGCCGCGGCCAATTGCTCGGCCGCCATGCCTCCGCCGGCGCCGCTGCCGACGATCACCACGTCGGCCCGCAGCTCCAGATCGGGCAAGGTCGCGCCGTCCAGCGCCTTCCAGCCCGCGGCGAGGCCGGCGGCCACCGGATCGGGTATCGTCGCGCGGCTCACGGCAACATCTCCATCACCGCCGCCGGCTGTCGATAGCCCAGCGCCGGCCAACTGGCCGGATTGCCGTACCAGGCGGCGTTCAGCAATTGGTGCAAGGCCTGGTAGCCGCTGCGCAGCAAGGGAAACACGCTGCCGCGCCAGCGCCGCAGAAAGGCGGCGATGTCCTCGGCCGACGCCTGTCGCCACGGCGCGGCCACGCCGGCGATCCAGCGCCGTCCCCAAGGGTTGCCGAGCAGGTCCAGCAGCTGGCGCAACTCGGCCCGCATCGCCGGCGGCAAGCCGGCCACCGCGCGATCCACGCCGCGCACCACCTCCTCGGGCGGCGCGACGCCCGGGCCCAGCGCGACCGGGGCGATCGCCGCCAGCAACTGAGCGTCCCGTGGCGTCAAGACGCGCAGTTTCAAGGGCCTGGCCCAATCCTCGGCCGGACCGTCAGGCTGCGGCGAGGCCAGCAGCGTGGCCAGCGCCAAGGCGGCGGCGCCGCCCAGGCCGGTTTTGAGCAACTGGCGGCGGCTCAGCATCTCAGCGCAGCATCCATTTCAACAGCCGCTCCACGCCGGCGCCGTAAGGCGCGCGCGTCAAGGCGGTGCCGGCCCAGCGGCTCTGGCGGAACACCGGCTTGAGTTTGGAAAACGCCATGAAACCCTCCTTGGCGTGGCAATGCCCCATGCCGGACGGACCGACGCCGCCGAAAGGCAGGTCCTCCTGCACCACCTGCAGGGCGATGTCGTTGACCGCCACCCCGCCCGACACGGTTTCGCGCAAGGTCTTCTCGATGCGCAGCGCGTCCGTGTCGAACAGGTACAGAGCCAGCGGCCGCGGCCGCGCGTTGACGTAGGCCAGCGCCTCGTCGAACTTGTCGTAGCTCAGCACCGGCAGTATCGGCCCGAAAATCTCCTCTCGCAGCAAGGTGGCGTCCTCCGGGCAGCCCTGCACCAGGGTCAGCGGGAATTTGCGGCTGGGCCGCCAGTCCTCCGCCGCCGGATTGATCTGCTCCACCTCGGCGCCGGCCGCGCGCGCCTCGTCCAGCCATTGCAGCAGCCGCTGACAATGCCGCTCGTTGATGATGGCGCTGTAATCGGGATTGTCCGCCAAAGTGGGATAAGCGCGGCGCGCCGCCCGCCGCAGCTCGTCCAGCAGCGCGGCGCGGTCCTTGTCGTTGACCAGCACATAGTCCGGCGCCACGCAGGTCTGGCCGGCGTTCAGCATCTTGCCGGCGACGATGGCCTCCGCCGCCTGGCGCAAATCGGCGCCCCGGGCGACGATCACCGGCGATTTGCCGCCCAGCTCCAGCGTCACCGGCGTCAGGTTCTCCGCCGCCGCGCGCATCACGTGGCGGCCCACCGCGGTGGAGCCGGTGAAGAACAGATGGTCGAAAGGCAGCCTGGTGAAATCCTGCGCCAGCTCGGCGTCGCCGTTGACCACGGCCATCACCTCGGGCCCCAGATAGCGTTCGGCCAGGCGCTGCAGCAGCGCGCCGGTCGCCGGCGTATATTCCGACATCTTCACCATCACCCGGTTGCCGGCCGCCAGCGCAGACACCACCGGCCCCAGCGCCAGGAACAAGGGGTAGTTCCACGGCACCACCACGCCGATGACGCCCAAGGGCTGCGGCATCACGCTATTGCCCGCCGGCTGGAACCACAGCGACACCCCGCGCCGCTCCGGCCGCATCCAGCGCCGCAGACGCCGGCGCGCGTAACGTATCGCCTCCAGAGAGGGGAAAAGCTCGGCCAACCGGGTTTCCACCGCGCTGCGGTGGCCGAAGTCCTGGCTGACCGCGTCGACGAAAGCCTGGCGATTGTCCTGCAACATGCTCTCCAGGCGCTTGAGCCATTCCTGGCGCAGTTCCAGCGGCGGAAACGCTGAGGCCCGGCTGAGGCGGTACAGGCGGGAAAACTCCGCTTGCAGATGATCATCCCGGCAAATGGGCATGGCGGCGGCATTCATTGTATTATCCTTAGGATAGCAGTATCCGAACGATTGTTTAGAGCCGTAGCTCTAAAACAAGAATATCACCGCCCATCCACGCTGTCACCTTCTAGCCGCGCCATGTTGATCGATTTTTTTTACGCCCTGCGCGAGGCCGGCCTGCCGGTTACGCTGAAAGAATTCCTCACCTTGCTGGAGGCGCTGCAAAAACGCGTCGCCTTCGGCGATCTTGACGCCTTCTACTACCTGGCGCGCACCGCGTTGATCAAGGACGAGAAACACTTCGACCGCTTCGACCAGGTGTTCGGCAGCCATTTCAAAGGCCTGTCGCAATCGCTGGACGAGCTGAAAACCGGCATCCCGGAAGACTGGCTGCGCAAGCAAGTGGAGAAGCACCTGTCCGACGAGGACAAGCGTCGACTGGAGGCGCTGGGCTGGGAGCAGTTGATGGACACCCTGCGCCAGCGGCTGCAGGAACAGCAGGAACGGCACCAGGGCGGCAATAAATGGATAGGCACCGGCGGCACCAGCCCCTTCGGCGCCTACGGCTACAATCCGGCCGGCATCCGCATCGGCCAGAACGAATCGCGCCACCGCCGCGCGGTGAAAGTGTGGGACCAGCGCGAATTCCGCAACTTCGACGACTCGGTCGAACTGGGCACCCGCAACCTCAAGATCGCCCTGCGCCGGCTGCGCGAGTTCGCCCGCGACGGCGCCGAGGAAGTGCTGGACCTGGACGCCACCATCGCCGCCACCGCCGGCAAGGCCGGCATGCTGGACCTGCGCATGCAGCGCGAGCTGCGCAACGCGGTCAAAGTGCTGGTGTTGTTCGACGTCGGCGGCTCGATGGACGACCACGTCAAGGCCTGCGAGGAGTTGTTCTCGGCGGTGAAATCCGAGTTCAAGCATCTGGAGTATTTCTACTTCCACAACTGCGTCTACGAAGCGGTGTGGAAGGACAACGCCCGCCGCCACACCCAGACCTTGTCCACCTGGGACCTGATTCACACCTTCGGCGGCGATTACAAGCTGATCATCGTCGGCGACGCCACCATGAGCCCCTACGAAATCAGCTATCCGGGCGGCAGCGTCGAGCACATGAACCAGGAGGCCGGCGAAGTCTGGCTGCGCCGCCTGCTCGAGCATTTCAAGCACGCCGCCTGGCTCAACCCGGTGCCGGAAGCGCACTGGGACTACACTCAGTCGCTGCACATGCTGCGCCAGCTGATGTCAGGGCGCATGTACGGGCTGACGCTGCAGGGCATCGATCAGGCGATGCGCGCGCTGAAGCGCAGCGCGTCTTGAATTTTAACTTTCCGACACAAATTATTACTTGAGCTTGCGGCGGCTTGTGTTCCAGAATGAAATCACAGGGGGCCGCCATAGACGACTTTGCTTCCAGGCCTGTTCGCCGGCAATCGTCTTCATCAACAAGTTAGCACTCAAGCCTCGGGGAGCCATGCCATGGAAATTTTGCTTTTATTCGCCCTCATCGCCGCTGTGGTCGTCGTCGCCAAGCTGTTGAGCGGCCCGGTGGAAGACCAGGACCAACTGGCTCCGATCCGCATCCGCGACGATCAGGACCAGCGCCGTCGCTGACCCCCGTCCCAAACAGAAGAAATGAAAAAGCGCGCCGAATCCGGCGCGCTTTTCTTTATGGCGGCAACAAGTCGGGCGCGTTCACGCCGCCTCACAGCTCGCGCTGCGGCACCAGCACCGTCCGGTTGCCGTTGCTTTCCATCGGACTGACGATGCCCGCGGCCTCCATTTCCTCGATCAGCCGCGCGGCGCGGTTATAGCCTATGCGCAGATGGCGCTGCACCGAGGAAATCGACGGTTTGCGGGTGCGCATCACGATTTCCACCGCCTCGTCGTACAGCGGATCGCTTTCCGTCGCCGCCTGCGCCTTGGCCGTGGCCGCGGCGGACTCCTCCTCCGCCTCGCTTTCGCCGGTCAGCAGGCCTTCCACGTAGTCGGGCTCGCCGAACTGCTTCAGATGCTCGACGATGGCGTGCACTTCGTCGTCGGTGACGAAGGCGCCGTGCACCCGCTGCGGATAGCCGGTGCCCGGCGGCAGGAACAGCATGTCGCCCTGGCCCAACAGGCTTTCCGCGCCCATCTGATCCAGAATGGTGCGGCTGTCCACCTTGCTGGACACCTGGAAGGCGATCCGCGTCGGGATATTGGCCTTGATCAGGCCGGTGATCACGTCCACCGACGGCCGCTGGGTGGCCAGGATCAGGTGAATGCCGGCGGCGCGCGCCTTCTGCGCCAGGCGAGCGATCAATTCCTCGATCTTCTTGCCGGCCACCATCATCAGGTCGGCGAACTCGTCCACCACCACCACGATGAAGGGCAACGCCTCCAGCGGCTCCGGCGTTTCCGGCGTCAGGCTGAACGGGTTGCCGATGCGCTGGCCCATGGCTTCGGCCTCGCTCACCTTGTCGTTGTAGCCGGCCAGATTGCGCACGCCCAGCGCGCTCATCAGCCGATAGCGGCGCTCCATCTCGCCCACGCACCAGTTCAGCGCGTTGGCCGCCAGCTTCATATCGGTGACCACCGGCGCCAGCAAGTGCGGAATGTCGTTGTACACCGACAGCTCCAGCATCTTGGGATCTATCATGATGAAGCGCACTTCGTCCGGCCGCGCCTTGTACAGCATGGACAGAATCATCGCGTTGACGCCCACCGACTTGCCGGAGCCGGTGGTGCCCGCCACCAGCAGGTGCGGCGCCTTGGCCAGGTCCATCGCCACCGGCTGGCCGGTGATGTCCTTGCCCAGCGCCAGGGTCAGGCGCGAACGCGGCTGCTGGAACACCTCGGAGGAGAAAATCTCGGACAAGCGGATCATCTGGCGCTTGGGATTGGGCAGCTCCAGACCCATGCAGGTCTTGCCGGGTATGGTTTCCACCACCCGGATCGCCGCCAGGCCCAGCGCGCGCGACAAATCCTTCATCAGGTTGACCACCTGATTGCCGCGCACGCCCACCGCCGGTTCCACCTCGTAGCGGGTGATCACCGGGCCGGCGTAGGCGTCCACCACGCTGACCTTGACCTTGAACTCGGCCAGCTTTTCCTCGATGACGATGCCGCGCTCCAGCAATTCCTCTTCCGAGCACGTCACCGTCGCCTCGTCCGCCGGACGCAGCAAGTCCAGGCCCGGCAAACCGTAATCGTCGTACACCGGACGCGGCTTGGGCGGCGCCGGCTCGGCGGCCAGCTCTACCTGCTGCTGCGCCTGTTGCGCCCAAGCCTCGGACTCCGGAGCCGCGTCCCAAGGCGGGCTCGCCTCCTCCGGCGCCTGGTCCGGCGTCGCGACGGCGGCAGGCGCGTCGATCAAGACCCAGGGCATCGGCTTGGCGGCCAGTTGCTGCGCAGCGGCGGCCACCGAAGGCGGCTCCGCCGGCACGCTCTCGCGCTGCACCACGGCCGGTTTTTCCTCGTCCTGCACCAGCACAGAGCGAGTCTGCGGCCAGCGCCACGGCGCCGGCTCGGCGGCTCGCGGCGCGTCCGCTTCGGGGAGGGCCGGCTCAGGCGGCCTTGCCGCGACGACGACCGGCGTCGGCTCGGCCGGGCGCGCCGGCGGCGCGGCGAAAACGGCGGGCTCGGACTCCACGGGCGCTAACGGAGGCCAATCGGCCTCGACGGCGATTGCAGGCTCCGCTGGCGCATCGAAAACTGAGGCGACCAAAACCTCGGGCTCGGCCAGCGCCTCCTCCGCGACGGCCTCAAGCGCCTCCGGCATCGCGGCGGGCAGGTCGGGCGCGGCGGCAAAGGCGACGATTTCAGGCTCGGCCGGCGGGTCGAGCGGATCGGGCGTCTGGGCGAAGGCGACGATTTCAGGCTCCAGCGGCGGCGCAGACGGCCGCGCCGGCGCCAGCCAGCCGTGTTGCGCCGGCCGCGCGCTGGCCGGCAACTCATGCCGCACGACGGGAGGCGGCACGATTTGCGGCTCCGCCGCTTCCTGTGGCTTGACGGCAAGGGGGCGAATGGCGGCGGACGGCGGCGCGGCCATGGTTTTGCCGCGCTTGGAATGAATGTGGCGCAACTGCTCGCGCACCTCGCTGGGCTCAATCACCGGCAAGGACGCGCCGCCCTGCTCCTTGGCGTTCTGCGTCAGCACCCGGGAGGCCTGACGGCGGCGATAATCCGTTTGCAGATTATGCTGCAGCTCATGCAGGCCGATCACCGGGAGATCCTTGGCCTGTGCCGGCTCCGACGACGGCGGACGCGCGCGCTTGCGGTATTCCCGGGAAAGTTCCAGCGTCGGCAACTCCGGCTTGGCCTGAGGCGGCTCGGCCTGCCGCTTCGGCAAGACTATGGTTTCGCGCTCAGCCTCGGCCGGCGGCGCTTCGCGTTCCGAAGGCGGCGGCGCGGCGGCCCGGGCCGGCTCCGGCTCGACTTGAGCGGGAGCTTCGGCGCGCGGCGGCGTCGGCTCGATCCGCGGCCGGCTCCAGGACTCCGCGGCGTTCCGCCCGTCGTCGGCCTCCTCCGCGAAGTAGTCCGGCTCGTGCCGCTCCGTCGGCGACATGCCCAACAAGCGATCCAGCTTTTGGGTCCATTCGGACAGGACGACACGGCCGGTATACACCAGCCAAGCCAGCGCACCCAGCACCAACAGCAGCACACACAGCACAAACCACACAGTTCACAACCTCTGACGATGTCGAAAATTAACGGCCGAGCCCCAACCCGATGTCGGCCCGGCTGCGGCGATTGTACCGTTTTTTATAGCGTTCGCGGCAGGCGCGCGTGGACGATGAGCGCTCCGGCGGAGAAAAAAATTAAGCCGCGGCGTGACGCGGCGGCTTAATTCCTGCGGATGGCGAAAGCGAACTAGGCGGCCAGTTGCAAATACCCCTGCAGTTGACCATTGGCCAATAGGCGGCGCAGATGGCTGCCCGGCGTGGGGCCGGCGTAGGCGACGCCGGCCTGCTTGCAACGCAAGACCTGTCCGGTGGCCAGGGTGACCAGCTCCATTTCCAACACCCAGGCCTGGACGTCGTCCACGCCTTCGATTTCCGGCTCCAGCGTTGCGGTCAGCCGATAGCGGCCGTCGCCGGAATTCACATCCAACAAGCCCATCAGCCCCAGATTGTTGCGCACATCGGCATCGTCCGCGTCAAAAGCGCCCGTCGCCAACGCGGCGGCTGGCAGCTTGTCCTTAACAGTGTTTGCAACCATGACAGTTAATCCCCTTTGATGTTGTTATCGTTTGCCGCCTTGGGCTGGCCGCGGCTCAAAGCGCCGCGCGGGCGCGGGCCACTGAATTAAATCAGCCGCGGAGACAGTAAACGCCGCAACATCATGCTGCATTTCATTGGCTCACTGCAATCCCTTGCCAGACGCCTCGGCGTGGGGAGATGGACAAACTGTCCTTTTTGCCACTTCTTTACATTGCGGGACGGTTACAGCAAACGCGGATTCAGCGTATAGCGGCCGCTCAGGCTCGCCGACGCCAGCACATGGCCGGACAAGGCAGCCATGATGCCGGCCGGCGTCAGCGCGCCGGCCACCGGCAGGCTGGCCACGTCCAAGGCGTACACGGTGAAGACATAGCGGTGCTCCAGGCTGTCGTTCCACGGCGGGCAGGGACCGTCGTAGCCGTAGTAGTCGCCGGCCATCGCCGCGTCGCCGGCGAACCAGCCGGTGTAGTCGTTGACGCCGTGGCGCAGGCCTTGCGGCGCGCCCGGGCCGCTCTTGCCGCGCGCGCTCACGCCCGCGCTGTGGCCGCCCTCGGCGATCTCGCTCTGTTCGGCAGGGATATCCAGCAGCAGCCAGTGGTAGAAGTCCACCCGCGGCAGATCCGTCGGCACCTCCCTGCCCTCCTGGTTGACGTCGTCGCCGCGCGACGGCACGTCCGGATCATGACACACCAACGCGAAGGAACGCGTGCCCGCCGGCGCTCCGCCCCAGGCCAGATGCGGATTGAGGTTGTCGGACAGCGCGACGTGGCTGTCGGCGTCCGGCACGCAGAAGGCCAGGCGGCCCGGAATGCGCTCCCCGTCTTGAAAGCTGCGGCTGTGCAATTGCATGAGTCTGCTCCTCGACTACGGCCGACAAGCGGCCAATTGAAAAAAAGCCCCGACCGGCGGGGCTTTGCAATGCTTGAGGTCAAAACCGGCCAGGCTTAACCCGCCTTCACCACCTGGGCGATGGCGGAAGCCACATAGGCCAGGTTCTTGCTGTTCAAGGCCGCCAGGCAGATGCGGCCGGTGGACACCGCGTAGATGCCGAAATCGGCGCGCAGGCGCTCCACTTGGGCCGCGCTCAGGCCGGTGTAGGAGAACATGCCGCGCTGCTGGGCGACGAAGGAGAAGTCCTGGGCCACGCCCTCGGCCTTGATCGCCTCGACCAGGCCGACGCGCATCGCGCGGATGCGGTCGCGCATGCCGGCCAGCTCGTCTTCCCACATCTGGCGCAGTTCCGGATTGGACAGCACCGCGGCTACTACCGCGCCGCCGTGAATCGGCGGGTTGGAGTAGTTGGTGCGGATCACGCGCTTGAGCTGGGACAGCACGCGCGCCGACTCCTCCTTGCCGGCGGTGACGATGGACAAGGCGCCCACGCGCTCGCCATACAGCGAGAAGCTCTTGGAGAAGGAGCTGGAGACGAAGAACTGTAGGCCGGAGGCCGAGAACAGGCGCACGGCGACGGCGTCGGCGTCAATGCCGTCGGCGAAGCCCTGGTAAGCCATGTCCAGGAAGGGCACCAGGCCGCGTTCGCGGCAGACTTGCACCACCTCGGCCCATTGCGCGTCGGACAGATCGGCGCCGGTGGGGTTGTGGCAGCAGGCGTGCAGCACGATTACGGAACCGGCCGGCAACTGGGCCAGGAAGGCGCGCATGCCGTCGAAATCGACGCCGCGGGTGGCCGCGTCGTAATACGGATAGTTCTCCACCTCGAAACCGGCGGATTCGAACAAGGCGCGGTGGTTCTCCCAGCTGGGGTTGCTGATGTAGACCTTGGCCGCCGGGTTCAGGCGCTTCAGGAAGTCCGCGCCGATTTTCAAGGCGCCGGTGCCGCCCAAGGCCTGGGCGGTCACCACTTGACCCGCCTTGATCAACTCGCTGTCCGCGCCGAACAGCAGGTTCTGCACCGCGTTGTCGTAAGCCTGGGCGCCTTCGATCGGCTGGTAGCCGCGCGGCGGCATGGCCTCAAGACGCGCCTTCTCCGCCGCCTTCACCGCCGCCAACAGCGGAATCTTGCCGTTGTCGTCGGAATAAACGCCGACGCCCAGGTTCACCTTGGTGGTGCGGGTGTCGGCGTTGAATGCTTCGTTCAGGCCCAGGATAGGGTCGCGCGGCGCCAGTTCTACGGCGGAGAAGATCGAAGAGGTCATGCAAGGCTCCATTACTTTACGCAACAACCGGCCAAAAGCTCGCGCCCTGGCCGGCTGGACAAGAAAAACCGGATGGCCACAGTCTAACATGGAGAGCCGTTCTCCGGGCCCTCATCCGTCGCCGCCGCGTTTTGACAGCGCGACGCCCGGCCATTACCCTGACATCAGCCACCCAAGCATACTTGCGGCAGCCACAGGAGCATGACTCATGAAAAAAGGCATCTTGCTGTTCTGGCCCTCCTTCATCATCGCCATCCTGGCGACAGGGGTGTTCTTTTCCATTTTCGATCCGGCCGAGCTCAGCCTGCACGGCAAGATCCTGTTCAACGACAAGCTCTCGGCCTATTCGGTGTTCTTCCTGGTCAGCTGGGCCTTCGGCGCGCTCAACACCAGCATCGTGCTGCTGCTGGAAAAGAACGCCCGCGAACTGAACGGCTTCACGCCGCCGCCGGTGGTGATACCGGAAGACGACGTCGCCCAGCCCTAAGAACCTGTTTACGATCTGCTGCGCTTCGGCGATACAGCGTTGAAAACATCTTCGAAATGCTCATGTACCAACCGTACACTCCGCTTTTTCGGTCGTTTTCGCCTTGTCTCGCTCTTGCTCGCGAGATCGTAAACAGGCTCTAAGACCCGCTAACAAAACCCCTGATCCTGCGTTGCGCCTCCTTGTCGTACTACGGGTACTGTAGCTTCGCAGAAACTTCGTTTTCTGCGTCGGCGCGCCTTGGCTCAGCTTCTCTGCGTGGTTTTGTTAGCAGCTCTAAATCCCTGCCGGCCAGCATGAAAAAAAGGAGCCGCGCGGCTCCTTTTTCTGTTTGACGGCATGGACTCAAATCACGCCCAGACCCTTGAGCATCACCACCAGGATCAACAGCGGCGACACATAGCGCAGCACGATGAACAGCGCCTTCAACAAGCCCTCGTTCTTCAGCGCGCCCTGATTGCTCAGCGCCTGCTTCAGCTGTTCGAAGCCCCACACCCAGCCGACGAACAGGCAGAGGAAGATGCCGCCCAGAGGCATCAGCAGATTGGAGGTCACGAAGTCGAACAGATCGAACAAGGTCATGCCGAAAGGCTTGAAGCCGGACAGCGTGCTGTTGGACAAGGCGCAACCCGCGCCGACCAAGGCCAGCAGCAGCAGATTGATCACCGTGGCCTTGACCCGGCTGATGCCGAAGCGCTCGCTGAACACCGACACCGGCACTTCCAGGATGGACAGCATCGCGCCGGTGGCCGCGATCGCGGCCAGCACGAAGAAGGCCACCATGAACACATTGCCCAGCGGCATGCTGGCGAACACCGCCGGGATGGTGATGAACAGCAGCGACGGACCGGCCGCCGGCTCGAAGCCGAAGGCGAACACCGCCGGGAAAATGGCGATGCCGGCCAGGATGGAGACGAACAGGTCCGCGCACATCACCCGGAAGGTGGTGACGGGAATGTTCTGGTCATCGCGGAAATAACTGCCGTAGGTGATCATGGTGCCCATGCCGATGGACAGCTTGAAGAAGGCCAGGCCCACCGCGGTCAGCACCACCGCGCCGCTGATCTTGGAGAAATCCGGAGTGAACAGGAAGTCCAGCCCCTTGGCCGCGCCGGGCAGCATCAGGCTGCGCGCGCCTATCACCAGCAGCAATAGGAACAGCAAGGGCATCAGCTTCTTGGTCACCGCCTCAATGCCCTTGGACACGCCCATCAGCAGAATGCCGCCGATCAACAGCAAGACCAGCCACTGCCACAACAAGGACTGCACCGGGTCGGAAATCAGCGCGTTGAAGGCCTGCGAGGTTGTTTTGGGGTCGCTGGACAACAGACCGCCGCCCAAGGACTTGAACACATAGGCGAAGACCCAGGCCGCCACTTCGGAATAGAAAGCCATGATCAGGAAGGCGGCCAGCACGCCGAAAGCGCTGATCAGCCACCAGGGCTGGCCGGCCGGCGCCAGCGTCTTCAGCGCCGTCACCGCGTCGCGCTTGGCTTTGCGGCCCAGCATGATCTCGGCGATCATCACCGGCAGGCCCACCAGCAGCGTGGCCAACACGTACACCACCAAAAAACCGGCGCCGCCATTGGTGCCGGTCAGATAAGGAAACTTCCAGATATTGCCGAGGCCCACGGCGGAACCGAGAGTCGCCGCCAATACGCCAAAGCTGGAGGTGAAGCCGTCTCGCGACTTGGCCGCGCCTCCCTGCCGCACAGATCCCACGTTCTGACTCATTTATTTTTTCTTTCTGACTACCGCGGCGCCAACGCTCGCCGACCCCTTGGGACCGGGCGTTGAACAACTGCTCACGCCGCCATAAAACAAGCCCGCCTAAGGGATCCCCCTGGCGGGCAACTTGAGTGTTCGGCTTGTCGCCGGCAGCGATTTTGCGGCTATTCGGTCATCAGCGCAAAAAAATCTTCACGGTTTTTGCGTCAGCTCATCTCCCAGCCGTCGCAACCAGGCGGCGCACTGCTCCAGTTGCTCGATGTCGATGTATTCGTCGGGCCGGTGCGCCTGTTCGATGTTGCCCGGACCCAAGACAACGCAGGCGATGCCCGCCTCGCTGAACAGCCCAGCCTCGGTGGTGTAGGCCACGCCCTTGCCGCCCTCGCAGCCGCACAAGCGCGCCACGGTGCGGCGCACCTCGCTGTTTTCCGACGACTCGAAGGCCGGGCTGTACACCACCCGCTCGATCTCGATCTCCGCCTCCGGCGCCACCTGCCGCATCTCCAGCAGCAAGGTGGCCGCGTAATCCCGGACCGAACTGACAAAACGCTCAGGTCCGTCGCCCGGCAGCCAGCGGCACTCGAACATGAACTCGCAATCCTTGGGCACGATGTTGCAGGCGGTGCCGCCGTGGATGGTGCCGGTCTGCAAGGTGGTGAACGGCACATCATATAAGGCCTGCCGATGGCCGAACGACGCCTCGGCGTCGGCCAGCTTGCGGATGTGGGTGATCAGCCGCGCGGCGAACTCGATGGCGTTGACGCCCTGCGGCGTCAGCGAGGAATGCGCGGCGCGGCCGCGGACCTTGCACAGGAAATGAGCGATGCCCTTGTGCGCGATCACCGGCTGCATGCTGGTGGGCTCGCCTACGATGCAGCCGGACACCTTGACCCCGTCCGCCGCCAGCCGGTCTATCATCCGGCCCACGCCCAGGCAGCCCACCTCCTCGTCGTAAGACAGCGCAATGCCTATGCCCTGACTCAAACCGCCCCGCGCCGCCAGCTCGACAAACCAAGGCGCCAGCGACAGCACGCAGGCGATGAAGCCCTTCATGTCGGCGGAGCCGCGGCCATACAGCCGGCCGTCGCCCTTGTCGGTCAGCGCGAAGGGATCGCTGCTCCAGACCTGGCCGTCCACCGGCACCACGTCGCTATGGCCGGACAGCACCACCAGCGGCAGCTCGGGCGCGCCGATGCGGGCGAACAGATTGGCCTTGCTGCCTTCGTCGTTGAAGGTCAGCGTAGCTTCCACGCCCATCTGCCGCAGATAAGCGCGCACCCACTCGATCAGCTCCAGATTGGAATGCCGGCTGGTGGTGTCGAAGCGGACCAGTTCCGCCAACAATTCTTGCGCCGATTGAGCCATCACACACTCCCACGCTTGCCGCGGTATAGATTAGATGCCGCCCAGTCTGCCTGCGCGACCGCGCTTCGGCAACCGCCGCCGCGCGCGCCCGCGCGACAAAAAACGCACGCCGGGCTTGGCAAAACGGCCGCTTGTCGTTAGAATGCGTCTTCTCTTGAGGCGGGTCTCCCCGCATTGCGCGATAGCGAACCTGGTCAGGTCCGGAAGGAAGCAGCCACAGTTATTTAGCGCAAGTGCCGGGGGTCAGGCTCGCCGCCCCTCCCCTTTTTTTCTGCCTCGAATGCCAAAACGCTTTACAAAAAAGCGACCACACAGTATCTTTTTGCGTCTCGACCTGCAAATCCCATTGTCCTTGACAATAAGAATCCACTAACATTGCAAAAACCGAAGTTGATGCTTAACGGAACTTCATGAACTTTTTTGCATCAGAATTATTCCTGATGGATTTTTTTTGCTATTTTTAGGGTGCAGGGCACGAAACCTAAAAAATATTAGAACCAATATTCTTTGATACTGAGAGGAACACTCAATGAAACTGTTTGAAAAGATCCCCAACCCGCGTGAGATCCGCCGCAAGCTCGGCCTGAACCAGCAAGAGTTCTGGAGCCGCATCGGCGTGACCCAGTCCGGCGGCTCCCGCTATGAAAGCGGCCGCAACATGCCCAAGCCGGTGCGCGAACTGTTGCGCCTGGTCCACGTCGAGCAGATCGACCTGTCCAAGGTTCGCCGCGAAGACTTCGAAATCGTCGAGTACCTGAAGGAAACCCACCCGGACCTGTACAAGAGCCTGCGCAAAGCGGTTCGCACCAAGCTGGAAGCTCAGGATGGCAGCGTGGAAGTCACCGCCGGCTGATCCTCTTCCGCCGAGGAAAGCCAGCCCGCAGCAATGCCGGCTGGCTTTATTTTTGCCCGCAGGATTGTCCGACAAGCAACGGCGCGCCGCATCCCGCCCAAGCCGCGCGCCCGCCATGCCATCAGCCTAGTCGCCTGGGTTGCGTACCAGCAACACCGGCACGTCCGCCAGCTTAAGCACGCCCTCCGCCACGCTGCCCATCAGCAGATGCATCAAACCGCTCCAACCATGGGTACCCATCACTATCAAATCGGCGCCCCAAGCGCCGGCGTCGTCCACCAGCACCGCGGCGATCTTGTCGCCCCAGCTTTCCAGAATCTTGCAATCCGCCGTCACGCCCAATTCCTTGGCCTTGGCCCCGGCCTGCCCCAGCACCTGCTCGCCCGCCTGCTTGATCGACTTTTGCAGCTCGGTCGCGTCCAGAAACTCGGTGCCGCCCCAGCCGAACTGGGCCAGATCCACCACATGCACCAGTTTCAGGCTGGCACCCACTTCCTTGGCCAGATGGCAAGCCTCGTGCAATGCCAGATTGGAGGTCTCGCTATCATCCACCGGTACGAATATGCGCTGATACATGACTCTGCTCCTTGTTGTATTTGCCTTACACTTGCAGTCTATCAAACCATGCCACTGCCCTGTTGACTCAGGTTAAGACAAACAACTCAGCCAAACCACTCGCCCAAAGCCCACATCATGTCCAGAATCCAGCTCGCCCTGCCAGAGCGCTTCGCCTTCGAAACCCGCGTCGACATCCGCATCGGCGACGTCAACTACGCCGGCCACCTGGGCAACGACGCCGTATTGAGGCTGGCTCACGAAGCGCGTCTGCGCTTTTTACAAAGTCTAGGCTATCCGCACGAACTCAGCATCGAGGGCCTGGGCGTGGTGGTGGCGGACACCGCGATCTGCTACCGCGCGGAGGCCTTCCACGGCGAAGTGCTGCGCTTTGGTCTGGCCGTGGACGACATCGGTCCGCGCGGTTTCGATTTGCTCTATCAGGCAAGCAATGACAAAACCGGGAAAGAAGTGGCAAGATTGAAGACAGGCCTAGTCTTCTTCGACTACGCCAGCCGCAAGCTTGCCGCCACGCCCCCAGCGTTTCTGGAACGGCTAGGCGTCACATCAGAATAAAGGAAAGGCGTCATGAGAAAATACGCACTCAATAGCCCGGAAGCACTGGCGCGCCTGCTGGCCATGTTTATGATCACGGATGGCAATATGGACCCGCGCGAGCTGGAGCTGCTGGAGAAACTCCACGTCTACGACCTGATCGGCCTGCCGCGCAAGCAGTTCACCAAGGTGCTGGTGGATTACTGCGACGACGTGTCCGACGAAGCCAACGACGACGGCACCATCCATTTGCTGGACGCGGAACGCATCAACGACCTGCTGGCCGAGGTGACCGACCACCGCAAACGCATTCTGGCCTGCGTGTTGGCCATGGACATCAGCAAGTCCGACGGCACCATCAGCGAGCCGGAAATGGCGCTGTTGAGCCATATGATGAAAAGCTGGGGCATTTCGCTGGACGATCTGGAACGCGAATTCGCCCGTTGACCTCTTTCCGCGCCAAAGCAGCCGTCCGCGCGGCTGCTTTGGCCATTTTGAAGCCACCCCACCCATGACGAGCAATACCCGATTTTCCGGCACCGACAACTACATCGCCACCGAAGACCTGATGATGGCGGTGAACGCCGCCATCACCCTGGAGCGCCCGCTCTTGATCAAGGGCGAGCCCGGCACCGGCAAGACCATGCTGGCCGAGGAAGTGGCCCGCAGCCTGGGCCGAGAGCTGATTGTCTGGCCGATAAAGTCCACCACCAAGGCCCAGCACGGCCTGTACGAATACGACGCGGTCTCGCGGCTGCGCGACTCGCAACTGGGCGACGCCCGCGTGCACGACATCCGCAACTACATCGTCAAGGGCAAGCTGTGGCAGGCTTTCGACGCCGACAGCGCGCCGGTGCTGTTGATCGACGAGATCGACAAGGCCGACATCGAATTCCCCAACGACCTGCTGCGCGAACTGGACCAGATGGAGTTCTTCGTCCACGAGACCCAGGAATTCGTGCGCGCGCGCCAGCGCCCCATCATCATCATCACCTCCAACAACGAGAAAGAGCTGCCGGACGCTTTCTTGCGCCGCTGCTTCTTCCACTACATCCGCTTCCCGGACCGGGACACCATGCAGGCCATCATCGACGCCCACTTCCCCTCGCTGCGCCAGCAGCTGGTCAGCGAAGCGCTGGAAGTGTTCTTCTCCATTCGCGAACTGCCGGGCCTGAAGAAAAAACCCAGCACCTCGGAGCTGCTGGACTGGCTGAAGCTGCTGTCGGCGGAAGGCATGGACGCCGCGGCGCTGAAACAACGGCATCAGGACAACGCCCCGCCGCCGCTGGCGGGCGCGCTGCTGAAAAGCGAACAGGACCTGCAATTGTTCGAGCGCCTGATGCAAATGGCAAGGCTGCGCCGCTGAGATGGACTGCCTGGAGCGCTTCGCCGCCTCGCTGGCCTTGGCCGGCCGCAGCGGCCACACCGCCGCCGCCTATCTGCGCGATCTGGAGCAGCTGGCCGCCCTCATCCAGCCCTCCCCGCTGGAGCGGGCCGAGCACGCCCAGCTGCGCAAGACGCTGGCCAAGCTGCACGCTCAGGGCCTGCACAGCCGCAGCCTGGCGCGCAAGCTCTCCGCCTGGCGCCGTTTCTACCAATGGCTGCTGGACAGCGGACAACGCGCCGACGACCCCAGCCAGGGGCTGCGCGCGCCCAAGCAGGACAAGCCGCTGCCCAAGGCCTTGCCGGTGGACAGCACCGCGGCGCTGCTGGACCGCATCGACGACGCCGACGCGCTCTCCATACGCGACCGCGCGCTGTTCGAGCTGATGTATTCCTGCGGGCTGCGCCTCTCCGAAGCGGTAGGATTGAATCTGGAAGACCTGGACTTTTCCGACGATCTGCTGCGCATCCGCGGCAAGGGCGGCAAGGAACGCATTGCGCCGCTGGGCGCCGAGGCGCGCGCCTGCCTGCAACGCTGGCTGGCTCAGCGCCAGGCGGCGCCGGACGAGCGCGCGGTGTTCATCGCCCGCCACGGCGGGCGGCTGGGCGGCCGCCAGGTGGAAAAGCGCCTGCGCGACTGGGCGATCAAGACCGGCGCGCAGCAGCACGTGCATCCGCACATGTTGCGCCACTCCTTCGCCTCCCATCTGCTGCAATCGTCGGGCGACTTGCGCGCGGTGCAGGAGTTGCTGGGCCACGCCAACCTGTCCAGCACCCAGATCTACACCGCGCTGGACTTCCAGCACCTGGCCAAGGTCTACGACGGCGCGCATCCGCGCGCGCGCAAGAAACCGGACAACAAGGATTAAACGCCCGGGCCAGGCGCTTGTTCGGCCCTGCGAACCAGGACGAGGCAATGCGCTCGCGGCGCACGACCTGTCGGAGTCGCATTCGCCGCGCAACGCTGACGGCGCGCGCCAGCCCTCGAGCAGCGCCTAAGCCGCGCGGCCGCGGCCGGCCACCAGCTCATCCAGCCGCTGCAAGGCGCGGATCACCGTTTGAGCGCGCACCTGGGCGCGATCGCCGTCGAAGCGGCAGCTGAAAGCCTCGCTCCAACCGTCGGGTCCGGCAATGCCGAACCAGACCAAGCCCACCGGCTTGGCCGCCGTGCCGCCGCCGGGACCGGCCACGCCGGACACCGCCACGCTCCAGTCCGCGCCGGACAGGCGCAGCGCGCCGGCCGCCATCTGGCGCACCACCGCCTCGCTGACCGCGCCGTGTTCGCGCAAGACGTCGCCTTCCACCTGCAGCAGACGCTGCTTGGCTTCATTGCTGTAGGTCACCACGCCGTAGCCGAACCAGGCGGAGCTGCCGGCGATGTCGGTCAGCGCCGCGGCTATCATGCCGCCGGTGCAAGACTCGGCGGCGGCGACGCTCTCGCCCGCCGCCAGCAAGCGCTCGCCTAAACGGCGGGCCAATTCCAGGCTTTCTTGCATGGCTCTCTCCCTCAAGCTCGCCGCGATTTGAAATGGCGAATCAAGCCGTTGGTGGAGCTGTCGTGCGCCAGCGCGTCGTCGTCGGCCGCCAGTTCCGGCAGGATGCGGCGCGCCAACTGCTTGCCGTACTCCACTCCCCATTGATCGAAGGAATTGATGCCCCAGATCACGCCCTGCACGAACACCTTGTGCTCGTACAAGGCCAACAACATGCCCACGCTGCGCGGGCTCACCTCGTCCAGCGCCAGGGTATTGGACGGCTGGTTGCCGGGGAACAGCTTCTGCGGCAACAACATGTCCAGCTGCTCGCCCGGCAGATGCGCCAGCTCCCGCATCGCCTCGGCCTCGCTTTTGCCGCGCATCAAGGCCTCGGTCTGCGCCAGACAGTTGGCCACCAGCACCTGGTGCTGATCGGCCACCGGATAATGGCTGCGCATTGGAATGATGAAGTCGCAAGGCACCAGCCGCGTGCCTTGATGCAGCAACTGGAAAAAGGCGTGCTGACTGTTGGCCCCTTCCTCCCCCCAGATCACCGGGCCGGTGTCGAAGTCCAGCGACTCGCCGTAGCGACCGACGCGCTTGCCGTTGGACTCCATGTCCAATTGCTGCACATGGGCCGGCAAGCGACGCAGGCCGTGGTCGTAAGGCATGATGGCGTGGGTGTGGGCGCGGTAGAAGGTGTTGTACCAGACGCCGATCAGCGCCAGCAGCACCGGCATATTGGCGGCGAACGGCGCGGAAAAGAAATGCCGGTCCATCGCGTGGCCGCCCGCCAGGAATTCCTGGAAGCGCTCGAAGCCTATCGCCAGCATCACCGGCAAGCCGATCGCCGACCAGGTGGAATAACGGCCGCCCACCCAGTCCCAAAAGCCGAACATGTGCGCGGGATCGATGCCGAAGGCCTCCACCGCCGGCTGATTGGAGGACACCGCGACGAAATGGCGCGCGATGTCGGCCTCGCCGCCGGCTTGCAGAAACCATTGCCGCGCCGCCTGCGCGTTCAGCAGCGTCTCCGGCGTGGTGAAGGATTTGGAAGCGATGATGAACAGGGTTTCGGCCGGGTCCAGCCGCTCCAGCGTGCGCGCGACGTGAGCGCCGTCCACATTGGAGACGAAATGCACCTCCAGCTCCGGCGTCGCGTAGGCGGCCAGCGCCTCCTTCACCATCAGCGGACCGAGATCGGAACCGCCTATGCCCAGGTTGACCACGTGGCGGATGCGTCGGCCGCTGAAGCCTTTCCACTCGCCGCCGCGCACCTGCTCGCTGAAGGCGCGCATCCGCGCCAGCACCGCCTGCACCCCGGCCACCAGCTCACACCCGTCCAGCGTCAGGCTCTCGCCGGCCGGCAGGCGCAAGGCGGTATGCAGCACCGCGCGGTCTTCGCTGACATTGATGCGCTCGCCGCTCCGCATCCTCTCCATCCAGCCGGCCAGGTCGGCCTCGCGCGCCAGCTCGAACAACAATTCCAGCGTGCGCTCGGTGACGCGGTTCTTGGAATAGTCCAGCAACAGGCCGTCCAGCTCCAGCGAAAACCGCTGGAAGCGCTGCGGATCCGCGTCGAACAGCTCGCGCATATGCATGTGCCGGGTGGCTCGCTGATGTTGATGCAAGCGGGCCCAGACCCGGGTGGAGTTGATGTCGGACGTGCGTTGCGAAGCCATATGGATTGCCGCTGGAATGAAGTTTGCCAATAGTAAAGGGGCAAGCCCCGCCATGGAGCAGCCCCTGCGGAACAGCGCCCTGGTTACAGCTTGAGGAAATGCTCGCGGTAGTAGCGCAACTCCTCGATAGACTCCAGGATGTCCGCCAGCGCCTCGTGCTTGCCGCGCTTGACCACGCCGCGCGCCACTTCCGGCTTCCAACGCTTGCACAACTCTTTCAGCGTAGACACATCCAGGTTGCGATAATGGAAATACTCTTCCAGCCTGGGCATCCAGCGCACCATGAAGCGGCGGTCCTGATGGATGGTGTTGCCGCACATCGGCGTGATCCGCGGCGGCACGTACTGAGCCATGAAGTCCAGCAGAATCTGCTCGGCCTCGGCCTCGGCCAGCGTGGAGGCCTTGACCTTCTCGATCAGCCCGCTCTTGCCGTGGGTGTTCTTGTTCCAGTCGTCCATGCCGTTCAGCACTTCGTCGGGCTGATGGATCACCAGCACCGGCGATTCCGCCACCACGTTCAGCTGGCTGTCGGTGACTATCATCGCCACTTCGATGATGCGGTCGGTCTCTGGATTCAGGCCCGTCATTTCCATGTCGAGCCAGATGAGGTTCATTTGATCTTGTGTCATACTTGCCAATCTTTGCAAAACCCTGCCATTTTCCTTCATTGCCGCGCTGGCGGCAAACCTGACAGCAGATAACGGACTCCGATGACCGAGGCATTCAGCTCTCTCTTCCTGGCCGCGCTGGCGGCCACCCTCGCGCTAAAGATCTGGCTGGGCTGGCGCCACGCCCGCCACATCGCCCGCCACCGCGCGGAAGTGCCCGCGGCTTTCCGCGACGCCATCTCCTTGCAACAACACCAACTGGCCGCCGATTACTGCGTCGCCAAGACCCGCTTCAGCCTGTTTTCCGCCCTGATGGACAGCCTAGTGATTCTGGCGCTGACCTTTGGCGGCGTACTGCAATGGCTGGCCGGCGTCGCCGCCGGCGCCAGCGCTTCGCCGCTGCTGTCCGGCCTGCTGCTGATCGTCGGCGTGGCGGCGCTGACCGGCTGCGTCAGCTTTCCGCTCAGCCTGTACTCCACTTTCGGCATCGAGGCCCGCTTCGGCTTCAACAAGACCACGCCCCGGCTGTTCATCATCGACCAGATCAAGGGCCTGCTGCTGGGCGCCGTCATCGGCCTGCCGCTGGTGGCCCTGGTGCTGTGGCTGATGAACATCTCCGGCCCGCTGTGGTGGCTGTGGGTGTGGCTGGTCTGGACCGGCTTCCAGTTGCTGATGGTGGCGCTCTACCCGACGCTGATCGCGCCGCTGTTCAATAAATTCACCCCGCTGCAAGACCTGGAGCTCAAGGCGCGCATCGAAGCGCTGCTGCAGCGCGCCGGCTTCAAGAGCCAGGGCGTGTTCGTGATGGACGGCTCGCGCCGCTCCAGCCACGGCAACGCCTACTTTACCGGCTTCGGCGCCGGCAAGCGCATCGTGTTTTTCGACACCCTGCTGGGACAGCTGGACCACGCAGAGATCGAAGCGGTGCTGGCGCATGAGCTGGGCCATTTCAAACGCCGCCACATCGCCAAGCGCATCGCGCTGGCCTTCGCGCTGTCGCTGGGCTTCCTGTTCCTGCTGGGCCAGTTGCTGAACGCGCCGTGGTTCTACGCCGGCCTGGGCGTCTCCACGCCCAGCACCGCGATGGCGCTGATCCTGTTCTTCACCGCGGTGCCGGCCTTCACCTTCCCGTTCACGCCGCTGTCCAGCAGCCTGTCGCGCCGCCATGAATACGAGGCCGACGACTTCGCCGCCAGCGAGACCGACGCCGGCAAACTGGTGTCGGCTCTGGTCAAGCTCTACCGCGACAACGCGTCCACGCTGACGCCGGACCCGCTGCATTCCGCTTTTTACGACTCGCACCCGCCCGCCGCCCTGCGCATCAACCACCTACAAGGAAACCGCTGACATGAACCTGCTCGAACTGTCCTGCGAAGCCCAACACGGCGCCAGCCCGCTGGCCGCCAGCACCGTCAATCAATTGATGGGCTCGCTGCCCGGCTGGAACATCCGCGGCATCGAACTGACCAAAACCTTCCCCTTCGCCAACTTCCACGACACCATGGCCTTCGTCAACGCCCTGGCCTGGATCGCCCACCGCGAAGACCATCACCCCGACCTGTCTGTGCATTACAACCGCGTCGTCGTCAACTTCAGCACCCACGACGCCGGCGGCCTGACGCTGAACGACTTCATCTGCGCGGCCAAGACCGAAGCGCTGCTGGCCCGCCCATGACAGGTCAGACCGGACAAATCATCCGCAGCCACGGCCGCCGCTTCATCGTTGAATCCGGCGGCCAGGTTTACGATTGCACCACCCGCGGCAAGCGCGTCGACTTCGCCTGCGGCGACTGGGTGGACATCCTGGTGCAGAACAAGGAACAGGCCGTCATCGAGCGCTCGCAGGAACGCCGCAGCCTGCTCTACCGCCAGGACGACTGGAAAACCAAGGTCATCGCCGCCAACGTGACCCGCATCCTGTTCGTGATCGCCGCGGTGCCCAGCCCCAACGAGGAACTGCTGGGACGCTGCCTGATCGCGGCGGAAGCCGGCGACATCGATCCCGTCATCGTGGTCAACAAGGCGGACTTGCCGGAAACCGCGGACTTGCTGCGCAAGCTGGAGCTGTACCGGCAACTGGGCTATCAGGTGGTCACCCTGTCCGCCAAACAGGACGTCGCGCCGCTGCTGCCGCTGCTGCAAGGCCAGACCAGCGTCTTCGTCGGCCAGTCCGGCATGGGCAAGTCCACGCTGACCAACGCGCTGCTGCCGGACGCCAACGCGCGCATCGGCGACATCTCCACCGCGCTGGACTCCGGCCGCCACACCACCACCCACGCCACGCTCTACCATCTGAACGCGGACAGCCACCTGATCGATTCCCCCGGTTTGCAGGAGTTTGGCCTCAAGCATTTGAAGGCCGCCGAGCTGACCCGCTACTTCCCGGAAATGCGTCCGCTGATCGGCCAATGCCGCTTCCACAATTGTTCGCACCGCGTGGAACCGAACTGTGCCATCATGGCCTCATGTGAGTCCGGCGCCATCGCCAAGTCCCGGCTGTCTTTGCTGCAACGGCTGACGGATGAACTTTCACCGTCTAAGCCGTGACGAAGGGTGTGCGTACTTTCCATTCACATACACGGGTAATTCACTTATCCTAAAAAACTGAAAGTCGTATCGCATAAGCATATCCGGACAGACAGCTAAAAAGGAGCCAGCACTATGACTAAGCGAATCGCACTCGTAACCGGAGGCATGGGCGGTATTGGTACCGCCATCTGCAAAGCCCTGGCGGAAAGCGGTCACATCGTAGTCACCACCTACAGCAAGCCCGGCCGAGAACAAGCCTGGCTCGCCGACATGAAGGGGCTGGGACTGAAGGATATCCACGCCTATCAATGCGATGTCACCGACACCGCAGCCTGCAAGGAACTGGCCGAAAAGGTGGCCAAAGACCTGGGGCCGATCGACGTGCTGGTCAACAACGCCGGCATCACCCGCGACTGCAGCTTCAAGAAGCAGACCAAGGAAGACTGGGACGCGGTGTTGCGCACCAATCTTGACTCTCTGTTCAACATGACCAAGCCGGTGGTGGACGGCATGGGCGACCGCGGCTTCGGCCGCATCATCAACATTTCCTCGATCAACGGCCAGAAGGGGCAGTTCGGCCAGACCAACTACTCCGCCGCCAAGGCCGGCATGCACGGCTTCACCATGGCCCTGGCGCAGGAAGTGGCGCGCAAGGGCGTGACCGTCAACACCATTTCGCCCGGCTACATCGCCACCGATATGGTGATGGCGGTGGCGGAAGACGTCCGCAACAAGATCGTCGCCCAGATCCCGGTGGGCCGCCTGGGCAAGCCCGAGGAAATCGCCGCTCTGGTGACCTTCCTCGCCTCCGAACAGGCCGGCTTCATCACCGGCGCCAACGTGGCGATGAACGGCGGCCAGCACATGATGTGACGCGCCCGCCGTCGGCTCCGCTTGCAGCGCCACCCCAGGGTGGCGTTTTCTTTTTAGCCCCCCGCTGTGTATGCTGTCGTTTTTCCCAGCCACACCCCGACGACACCCCATGGCAGAACAGCTGATCATCCACGGCGCCGACAAACAAGAGCGCTATCAAACCCTATTGCCGCAAGCGCTGGCGCTGATTGAATCCGAAACCGACCAGATCGCCGCGCTGGCCAATCTCTGCGCCGCCTTGCACGGCAGCTTCGACTGGCTGTGGACCGGCTTCTACCTGGTCAAGGACAAGCAACTGGTGCTCGGCCCCTTCCAGGGCCCGATCGCCTGCACCCGCATCCCCTTCGGCAAAGGCGTCTGCGGCAGCGCCTGGCAGGCCGGCAAAACCCTGGTGGTGGAAGACGTCGACGCCTTCCCCGGCCACATCGCCTGCTCGTCCAGCGCCCGCTCGGAAATCGTGGTGCCGATCCGCAACGCCGCCGGCGAGGTGGCCGCGGTGCTGGACGTGGACTCCAGCGAGTTGGCCAGTTTCGACGCGGTGGACGCCGAATACCTGGAGCGCATCGCGGCGGGACTCGCGCGCCTGCTTTAAGATCCGCCGACAAAACCCCGATCCTGCGCTGCGCCTCCTTGTCGTGCCACGAGCACCGCCTGCGGCGGCGCGCCTTGACTCGGGTTCTCTGCGAGGTTTTGTTAGCGGCTCCGGGAAGCGCCCCGTCCCGGCTCGCGGGATTGCGTGCCGCACCGATGCGAGCATGAAAAAAGCGCGCCCGGCGGCGCGCTTTCTCAATGGTCCAACCGGCTCCGCCGGCTATAGCTGCAAGCGCATCGAATCGCGCCCCTCGCGAGACCGCGACCAAACGCGCCCCGCCAGCTCCAGAATCCAGAACACGGCCAAACCGGACAGAATGGACAGATTCTTGCCCGCGGCCATCGCCAGCACCCCCTGCCAGAGCGAGCCCCCGTCCGCCCAGCACAAGCCGCACCACACGAGCAAGGCCAGCAGGGTGATCAAGGCCGGGGCGCGGTAGTATTCGCCGAAAGTCATATTGCCTCCAATAAGGACAATCCTCACGACAAATTAGCAAAGCCCGCTTCCAGCGGCATCGTGGCAAGCACTTAGTAGAAACACGCTCCCGGCAAAGCCGCTCAGCCCAATAGCGGCAACTGCAGCTGCCGCCCCAGCCATTCGCGCAAGCCGGCCTCGTCCAGCGCCAACAGCTCCTGCCGCGACCCGGCCAGTATCTCCACCAAGCGCGCCAGCTGCCGCTCCGCGCCCAGATTCATCTCGCCGGCCAGCCGGCTGTTCTCGCTGGCCATATCCAGCAGGCGCGCCGAGGTCTGCTCCAGCTGCACCGCCTGTCGCAGCGCGTCCTGCTCCAAGGCGGCGTTGCGCCCTTCCAGCCATTCCAGCCGCGCCTCCAGCCGACCGTTGTCGCGCTCGCGCTCCGCCAGGCGGTCGCGCCACTCCCCCTCCAGCCGCGTCCGCTCGCGCCGGCTTTGCTGCAAAGCCTCCTCCTGCCGCACCTGCGCCTGTTGCATGGTCCGGCGCTCCTCCTCCATCTGTTCGTAGAGCCGCAGCCGCAAGCCTTCCAGCCGCTCATAGGCCAGCGCTTCGCGGCGCGCGGCTTCTTCGCGCGCTTCCTGCACCTTGAGTTCCGCGCGCTCTTCCAACTCCTGCTGGCGTTGCTCGGCCTGGCGCCGGACCTCGGCCAACTCCTTCCGGGACTGCTCCAGCCGCTCCTCTTGCTCCTGCCGCGCCCGTTCCAGCATCTGGCGCCGGGTTTCCTCGCCCTGCAAGCGCCCTTCCAGATCCGCCAGCCGCGCGGCGCGCAGTTCCAGTTCGCGCAGGGCGGACTGCAACTCAGCCTGGCGCGCCGCCAGCCCCGCCTCCAGTTCGCGAGTCTCCGCCGCCGCCTGGGCCACCGCGGTTTCCGCGTCCTGGCGCAAGGACTCCAGCCGCCCGTCCGCCTCGTCGCAGGCTCGCTGCCACACTTGCTCGAAGGCCTCGGCCAGGCCGGCCGGCCAATCCGGCCGTCGCGACGACACCGCCACCCGCGACAGAAACTCCTGCCGCCATTCTTTCAAGGTGTTGTTGATCGTGGTATTGGAGCCCGCGCCGATTCTGGCTCTAACCTCCATCACCGTCGGCCATACGCCTTCGCCCACCAGCTCGAACGCCGCCTGCCGGATGCGCGAATAAATGTCTGTCGCCATGCCTGAAATGCCCGTTTGTCGTGGCCGACATTCTAGCAAAGCGCCGCTTTAAAACATATTACGTATTACATTTAAAATTTAACAAACCAGCCCCGACCCGCTCGCCGTAAAAAACGAAAGGGCGGCGCGCCTCGCGCGGCGCCCGCCCTCTTCGGCCCATCCGCCCGCGTCAGCCGCGCGCGGCCTCGCCCACGAAGATTTCAACCCGCCGGTTCTTCGCCCGTCCCGCGGCGCTGGCGTTGCTCGCCACCGGCTCGTGCGAACCGCGGCCGGCGATGCTGATCCGCCCCTCCGCCACGCCGCGCGCGGTCAGATAGTCGCGAGTGGCGCGGGCGCGGTTCAGCGACAAGGGGTCGTTGACCGCGTTGGAGCCGGTGTTGTCGGTATGGCCGACGATTTTCACCGTGGTCACCGGATTCTGGTTCAAGGTGGCGGCGAAACGATCGAGAATCGGCCGCAAATTGGGCTTGACGTCGTAGCGGCCCACGTCAAAAGACACATCGCTGGGAATATCCAGCTTCAGCTGATTGTCCGCGGTCTGGCTGACGCTGACGCCGGAGCCCTTGGTCGCCTGCTCCATCGCGGCCTTCTGCTCCTGCATGTGCTTGGACCACAGATAGCCGCCGCCGGCGCCCAGCGCCGCGCCCAGGGCGGCGCCGGTGGCCGCGCTGCGTCCGGGGTTGCCGCCGGCGGTCAACCCGCCCAGCACCGCGCCGGCCACCGCGCCAATCGCCGCGCCGGTGCCGGTGTCTTTCTGCGTTTCGGACATGTTCGCGCAGCCGGACAGGCCTCCGCTCCCCAGCGCCAATGCAACAAACATCACGATCAGTTTATTCATGCCTGGATCCTTTCCATTCAGTCCATTATCCGCCCCAGCGCCTGCGGGGCGCGCTTTCAGCATATACCCATTGCGCCGCGGCCACCTCGTTCCCCGGCCAAAAGGCAGGCGCCGCCGGCCGCGTCAAAGCGACAAAACGCTTGATTTGGCTGCCAAAGCCTTCCCTTGCCGCGCCAATCCGCGTACCATCGCGCCTCGCTTTACGGGAGGGAATATGAACACGCAGACTACGGCCCGCGCCTGCGGCATTGACTTTGGCACATCCAACTCCACCGTGGGATGGCTGCGCCCGAACCAAGCCACCCTGCTGACGCTGGAGGACGGCAAGATCACCTTGCCCTCGGTGGTGTTCTTCAATTACGAGGAAGATCATTCCGTGTTCGGCCGGCTGGCGCTGCAGGAATACATGGAAGGCTACGAAGGCCGGCTGATGCGCTCGCTGAAAAGCCTGCTGGGCTCCAACCTGATCGACAGCCAGACCGAAGTGCAAGGCAAGGCGCTGCCCTTCCGCCACCTGCTCAGCCTGTTCATCCAAGAGCTGAAGCTGCGCGCCGACCGCGCCGCCGAGCGCCCGTTCGAACAAGTGGTGCTGGGCCGCCCGGTTCACTTCGTCGACGACAACCTCAAGGCCGACGCCGAAGCCGAATCCACGCTGGGCGAGATCGCGCGCCAGGTGGGCTTCAAGGACGTGTCCTTCCAGTTCGAGCCCATCGCCGCCGCCTTCGACTACGAAGCCCGACTGGACCGCGAAGAGCTGGTGCTGATCGTCGACATCGGCGGCGGCACCTCGGACTTCACCCTGATCCGGCTGGCGCCCGAACGCCACCGCCTGGACGAACGCCGCGACGACATCCTCGCCACCGGCGGCGTGCACATCGGCGGCACCGACTTCGACAAGCAATTGAGCCTGCACGGCGTGATGCCGCTGTTCGGCTTCAAAAGCCGGCTGCGCAACAACGCGGAGATGCCGTCCAGCCAGTACTTCAACCTGGCCACCTGGCACACCATCAACTTCGCCTACACCCGCAAGGCCTGGATGGATCTGCAGGACGTGCATCGCGACGCGGCGCAGCCCCAGGTTCTGGACCGGCTGTTCCGCCTGATCCAGGACCGCGCCGGCCACCGACTGGCGATGCAGGTGGAAGCCGCCAAGATCGCGCTGTCGGACGAGGCCTCGCACCAGCTGGACCTCGGCCATATCGAGGCCGGCCTGCACTGCGAGCTGAGCCGCGACCAGTTCAACCACAGCATAGACGCGATGCTGGGCCAGATCGGCGCCACCGTGCGGCAGCTGCTGGCCGACGCCTGCACCCAGGCCGGCGACATCGACACCGTCTTCTTCACCGGCGGCTCCAGCGGCGTGCCGGCGCTGCGCGACAGCATCAAGCGCCTGCTGCCCCAGGCCCGCCATGTGGAGGGCGACCTGTTCGGCAGCATCGGCAGCGGCCTGGCGATCGAGGCGGCCAAGCGCTACGGCTAACGTCGGCGCGCAAACGACAAAAGGCCGGGCAATTTGCCCGGCCTTTCGCCTATCCATTCCATCTCAAACGCCGGACTTGCCGCCCGCCGCCTTCTTGCCCTTCCGCCGCGCCTCCGGCGGCAACTCGAACTCGAACAGCTGAGCGGTGCGACCGGTCTGCGATTGACAGGCTATCATCAGCGCGCGATTGATCGCCTCCTTCTTGCTGACGCCCCACCACTCAATCATCTTGCCCAGGGACTTCTGCGCGTCGCGGCTCAGCTCCACCGTCACCGACAGCTCCTGCAGACGGCTGCGGCGCAGCTCTCGGCTGCGGCGCTTGCGCTCGGCCACCGTCATCGCGCGCTCGCCCAGCGGCTTGCGGCCCGGCTTTTTGCGGACGCCGCCAATCAGATCGAAGGTGTAGTGATCGCAAGGATCTTTCATGGCTTGAGTGACGGGTCACAGTCGTTGCTGAAGAGGGGCGCAAGGATAGCACAAAGCAAGCCCCGGCGGGCGTTTCGCGCGCTTTGGCCGCAAAATATCCCAACGCGATGCGGCCGGCGCAAAAAAACCCCGGCCTGGTGCCGGGGCAGACTCAATCAGCCGCCCTGAAGGCTGATCGAAAGCGACTCTACAGTTCCAGCATAGCCGCTGTTTTGGCTTTGCACAGCCCGCGTTGACGCAGCCGGCCCCGCTTCAGTCGCTGCCGAATTCCCGCTCCAGCTCCGCCAGCGCCTGCCGCGTCACCCGCACCGGCATCAGCGCGCGGCGAAACGGCTGGGCCCGACCCAACACCAGCTCCTCGAACGCCAGTTCGGTGACATCCTCGCCCGGCCCATCCTGCTTCACCCCCATGCGGTTCAGGTAGAGGACTTGCCACTCAAGCCGGAAATGCTCGGCGGGATGCTCCAGCACCTGGCGCACCGTTTCCAGCAGCCCCTCCAGGCTCAGCGCGCCGCGCGCCTCGCGCAGCTGCGGCTCGATCTCGGCGATGCGGCGCTCGACTCCCTCGCAGCTGTCCGGCAACGGAGAGCCGTCGGACGAGCCGTCCACCACCGTGCCGGCCTCGCAACGCAGCACGCTCAGCCGCAGCTGCAGCCGCGACATCTCGTTGTCCAGCGTCTGACGCAGCTGTTCCAGCAGGCTCAGCCGCCGCGCGATCACCGTGGTCAGCATTTCCTCGCTGCGCCGCGCGCTGCGCTCGCGCAGCTGCTCGCGCGACGCGCAGGGCATCGCCAGCCTATGGCCGTCGAAGCTCACCACCTGCTGCGGCACTTCGCGACGCAATTCGCCGCCCTCCATCGCCACGCCCAGGCGGCCGGTCTCGCTGCGCGCCATCGACAGCAAGGCCCAGGCCTCGTCGCCCTGGCTGGCGGACAGGAAGAAATTGCGCAAGGACTCGCTCTGGCGCAGGCAGGACAACAGGCTGGCCGGTCCGGAAAACAGCAGGCCCAGCCGCGGGTCCTGAGCAAAGCCGCGCAAGGACAGCGCCAGCGGCTCGGGCATCCGGCTCGGCAGCTCGGCCAGATAGGCCTGGGCGACGCGCATGCCCGGCGCCAGCGCTTCCAGATAACCGGGAGACAGGCGCAAGCGCTTGTCCGTGGCGTCGATCAGGCTCTCTATCGCCTGCGTCAACTCCCGTTGCTGCTGCCGGCTTTCGGCGTCCAGCCCCCATCTTTGCAACAAGCGCCCTAACATGCGTCCCCCGCTGATAGCCGGCCTTGCGGCCGGATGAAAACGATTAAAACGATTCGTCGTCGCGCAGATAGCGCCATTGGCCGGTGGGCAGATTGCCCAGCTTGACCTTGCCGATGCGAATCCGCTTCAGGCCCACCACGCGCAGCCCCACCAGCTCGCACATGCGGCGGATCTGGCGTTTCTTGCCCTCGCGCAGCACGAAGCGCAACTGGTCCTCGTTCTGCCAGGCCACGGTGGCCGGCAGCAATTTTTTACCATCCAGCTCCAGACCATGGTTGAGCAGACGCAAACCTTCGTCGGAAAGTTCGCCCTCCACTCGCACCAGGTACTCCTTGTCCACGCTGGAATGCTCGCCGATGATCTGCTTGGCCACTCGGCCGTCCTGAGTCAGAATCAGCAGGCCCACCGAATCGATGTCCAGGCGGCCGGCCGGCGCCAGCCCTTTCAGATGCTGCGGGGAGAAGCGGCGGCGGCTCTTGTCCTCCGCCCACTGGTTTTCCGGCTTGACCAGCACCACCGCCGGCTCGTAGCCGTCCTCGGCCTGGCCGGACACATAGCCCATCGGCTTGTTCAGCAGGATGGTGACGCGCGAGGCCTGCGCGTCCTGAGCCTTCTTGTCCACTTCGATCAGATTGTGCGGCAACACTTTCTGGCCGAGGACGGCCACTTCGCCGTCCACCTTCACCCACCCTTGTTCGATATAGCTATCGGCCTCGCGGCGCGAGCACAAGCCCAACTCGGCCATGCGTTTCGACAGGCGCACTGGTTCCATCATTTCGTTCCGTAATAAAAAAAGCGGCTTGCGCCCGCCGCGGCGTTCGCGCCGGCCCTCGCATCCAAGGCAAGGACCGGGCTGACCGCATGCATCGTCAAGTCCGCTGTTGCATTTTCCCCGTATTGTAGGGGATGCCGCCGCAACTGGCTACGCGGCGGCCGTCACCCGGCCGGCGATTGGTTCAGCGCGCCGGTGCCGCGCACCTCCTCGCGGGTGGACAAGCGCCACTGCAACACCTTGCCGCCGACGTCGAACAACAGCACCAGCTCCTTATCGTAACGGTTCTGCGCGCTGAACAAGGGCCCCAGATCGGTGAAGTTCTGCAACTGCGGCCGATACTGGACATAGCTGTAGACCCACAGTTCGCGTCCGCCGGAAAAACGTATCCGGTCCTGCGGCTCGCCGAAGGCGTCGAGCACCTCGCGCCGGCTGCCTCCGCTTTGCAGCATCCGCTTCACCGCCGGCTCGTCCGCCCCTTCCAGTTGCTTGCTGCCGTTGCTGGCGCACGCCGTCAGCCAACAGACGCAACACAGCGCCAACCATCGCTTCTTCATTTGCCGTCCTCCCCCACCATGGGCTCGAGCACCACTTGCGCGTCATTGGACCACTCGCCCACTTCCAGCGGCACCGAATACAGGTATTCGCGCGGATACGGCCACTGGAAGAAGGGCGTGAACGGCTCCGCGCGGCCGTACAGCCAGATCGCAGGCAGGGTGAACTGGCGGCCGCCCTCCAGCAGGGTGACGCTGAACACCGGTTTGTCGGAGATGAACAGATACTGGGCCCGGCCTTGATCGTAGGGGTTCTTCTCATCCTGCAAGCGCGTCAACCCCTTGAGCATGGCCTCGCCCAAGGCCACCGAAGCCCGGCGCGCGCACGCCACCACATCCTCCCCGCACGCGGTTTCCGGCGGCGGCAGGCAAGCCAGCTTGCGCTCGTCGCGCAGGCTCAGCCGGCCCTGCGCGCCCACCATGCATTCCAGCCGCAAATCGCCCAGCCGCCGCACATTGGCCGGCAGGCCGCCGCTGCTCACCACCGGACGCCAGCTCAGCTCCGAGAACGGCAGATTGGCCACCAACTGCGCCTTCCGCCGCTCCAGACCCGCCAGCGGCTCCAGCGCGAAACTGCGGTCCGCCGCCAGCTTGACCGCGCCCTTGCCGCCACGCCCGTCGCGCCAGGACAGCGCCACATCCCGCCGCGGCGGGTGCGGATACAGCCGATAGCGCAGCTCGGCGCCCGGCGCCAGCGAGCGGAACGCGTCGAAGGTCTGCCGGCCCTGGGCCAGCTCGGCGTAAGCGTAAACGGACTCCTTGCCCAAGGCCGGCGGTCGCGCGGGCGCTTCCGCCGCCGCGGCGCCGGCCGCCAACAAACCCAAAACCAGGCCGCCCAAGCTCGCGGCGCCCCCCGCTTTCAATTTGCGCATCGTCGCGCCTCTTCCGTAAAATTCATATTGCATTTCATCGACAGGCAAGCTCATCGCATGCGATTTTATTGAGTTGCGGCGCGGCCAACAAGTCATTCCATTCGATTACGCTGGCCGGCGGCAAACCCTCCGCATCGCCCCGAACCTCGGAGACAGGCATGAACTGTTTCAAAGAATACGAAGACTACGACGGCGTCGGCATCGCCCAGCTGATCGCCGACGGCCAGATCAGCGCCGGCGAGGCCGCGGCCGCCGCCCAGGCCCGGCTGGAACGATGGAACCCGGCACTGAACGCGGTGTGCCTGCCGCTGCCGGAACAAGCCCAGGCCCAGTTGAAACAGGCGCAAGGCGCCGGCCCGCTCGCCGGCTGCCCGGTGCTGATCAAGGACTTGCTGGCCGACATCGCCGGCGTGCCCACCCGCAACGGCAGCCGCCTGTTCGACGGCTACGTCGCGCCGCGCGACGCCGACATCATCCAGCGCTACCGCCAGGGCGGCCTGATCTTCATCGGCAAGACCGCCACCCCGGAGCTGGGCCTCAGCCCCTACACCGAATCCGAGGTCTACGGCCTCAGCCGCAACCCCTGGGACCTGACGCGCACGCCGGGCGGCTCCAGCGGCGGCTCGGCGGCGGCGGTGGCCGCCGGCATCGTGCCCATCGCCCACGGCGGCGACGGCGGCGGCTCCATCCGCATCCCGGCGTCCAACTGCGGCGTGTTCGGTCTCAAGCCCACCCGCGGCCGCGGCCCGGCCGGGCCGGACTACAGCGAGGGCTGGCAAGGCCTGGTCTGCCAGCACGCGCTGACGCGCAGCGTGCGCGACAGCGCGGTGATGCTGGACCTGCTGGCCGGCGGCCCGCGCGGCGGCGAGGCCTATTACTGGCCGGCGCCGGAGCAAAGCTTCTTCGCCGCGCATCAGCGCGAACCCGACAAACTGCGCATCGCCTGGAGCAAGCGCCCCATTCTGGGCGGCGCGCTGCATCCGGACTGCGCCGCCGCGCTGGACAGCGCGCTGGCGCTGCTGCGGGGCTTGGGACACGAGGTGGAGGAAGCGTCGCCGCCGCTGGCGTCGCCGGAGGAGTACAACCGCGCGATGCTGGCGATCATCTGCGGCGAGATGGCAGGCTTGCTGCGCGACATCGAACGCCAGACCGGCAAGCGGGTGCGGCACGAGCAACTGGAAGCGGCCAGCTGGGCGCTGGCGCGCTACGGCGAACGCCTCAGCGCCGGAGAGCTGGTCTGGGCGCGCGGCTTCGCCTGGTCACAGGCCCGGGCGATGGAAGCCTTCCACCAGCGCTACGACGTGCTGGCCACCCCGACGCTGAACCAGCCGCCCGCCCTCGTCGGCGGCTTGGCCCCCAGCGCGGCCGAGGCCATGGTTTCGCGCTGGATGCTGGGCAAGCTGGGCTGGGACTGGACGCTGCGCTTCGGCCAGCTGATCCCGGAGACCTCGCGCCGGATGATGGAATATCTGGGCTGGACCATCCCCTTCAATATGAGCGGACAGCCGGCGATGAGCGTGCCGCTGCACTGGAACGCCGCCGGCCTGCCGATAGGGGTGCAATTCGTCGCGCGCTGCGGCGACGACCTTACCCTGCTGCAACTGGCGCGCCAGCTGGAGCAGGCGCAACCGTGGGCGCAGCGGCGCCCGCCGGCGCCGCCTAGCGCTTGAAGCCGGCCAGGGCCGGCCCCAGTTCGCCGGCCAGCCGGCGGCTCAAGTCGGTCACCAGCGCCTGCAGGCCGGCCGTGGCCGCCGCGGCGTCCGCCGTCGCCAAGGGCCGGCTCTGCAGGAAATAGCCGCTGGCCAGCGGCTTCTTGTCGCCCTGCGCCGGCAAGGCCTGCCAGGCCACTTCCAGCGAGGCGTCGCGCCCCGGGCGCAGCCGCAGCTGGCGCACGTCCAGCAACACGCGGACATCGCCGCCGCCCATGCCCGGTTGCGGATAAGCGTAGACGCTGACCAGGCCCAGCGCGCGGGACAGGTCCGCCGCCACGGCCTGAGTCAGCATCCGGTCCAGCGGCCCGGCCCAGCGCTGCAGGTCCAGCAGCTCGACATTGCCGGCGGCGTCTTCCACCACCAGCTGCGGCCGCTCCAGCCCCGCGGGCAGGCTAGCCGGCCCCACCATCACGCTGGCGCCCAGCACGGGGGCCGCGGCCGCCGCCGGCAAGGCCGGCCGCAGCTGATGGAAGGTGGTGGGCGGCGAGGCGCAGGCGCTCAGCAGCGCCAGCAGAGTCAGGCTCAGCGCGATGGACTTCATTTTTTCTCTCCCTTGCCGCGTATCAGCGCTTCCGGATGACGATCCAGGTAATCGGCCAGCGCGCGGAAGCTGCGCGCCGTTTCCGACACCTCCTGCGCGGCGGCGCGCACGTCCTGCTGCAGCGGCGAATCCGCCTGCATCGCCTGGCGCGTGCTTTCCAGCGTCTTTTGCAAGTCTTCCAGCGTTTTCACCGCCTGCGGCAACACCTTGCCGTCCATGTTCTCGGACAGCTTGCGCATGCCGTCCAGCGTCTGATGCAGCGATTTCAGCGACTGGTTCAGCTCCTCGCCTATGCTGTCGAACGGCACCTTGTCCAGGCGGCGGGCGATGCGCTGCAACACCCGCTGCAGTTCTTCCAGATCGCCCGGCAGCGTCGGCAGCTCGGTCATGCCGTTGCGCATCGCCACCTTGGCCGGTTTGGCCTCGGGGAAGAAGTCCAGCGCCACGTAGAGCTGGCCGGTGATCAGGCTGCCGGAACGCAGCTGGGCGCGCAGGCCGTTGCGCACCAGCGACTCCACGGAAATCTTGGCCGACAGGCTGTGGTCGCCGGACAGGGTGTTGAGCCGGCTGGGATAGGTGCGGATGTCCACCGTCATGTCGAAATCCTTGCGCGCCGCCGCGTATTCGATGCCGATGGCGGTGACCTCGCCGAAGGTGATGCCGCGGAAATCCACCGGCGCGCCCACGGTCAGGCCGCGCACCGACTGGCGGAACTTCAGCCGGAAGGACTGGGTTTCGCGGTCGCGGTTTTGCAGCGCCTTCTCGCGGGTTTCGTTGAGCAGGAACATGTATTTGGCGTCCGGCGCCTGGTCCGGCCCGTCGCTCAACGGCGTTTCGAAAGCGATGCCGCCCAGCGCGATCGCCGCCAAGGACTGGGTGTTGACGCTCAGACCGTTGGCGCCGATGGCCACGTCGATGCCGCTGGCGTGCCAGAAGCGGCTGTTGACGGTGACGAAGTGGTCATAGGGCGCGTTGACGAAGACCGACAGCTTCACCGCGCTGCCGGCCGGGTCCAGCTCGTAACCCACCACCTGGCCCACCGGCACGCGGCGGAAATACACCGGCGAGCCGGCGTTGAGCGAACCCAGATTGTCGGAACGCAGCTGGAACAGCTTGCCCGGCAGGTCCGCGTTGACGATGGGCGGCACTTCCAGGCCCTTGAACTCGGTGCGGCGCTCCTTGCTCTTGCCCACGTCCATGCCGATGTAGGAGCCGCCCAGCACCGTGCCCAGGCCGGACACGCTGCCGCCGGAGATGCGCGGCCGCACCACCCAGAAGCGGCTGTCCGCCACCAGATAATCGTCCACCTTCTTGCTCAGTTCCGCGGTGACCAGGATGGACTGGCGGTCCGGGCTCACCGACACCGCCTTGACCTCGCCTATCTCCACGTCCTTGTACTTGATCCGGGTCTTGCCGGCCTCCAGCCCTTCCGCGTTCTGGAAGGCGATGGTGATGGTGGGCCCGCGCGACAACACCGCGTTCACCGCCAGCCAGCCGCCTATCACCGCCGCCACCACCGGAATCAGCCACACCAGCGACGGCGACCAGCGCCGCCGCTTCACCGGCACCGCGGCCGGCAAGTCCTCGCCGGCTGCGGCCGGTTTTTCGGGTTGATCACTGCTCATCGTCTTCCTTTACCTGATCCCAGATCAGCCTGGGATCGAAACTCATCGCCGCCACCATGGTCAGCACCACCACCGTGCCGAAGGCGATCGCCCCCGGCCCGGCCTTGATCGAGGCCAGCGACTGCCATTGCACCAGCGCCACCATCAGGGCCACCACGTAAATGTCCAGCATCGACCACGGGCCTATCACCTCCACCACCCGATACAGCCGCGTGCGCTGCCGCGGCGCCCAGCCGGAGCCCAGCTGCACAGTCACCAGCAACAGCAGCAAGGCCAAAATTTTCAACAGCGGCACCAGCACGCTGGCGGTGAACACCACCAGCGCCAGCGGCCAAGAGCCGGATTTCCACAAATACACCACCCCGCTCATGATGGTGTCGTTCTGCATGCCCATGATGGTGGAGGTTTCCATGATAGGCAGCAGATTGGCCGGCAGATAGGCCACCATCGCCGCCAGCAGCAAGGCCCAGCTGCGCTGCAGGCTGTGCGGCTTGCGCGCGTGCAGCGCCGCGTGGCAACGCGGGCAGGATTGAGCGCCTTCGCCGGCGCGGCACAGCAGTCCGCAGCCGTGGCACAGCCACAGGCCGGACTGGGCGGCGGTTTTCACGCGGTGGCCCGGCATTGCTGATAACGCTCCCACAAGTCTTCAGGATTGAAACGGCTGGCGCTGGCCGCCATCAGAATGATCAAGGCGAACATGGCCATCAGGCCCACGCCCACATGCACGGTGGCCAGGCTGACCAGTTTGACCAGCGACACCAGAATGCCCAGCAGAAACACTTCCACCATGCACCACGGCCGGGTCAGTATCTTCAGCCGCATCAGCCAGGGAAAGCCGCGCGGCACATGGCCGAAGGCCAGCGGCAGCCGCACGTAGAGCATGCTGCCCAGCTCCAGCGACGGCATCACGATGCCGGTGAACATCACCAGCATCGCCACCGACAGCATGCCCTGCTGCTCCAGCGCCACCACGGTCTGCCACAAGGTGGCCGCGCTGCGGGCGCCGGCGGCCTCCAGCGTCACCACCGGATAGACGTTGGCCAGCAGAAAGGCGATCACCCCGGTCAGCAACAGCGCCAGCTCGGCGTCCTGGCGCTGCGCGCCGTAGCCGCGCACCTGGGCGCCGCAGCGCGGGCAGCACGCCCGCCCCTCGCCCGTCAGCGCCACCCGCATCAGCAGGTCGCAATCGTGGCAGGCGGTCAGTTTGGAATCGGCGTCCGGACGCGCCATCAGTAGCCGCCCTTCGCCTTGCGCTCGGCGGTGAAGCTCCACCACAGCCGCGCCTCGCCGGTGTCCATGTAGTGCACCACCGACATCAGCGTGTCCAGCACGCACGGGTCCTGCCGCGTTCCGGTGAGTTCGCACAAGCGGTGGTACAGCCGCAGGGGCTCGGCGCCGCGCAACTGCGAGGGCTGTTCGATGCCGAGCAGGCGCAGGTCTTCGGCCAGGCTGGGGCCGATATTGGGCAGCTCGCGCAAATGCCGCGCCCGCGCGGCGGGCGGGCAACGTGATGGATGCATAAACTCTCGGCGGGGGTGACGACAACCCGCATGATAAAGGACGCCGCGCCAGAGTTCAAAAGCCGCTTTCGTCAAGCGGCCGGTCTTAGAACCTGTTCAAAGTCTCGCGAGCGAGGGTGAGACCGGGCCTTGCGGCCGAGACGGCGGCCTGGCCCATGCCGCGCCTGAGGGGCTCTAAGCCGGCGCGCGCCGCCCAACGCGTCGGCCAAAGCGCGGCGGGCTTTGAGCGGGCGCTCAGCCCTGGAAGATGTCCCAGCCCAGCTTCAAGATCAAGGTGCTGGTCAGCAGCAGGAACAACACCCGCACAAAGCCGGTGCCCTTCTTCATCGCCACCCAGGTGCCCACCATCGCGCCGGCCATATTGCACACCGCCATCGGCAGCGCGTACTGGAACAGCACGTGGCCGGCGGGGATGAAGAACAGCAGCGCCGCGCAGTTGGTGGTCAGGTTCACCACCTTGGCCGAGGCCGAGGCGTGCAGAAAGTCGAAGGCGAAGAAGCGGATGAACAGAAACATTAGGAAGCTGCCGGTGCCGGGGCCGAACAGACCGTCGTAAAAGCCGATCGCGCCGCCTATGGCCATGCCTATCGCCATTTCGCGCCGGCCTATCGCCACCGGCTTGTGCAGAGAGCCGAAGTCCTTCTTCCACAAGGTGTACACCGCCATCACCACCAAGAGCGCCAGCACCAGCGGCCGCAACACCGCCTTGTCGATCAGGCTGACCGTGGCCGCGCCGGCGATGGACATGAAGAAAGCAGCAGCAGCAGCCGGCAACACCAGCCGCCACGGCACCCGGACCCGCTTCAGATAGGAGCGCGCGGCGGACAAGGTGCCCATCGCCGCCGCCAGTTTATTGGTGCCGAACACCGTGGCCGGCGCCAGATTGGGCAAGGCGCTGAACATCGCCGGAATCTGGATCAGCCCGCCGCCGCCCACCGCGGCGTCCACCAGGCCGGCGGCGAAGGCGATCACGCATAGAAAACTCAAGGTCAACAACATCCACGTCTCCCGGCTCCGCGCCGCTTACAGTTAGGACAAGATTCTATGCCTTGCCAGCGGCGCGTGCTTGCAATACCGTATTGCAAAAATCGCAATCACGAGGCCTAGATGAAATCGCTGTGGGAATTGCGCGTGTTCTGCGCGGTGGTGGAAAGAAAAAGCTTTGTCGCCGCCGCGCGCCAGCTGGGCACCTCGCCCAGCAGCGTCACTCGCGCGGTGCAGGCGCTGGAGGAAGCGCTGGGCGGCAGCCTGCTGGCGCGCTCGCAAAAACAGGTCAATCTGACCCTGGCCGGCGAAAGCTATTACGTCTCCGCGCGCAAAATGCTGGACCTGCAGGAAGAAGCCGAGGACGAACTGGCGGCCTTGAGCGAGGCGCCGCGCGGCCTGCTGCGTTTCTCCGCGCCGGAGGCGATGAGCCACGCGCTGTTGCCGCCGGTGCTGGCGCGCATGGCCGACGCCAACCCGGAGCTGCGCTTCGACGTGCTCTACAGCGACACCATACTGGACCCGATCCGCGAAAAGCTGGACTTCAGCATCCGCGGCGCCTTCCCCGCCTCCAGCGAGCTGATCGGCTATCCGCTGTGGGACTACCAGCGCCACCTCTACGCCAGCCCGGGCTATGTCGAGCGCCACGGCGCGCCGCAAACGCCGGAACAATTGCCGGAACACCGGGTGCTGATCCACTCCGCGCCGCGCGTGCTGAAAGCCTGGAACTTCGTGTCCGCCGATCATCAGCTCAGCCTCAACCTGACGCCCTGGCACCGCGTCAGCTCCGGCAGCGCGGTGCTGCACGCCGTGCTGGCCGGCCTGGGCGTCGCCCGGCTGGGCGATTGGCTGGCCGAACCGCTGGTGCGCTCCGGCCAGCTGCTGCGGCTCTGCCCGGACTACCGCATCGTCTCCAGCCACGGCGACAATCCGCAGATGCACGCCGTCTTCGCCAACCGTCGCATCCCGCGCAAGGCGCGGCTGCTGCTGGAAGCGGTGCGCGCGGCGGCTCGCGACGCCGGCCACGGCCTGAACCCGCGCTGACCATGAAAAAACGGAAGCCTGAGCTTCCGTTTCGATACCGCTCCAGACGGGGCCGGACAGCCGGCCCGCCATGGCTCGCCGCTCAACCCACCCAGCGGCGGGCGGAGGCGAACATCCGGTACCAAGCGCCGTTCTCGCCCCAGTCCGCCGGATGCCAGCTGTTCTGCACGGTGCGGAACACCCGCTCCGGGTGCGGCATCATGATGGTGAAGCGGCCGTCGGCCGTGGTCACCCCGGTAATGCCGGCCGGCGAGCCGTTGGGGTTCAGCGGATAGGTCTGGGTGGCGCGGCCGTCGAAATCGACGTAGCGCAGCGCCGTCAGCGCCTGCTCCTGCGCGCCCGGCGCGAACACCGCGCGGCCCTCGCCGTGGCTGACCACCACCGGCAGCTGGCTGCCCACCATGTCGGACAGGAAGATGGACGGCGAAGCCGTCACTTCCACCATGGCGAAGCGCGCCTCGAACTGCTCGGAAGCGTTGCGGTGGAACTTGGGCCAGTGCTCGGCGCCCGGAATGATGGACGACAGATTGGACATCATCTGGCAGCCGTTGCACACGCCCAGCGCGAAGGTGTCGCCGCGGCCGAAGAAGGCCTCGAACTGTTCGCGGGCGCGCGGGTTGAACAGAATGCTCTTGGCCCAGCCCTCGCCGGCGCCCAGCACGTCGCCGTAGCTGAAGCCGCCGCAGGCGGCCAGGCCCTTGAAGTCCGCCAGCGACACCCGGCCGCTGATGATGTCGCTCATGTGCACGTCCACGGTGTCGAAGCCGGCGCGGTCAAACGCCGCCGCCATCTCCAGCTGGCCGTTGACGCCCTGCTCGCGCAGCACCGCCAGGCGCGGACGCGCACCGCCGGCGACAAAGGGCGCCGCCGGGTCCGCGTGCACGTCGAAGCTCAGCTTGGCGCTCAGGCCCGGTGCTTTCGGGCTGGAACGCAGCAGGTGCTCGCTGTCGGCGCAGGCCGGGTTGTCGCGCAGGCGCTGCATGCGGGCGCTGGTCTCGGACCACTCGCGGTGCAGATCGGAACGGCTCTCGTTGAACAACTCCACGCCGCGGTGCTTGATCACCAGGCGGTCCTTGTTGTTGACGCGGCCGATCACGAACAGCTCGCGGCCGATGCCGGCCTTCATGAAGCGCGAGATCACTTCCGGCGTGTCGGATTTCTTCACCTGCAACACCGCGCCCAGCTCTTCATTGAACAGCACCCGCATCAGGCGGCCATGGGTGGCGGCTTCCTGGGTGGGCTGCACAAAGTCGTCGATGATGCGCTGGGTGTTCTTGCGCTCGATCACCAATTCCTGCAGATCGATGGTGACGCCGATATGGCCGGCGAACATCATTTCCGACAAGGTCACGAACAGGCCGCCGTCGGAACGGTCGTGATAGGCCAGCAACATATCGTCGCGCAACAGCGTCTGCACGGTGTTGAAGAAAGCCGCCAGCTGATGCGGACTCTCCACGTCCGGCGCCTTGCCTTCCATCGCCTTCCACACCTGGCCGTAGATGGAACCGCCCAGACGGCAGCGGCCGTAACCGAGGTCGATCAGGATCAGATCGGTGTCCTTGTCCTCTTTCAGCTCCGGCGTGGCCGTCTTGCGCACGTCCTCCACCGGGGAGAAGGCGGAAATGATCAGCGACAGCGGCGCGGTCACCGCCTTCTTCTCGCCGGCCTCTTCCCACACCGTCTTCATCGACAGGGAATCCTTGCCCACCGGGATGCTGATGCCCAGGTCCTGGCTCAGCTTGGACACCGCGTCCACCGTGCGGTACAGGCGCGCTTCCTCGCCCGGGTGGCCGGCGGCGGCCATCCAGTTGGCGGACAGCTTGACGTTGCCCAGATGGCCCACGAAGGAGGCGGCGATATTGGTCAGCGCCTCGCCTATCGCCATGCGGCCGGAGGCCGGCGCGTCGAACAGCGCGGTGGGCGTGCGTTCGCCCATCGCCATCGCCTCGCCGCGATAGGTGTTGAAGCCCATGGTGGTGACGGCCACGTCCGCCACCGGCACCTGCCAGCGGCCCACCATCTGATCGCGCGCGGTCATGCCGCCCACGGTGCGGTCGCCGATGGTGATCAGGAAGGACTTGTCCGCCACCGTCGGGTTGCGCAGCACGCGCAGCGCGGTTTCCTTCAGTTCAAAGCGCGAGGCGTCGAAAATGGCCAGATCGCGTTCGCGGGTGACCACGTCGCGGGTCATCCGCGGCGGCTTGCCCAGCAACACCTCCAGCGGCATGTCCACCGGCTTGTTGTCGAAGTGGTCGTCGCGCACTTGCAGATGGCCGTCGTCGGTGGCTACGCCCAGCACCGCGAACGGGCAGCGCTCGCGCTCGCACAGCGCGCTGAAGCGTTCCAGGTCCTGCGGCAGCACCGCCATCACATAGCGCTCCTGCGACTCGTTGGACCAGATCTGCATCGGGGTCATGCCCTTTTCTTCCAGATGCACCTTGCGCAGATGGAAGATGGCGCCGCGGCCGGCGTCGTTCACCAGTTCCGGGAAGGCGTTGGACAGGCCGCCCGCGCCCACATCGTGAATCGACACGATGGGGTTGGCGTCGCCCATCTGCCAGCAGCGGTCGATCACTTCCTGGCAGCGGCGTTCGATTTCCGGGTTGCCGCGCTGCACCGAGTCGAAGTCCAGGTCCGCGCTATTGGCGCCGGTATCCATCGACGAAGCCGCGCCGCCGCCCAGGCCGATCAGCAGGCTGGGGCCGCCCAACTGGATCAGCAGCGCGCCTTCCGGAATCTCGTTCTTGTGGATTTGCTGCTGCTGGATGTTGCCCAGGCCGCCGGCGATCATGATCGGCTTGTGATAGCCGCGCATCTCGCCCTCCACCGCCTCTTCGAAGGTGCGGAAATAGCCGGTCAGGTTGGGACGGCCGAATTCATTGTTGAACGCCGCGCCGCCGATCGGGCCTTCCAGCATGATCTGCAAGGCGGAGGCGATGCGCTCCGGCTTGCCGTACTGCGCCGCCGCGTCGCTGTAACGCTCCCACGGCTGCACAAAGCCCGGAATGTTCAGGTTGGACACGGTGAAACCGGTCATGCCGGCCTTGGGACGCGAACCGCGGCCGGTGGCGCCCTCGTCGCGGATCTCGCCGCCGTTGCCGGTGGACGCGCCGGCGAACGGCGAAATCGCCGTCGGGTGATTGTGCGTCTCCACCTTCATCAGGATGTCGGTGGGCTCGCTGTGGTAAGCGTAGCCATGGCCTTCCGGCTGCGGATAGAAGCGCTCGATGAAGGCGCCCTCGATCACCGAGGCGTTGTCCTTGTACGCCACCAGCGTGCCTTGCGGATTGGCATCGTGGGTGTCCCGGATCATGCGGAACAGCGATTTTTCCTGCTGCTCGCCGTCGATGATGAATTTGGCGTTGAAAATCTTGTGGCGGCAGTGCTCGGAGTTGGCCTGCGCGAACATCATCAGCTCAACGTCGGTGGGGTTGCGGCGCATCTTGGTGAAGTTTTCCACCAGATAATCCACCTCGTCCTCGGACAGCGCCAGACCCAGGTCGGCGTTGGCCGCCTCCAGCGCCGCGCGGCCGCCGGCGAGAATGTCCACCGACGTCATCGGCTGCGGATCTTGATGGACAAACAGACGCGCGGCGTCGTCCAGCGACGGCAGCACCGTTTCCGTCATCCTATCGTGCAAGAGGCCCGTCAAAATATGACGAGCCTCTTCATTTAAAGATTGTTGCGCGGACTTAACCCAGAAGGCGGTGCCGCGTTCGATGCGGTGAATCCCTCCCAGCCCGCAGTGCTGGGCGATATCGGTGGCCTTGGAGGCCCAGGGCGACAAAGTGCCCAATCGCGGCGTCACCAGAAACAGTTCGCCATCCGGCTGGCCGGCCAGCGGCGCTTCGCCGTAGCTCAGCAGCTTGCCCAGGGTGGCCTGCTCTTCCAGCGTCAGTTCGGTTTCGCTTTCGGCGAAATGCCAGAATTCGGCACTGATGCTGAGATCCGGCAGCCCGGCTTCGGCGGCTGCGGCAAGCAGTTTTTCAAGACGGAACGGCGACAGCGCAACGCCGCCACGGAGCTTGGTAAGGTAAGACATTAGACACCCGCGACAAGTATCAGGAAAGCGCGTCATAATACAGCAATTCACTGTTTGTTTTAAGCGGCTAATGGCCTCCATGTCCGCCGCTTAATAAAATAATCCGCATTTAGACAGCATTTCATCTCATCTACAAGGAGCTTCCAGCATGAAAAAGGTTGAAGCCGTGATCAAGCCGTTCAAACTGGACGAGGTGCGCGAAGCCTTGTCCGAGCTGGGCATCAACGGCCTGACCGTCACCGAGGTCAAGGGCTTTGGCCGCCAGAAGGGCCATACCGAGCTCTACCGCGGCGCCGAATACGTGGTGGATTTCTTACCCAAGGTGAAAGTGGAAGTGATCCTGCCGGACGACCTGGTGGAACGCGCCATCGAAACCATCGTCGCCACCGCCCGCACCGGCAAGATCGGCGACGGCAAGATCTTCGTCACTCCGGTGGAGCAAGTGGTGCGCATCCGCACCGGCGAAACCAACGAGCAGGCGATCTGAACTCCGCCGCCGCCCGCCCCCTCAAGGCCCCGCTCCCGCGGGGCCTTGTCATTCACCCAAGCCGAATCAACGTTTACGCTTGCGCTCCAGCCAGGCCAGCACGCCCAGGCTGCGGTGCAACTGATGCACCGCCTCCACGTGGCGGCACAGATTCAATCGCCGTCCGGCCAGACCCAGCAGCACTTCCAGATAATTGAAAAAGCCCAGACGCAGGCCGCGACGGTGGCTGCCGTCGCTGTAATCGATGTCGCGCGCAATGCGGTGCAGCAAGCCGCGCCCGATGTGCAACTGGTTGTTTTTCAGCAGTTGAGCCAGATGCGCGGCGTACTGACGGCCCAGGAAGCAGGCTTCCTCGTAATCCTGGGTCTCCTCCGGCTGCCAGTAATGCGGATGATTGCGCCCCGGAATGTAGCGGACAAAGGGCAGGCGGATTTCCTTGGTGACCAGCGCGATGAAGCGATAACGCGAGCGCGGCAAAGCCGGCTGTTGCGGGGAATCGATGGTCTGGCGCACGCCGGATGCCTTGGGTGCGAGGGGTTTGGCTTTATTGCGAGCAGACTTCGTCATTGCAGCCTCCTGAGCAAGTAGCGCCAAGCCGCGAAAGCGGCAAGGCGGGGACATGCAACGGTGCATGTCCACTGAATCCCTATTTCAGGAGGCCAGACCCGAGCGCCGCGATTGCTGCGGCGCGGGGCTATTGTGACATGACGTGTCCGGGAGTCAAGGCGGCGCGGACCCGGCAGCAAACGCCCTGGCCAGTACCGCCAAGCAGCAAAAAACGGCAAGGCGGGCACATGACAAGGTTGGCCTACCGGGGAAGAAGCCTAAACACCGGCGCACCCGTGAAGGTGCCCTTGCCATCGCCCGCCCGGATCAGACGCGACAAAGGCAATCGGACATGCGGCGACGCACGTCCCTAACTCTTCTTATCGAGACGCCAATCCCGAGTGTCGCGATGGCTGCGGCGCGAGGCGATTGTGGCATGACATATTCGGGAGTCAAGGCGGCGCGGATCGCCGACGCGTAGCAGCCCTTGAACAGGCTCTTAATCCAAAGGCCCGAACAGGCAAGTATGCACCTTGCCATGCTTCTCCTGGCCCGCTGCCACCACCTTGCCGTCGCCGGACATGACGACATGGCTGCTGCTCCTCGCCTCGCCCGGGCAGAACAGGCGCTGCGTCTTCGGCGCGCCAAAACGCCAGCGCAAAGTGGCGTAGCCGCCCTGCTCCGGCTGGGTGGAGGTGCCCGCCAACACGCGGCCGTCCTGACTAAAAGCGGTCAACGTCAGATCGCCCATCACCGGCGAGAACGGCGCCAGCTTGCCGTTTTCCAAGCGCAGCGAGAACGTCCCGTCTGCCGTGAACGAGTTCAGCCATAAGTAGCGGCCATCCTCGGAGACCGAGCGCAAGGACATCTCCAGGCTCTCCTTGCGGGTTTCCGCGCGCACCACCGCCTCCAGATCCACCTCGCCCTCCGGCGAGATTTGCACGAAGGCGCGGCTATGATCGCTTTCCCGGTTAAAGGACACAAAAACCGTGCGTCCATCCGCGGACAAGCCTTCCAGCACAGACTTGGCGCGGATCACGCCAACACCCTCGCCCGCACGCCAACGCACGGCGTCGCTTTCCATGAAGATATTGCCATCCTCGTCGCTCATTCCGGCCCAGGCCAGCACTTGCGCGTCGCGTTGCGCGCCAGTCACCTTGCCTTCCGCCTCGGTCGGCCACGGCAAGGACTCGCGCCGGCTTGGCTTGCCCTCGTCCGGATTCCAGACAAAGCCGTGCCAAACGCCGGTGTCGGCATGCTTGAAGGAGCCAGCCACATCCCCGCGCCCCGGATGGACGCCGGAAACTCGCAGCTTGGTCACCTCGCCCTCGCTCATTAGCGGGCTTTCGTTCATGAAATCTTGCATCCACCGCATCCGCCGCAGCGTGTCCAGATTGCCGCGCAAGGCAAGACCGGCCGTTACCACCCCATCCGCGCTCAGCGCCAGCGGCAGGCTCATGGGTTCCGGCAACAAGCTGAAGCCCTTGCCCTCCACCCATTGGAAGCCGCGCAGCATCGCCTTTTCGTCGCTCAGCAGCCAGCCAATCACCGTGCGGCCGTCGGCGCTGATGTCGGTGACGCCGGACAGCCAGGCTTGGCCCGCAGGCACCAGCGTCTCCAGCGCGCCGCCGCGCCGCCAGCGCACAGCCTCCAGTTTGCCGTCCCGGCCGGTTCCAAAAGCCAAGGTCAGGCCGTCTCGCGACATCGCCACATAGCTGGTGGTGAAATAACTGCCCTTGGGCAAAGGCAAGGGCGCCTCTGTTCGCCCCTGACGCAAGGTCAAACCGTTGGCCGAACGCAGCGCCCACAGCTCATGCCAAGGAAAACGCAGCTTGAGCGCATCGATCAAGCCCATGACGGAATCGTTCAGTTCGCCGTCGCCAGCGCTCAGCAGTTGCGCCGAGCCGTCGTAGGACAGCTTTTCCGGGTAACGCGCGTTTAATAGGGTGAAGTCTGGTTTTGCGGCGGCGGCAGCCGGCGCGCACAAGGCGGCCAACAGCAGCAGGGAGGCGAAGGTTTTGGGCATAACTAATTATGATTATCGTTTTAAAGGGCGAAACCTTACCATTCCAAGGGCATTGCCTTCAAACCATTACCCCGCGCCGCCTGCCCTGCGTCAAACAAAAAGCCCCCGGATTCCGGGGGCTTTCAAACCACTCAAGGCCGACTTACTTCCACAGCTTCCACCACGGCATGTCCTCGATGGACCAGCCTTCTTTCAGGTATTCGCTATTGGGGTAGTTCAGCGCCAGCACGCGCTTGGCGTCGTCGCGCAGCTGCGGCATGGACAGCTTGTCGTAAGCCGCCACCATGATGCCCAGCGCCTCTTCCGGGTACTTGGTGTTGGCGTAACCCTTCACCACGCCCTGGGCCCGATTGGCCGCGGCCAGATAAGCGCCGCGCTTCATGTAGTAGCGGGCCACGTGCATTTCATTGCCGCCCAGCGCGTCCAGCAGCCGCTCCATCTTCTTGGAGGCGTCTTCCTTGTAAATGCTGTTGGGGAAGCGCGTCACCAGCTCGCGGAAGGCTGCGAAGGCCTCGCGCGCGGCGCGCGGATCGCGCTCGCTCATGTCCTGGCCGGCCCATTTGGCCAGCAGCCCGGAATCATCGTTGTAAAACACCAAGCCTTTCAGATAATAGAGGTAGTCCAGGTTTGGATGGGTGGGATGAAGCTTGATGAAACGGTCCGCGGCGGCGATGGCCTGCTCCGGCTCGTTATCCTTGTAATGGGTGTAAGCCAGGTCCATCTGCGCCTGCTGGGCGTAGCGCCCGTAAGGGAAACGCGCTTCCAGCGTTTCGTAGAGCTTGACAGCGCGGGTATAATTGCCGCTGTTCAACTCATCATGCGCTTCCGAATACAGCTTTTCCACGGTCCAGCCGCGAGTCTCATCGTAGGTTTCCGTGGTTGCACAACCGGCAAGCCCCATCACCAACATTGCAGCGACAACGTATCTTTTCATGACTGATCCTTACTTTGACCCGGACGATTATAGCGACATCTCGGAAAACGAGGTATCCGCTACACAACAACTTGATGTTCCGCTGTCGCTGGGCGGCGAACGGCTGGACGCCGCGCTGGCGAAATTGATGCCGGAATACTCGCGCAGCCGACTAACGCAATGGATCAAGGACGGCCACGTGCTGTTGGACGGCAAGACCGCTGCGCCCAAGACCAAGGTGCTGGGCGGCGAGAAGCTGGACGTCACTCTGATGCGCAGCAATGAGGAGATGGCCTTCCAGCCGGAAGCCATGGACCTGCCCGTCATCTTTGAAGACGATCATATCCTGGTGATCAACAAACCGGCCGGTTTGGTGGTCCACCCCGCGTCCGGCAACTGGAGCGGCACCCTGCTCAACGGCCTGCTGCATCATTGCCCGGCGCTGGCCCAGGTGCCGCGCGCCGGCATCGTGCACCGGCTGGACAAGGACACCAGCGGCCTGATGGTGGTGGCCAAGACGCTGCCGGCCCAGACCGAGCTGGTGCGCCAGTTGCAGGCGCGCACCGTCAAGCGCGTCTACCGCGCCATCGCGGACGGCAACGTGCCGTTTGACGGCACCATCGAAACCCAGATGGGCCGCGACCCGCACAACCGCCTGAAAATGGCGGTGCTGAAATTCGGCGGCAAGCAGGCCATCACCCATGTTCGGGTGCTGGAGCGCTTCGCCAGCCACTCTTACATCGAGTGCAAGCTGGAAACCGGCCGCACCCACCAGATCCGCGTGCACATGCGCGAAGCCAACCACCCGCTGGCCGGCGACCCGATCTACGGCAACCTGCGCCACAAAATGGACGAGGACATCGCCGCCGTGGTCAAGGCGCTGGGCCGCCAGGCGCTGCACGCCTACTCGCTGACCCTGGTGCACCCGGCCAGCGGCGAGGAGCGCAACTGGAAAGCTCCGTTGCCGGACGACCTGCGCCACCTGCTGAACGTGCTGCGCGGAGACGGCGACGCCGCCGACGACGCGCCGCTGCCGCAGCTGCTGGACGAGGCGGAAGACGAGGACTGGGACGAAGAAGACGACGAGGACGACGGCGACGTGGAGGTGATTTATGTCCGCTGAGCAAGCGCCGGACTGGCTGGAGGCCGACTGGCCGGCGCCGCCCCATGTGCGCACGCTGATCACTACCCGCAACGGCGGCGTCAGCGCCGCGCCCTTCCACAGCCTGAACCTGGGCCAGCACGTGGGCGACGACCCGGCCGCCGTGGCCGCCAACCGCGCGCTGCTGCGCCGGCAATTGCCGGCGGAACCGGCCTGGCTGAACCAGGTGCACGGGGTGACGGTGCTGAACGCGGCCGAGGTGGGCGGCGCGACGCCGGACGCCGACGCCAGCTTCAGCCGCCAGCGCGGCGTGGTGTGCACGGTGATGACCGCGGACTGCCTGCCGCTGCTGCTGAGCAATAGCGAAGGCACCGTGGTGGCCGCCGCCCACGCCGGCTGGCGCGGGCTGTGCGACGGCATGATAGAAGCCGCCGTGGCCGCCTGCCAGGAGCCCCCGGCGCGGCTGATGGCCTGGCTCGGCCCGGCCATCGGCCCGGACGCCTTTGAAGTGGGCGCGGAAGTGCGCGCCGCCTTCATGGAGCGCGATCCGGCCGCCGCGGCCGCCTTCAGCGACATAGGCGACGGCAAATATCTTGCCGACATCTACGCGCTGGCGCGCCAGCGCCTGAACGCCGCCGGCGTGGAGCAGATCTACGGTGGCGACGAATGCACGGTGATAGACCGCGCGCGCTTCTTCTCCTACCGCCGCGATGGCCAGACCGGCCGCATGGCCAGCCTGATCTGGCTGGAGTGAGGATTGAGCCTGCGCGGGGCGGCCCGCCCCGCGCGGCTTAGAACCTGTTTACGATCTCGCGAGCTAGAGCGAGACAAGGCGAAAACGGCCGAAAAAGCGGAATGTACGGTTGGTACATGAGCATTTTGAGGGTGTTTTCAACGCTGTATCGCCGAAGCGCAGCAGATCGTAAACAGGTTCTTAGAGCACGCCTTCGGATTTCAGCGCTTGCAGGTATGCCTCCTCGCATTTGAAGACCCGCCGCGGCGCGGGAAGGCGAGGCGTGGGGAAAAGCCATCTCTTGAATCGGCTCAGCAGGAAATGGCCAAGCGGATGGGCGTGTTTGATATGGAAATATCGCCTGGCCGACACCGCGCCCACGCTGAACTTGGCCTCATAACTGCTCTGCCCCAATTCGACCAAGGCTTGCCGCTGACTCTGCGCTTCTTCAATCGCCCGATACAGGCAGTTGAAATACAAGGCCCCGCCCCCCTGGTAATCGTAGTCGACCCCCAAATACAAAGGGTGCAAACGCTGGCCATTGAGCAAGAGCTCAAAGGCGACAATGCGCTCGCCGTCCAGGCATAGCAGGACGCTAGCCTGATCCCCCAGCGCTTCGTTGACGGCATGGAAAAATGCCGGCGTCAAACGCTCGAACCTGAAGCGGCTGCGTTGCCACACGTTGAGATACAAGCGGTGCAAGACGTCCACATGGGGCGCGAAATCCCTGACGAGCTCCCAACGCAGCCCCGCCGCCGCGAAGGCCTTCTTCCGTTTTTTCAAAACATCGCGATAACGCGAGCGCATATTCTCCACATAGTCCAAACCCGCCACCGCGCGGGTATAGACATAGGTGGTGTCCGGACTGCGGCAAACCAGGAAACGGCCTTGCCAAGCCAGCGCCAGAGACTGGCTGAGGCGATGATCAAACTCCTTGAGGCATAACAACCGGATCCCCAGCTCGGACGCCTTGCGGTTGATTTCCCGCTCCATGGACCGGATCAAATCCGGATAGCCGGGGTCTTCCGGCGGCAGGACGATGCCGAGCATATGGGTGCATGTCGCCAGCGGACTGCCCACCATGAACAAGCGCGGCTTGAGCAGGCCGGGAAAAAGCTTGCGCAAGCCCGCCATCAGGCGCTGCGCCCCCGGGGCCGACAAATCCGTCAACGAATAAGACAGGCTGAAGCAACTGATGATTGCCAGGAGCTTGCCCTCCTGACGCAGGCTCAGATAATGAAAGCCCTCAACCAGCTGCGACCGCTCCAGCGCTTGCTGCAGCGAGTAAGAAGTCAGCACATTGCCCGGATCAAAACAACGCTCCCAATCCTCGCGGCTGAAACTGGAAACCCGCTCGCTCCATTGACAGCTAAAACTCATGTCCACGGCTCCCGCCACTTAGAACCTGTTTACGATCTGCT
>NZ_LDUR01000035.1:0-65308 GCF_001043705.1 Chromobacterium sp. LK11
ACGACCCCACACCCGTCAACACCTAATTTGAAAAAAGATGGAGTTTTCGCAAACAACTCCGCCATGCCGTTGATTTGTAAAGAAGCGGTCATTTTGAGCAAGAACGATTTCTCGCGCCCGCCCTGCCTGGCTCCGTGTCGAGGAGGCGCGCTGAATGCGAAAAAGCCCCTATTTACGGGGCTTTTTCGAGGCTAAGACCGACTTCCGGGCCAGCGTCCATGCCAAAACGGCTCAAACGCCGCGCTCAGCTGCGGTAGTCCGCATTGATCTTCACATAATCATAAGAGAAGTCGCAGGTCCAGACCGTGGCCTCCGCCGCGCCGCGTCCCAGCTTCACCCGCACCAGGATTTCCGGCTGGGCCATCACGCGTTGGCCGTCTTCTTCCCTATATAGAGGATTGCGTCCGCCGTCGACCGCGACCAGCACCTCGTCCAGATACAGTTCCAGGCGATCGACGTCCAGGTCTTGCACGCCGGCGTAGCCTATCGCGCACAGCAAGCGGCCCAGATTGGGATCGGAGGCGAAGAAAGCGGTTTTCACCAGCGGGGAGCGCGCGATGGCGTATGCGACGTCCTTGCACTCTTCGAACGAACGGCCGCCCTCGACCTTGACGGTGATGAACTTGGTGGCGCCTTCGCCGTCGCGGACAATGGCCTGGGCCAGCGCGGTGGCGACTTGAATCAACTCCGCCTTGAGCACCTGGTAGGCGGCCTGCAACGGAGAGTCGATCAGCGGCCCGCCGCTCTGCCCGGTGGAGATCAGGATGAAGCTGTCGTTGGTGGAGGTGTCGCCGTCCACCGAGATGCAATTGAAGGAAACATCGGCCACTTCCTTCACCAACTGGCGCAGTACCGGGCGGGTCACCGCGGCGTCGGTGGCGATGAAGCCCAGCATGGTGGCCATATTGGGATGGATCATGCCGGCGCCTTTGGAGATGCCGGTGATGGCGACCGGGTGGCCGTCCAGCGTCAGGCGGGCGCTGACCGCCTTGGGCGCGGTGTCCGTGGTCATGATGGCGCGGGCGGCGTCGGCCCAATCCGCGCCTTGCCGGCTCGGCAGCGCCGCGGCGATCTTGTCCACCGGCAGCGGCTCCAGAATGACGCCGGTGGAGAAGGGCAGGATCTGTTCGGGCTGGCAGCCCAGCTCATCGGCCAGCGTCCGGCAGACTTGCAGCGCGTCGCTGCGGCCTTGTTCGCCGGTGCCGGCGTTGGCGTTGCCGGTGTTGATCACCAGCGCGCGGATTTGCACGCCGGCGTCCAGATGCTTTTTACAGATTTGCACCGGAGCGGCGCAAAAACGGTTTTGGGTGAACACGCCGGCAACGGTGTTGCCCTTGTCCAGACGGATGACCAACACGTCGTTGCGGTCGGCTTTCTTGATGCCGGCGGCGGCGACGCTCAGTTCCACTCCGGGAATGGGGAAGAGATGCTCGCCGCTGACGGGCTTGAGGTTTACTGCCATCTATCGCTCCAGATCAATCAATATTATTCGCATCGATTGTAGCGGATTTGTTCCGCCGGACCGGAAACTAAAACGGCCGGCGGATCAACCTGCCTCGGCCGCCGCCGCGCTCAACAATTCGAGCAGCGCCTCGCCGTAGCGCGCCAGCTTGAGTTCGCCCAGTCCATACACCTTGGCCAGGCCGGCGCGGGAGGTCGGGTGCTTTTCCACCAGGTCGCGCAGGGTGCGGTCCGAGAACACCGCGTAGGCCGGCACATTGTGTTCGTCCGCCATCTGCCGGCGCCAGCCGCGCAGCGCCTGCCACAGCCGCTCTTCGCGCTCGGTGCGCAGCCAGCGGTCGGCGCTGGCGGTGCTGCGCGTCGCCTTGTCGTCGGCCAACGGCCGCAAATAGACTTTTTCCTGGCCTTTGAGCACGGCGCGGCATTCGTCGCTCAACACCAGCGACTGGCCGCGGGCGATGTCGACGTGCAGCAGCTTGCGCGCCACCAACTGGCGAATGATGGAGCGCCAGACGCGCTGGTTGTAGTCGCGGCCGATGCCGAAGGTGGACAGCTTGTCGTGGCCGTAATGGCCGACGCTCTGGTTGGCGCGCCCCAGCAGCACGTCGATCACGTGGCCGGCGGAGAAGCGCTGTTCCACCCGGTAGATGCAGGACAGCAGCTTTTGCACCGCGACGGTGGCGTCGAAGGTGATGGGCGGATGCAGGCAGTTGTCGCAATGGCCGCAGGGCCGGCTCTGTTCGCCGAAGTGCGCCAGGATGTGCTGGCGGCGGCAGGAGGCGGCTTCGCAGAAAGCCAGCATGGCTTCGAGCTTGCCCAACTCCACCTGTTTCTGCAGCTCGGCCATTTCCCCGCCTTCTATCATCTGCCGCAGTTGCACCACGTCGTTGAGCCCGTAGCACAGCCAGCTGGCGGCGGGCAGGCCGTCGCGGCCGGCGCGACCGGATTCCTGATAGAAGTTTTCCGGGCTCTTGGGCATGTCGATGTGGGCGACGAAGCGCACGTCCGGCTTGTCTATGCCCATGCCGAAGGCGACGGTGGCAACCATGACCACGCCTTCGTCGCGCAGGAATTCGCGCTGATTCGCCTCGCGCTGCTGATGGCTGAGGCCGGCGTGATAGGGCAGCGCGTGGATGCCGTTGTCGCACAGCCATTGCGCGGTGTCTTCCACGCGCTTGCGCGACAGGCAGTAGACGATGCCGGCGCTGCCCGGATATTCGTTGCGGATGAAATCGAGCAGCTGCTTCTTGGCGTTGTGCTTTTCCACCACCTGATAGAACAGATTGGGCCGGTCGAAGCTGGACAGGAAGACACGCGCGTCCTGCAGCTTCAGGTAGTGGATGATGTCGGCGCGAGTCTGTTCGTCGGCGGTGGCGGTCAGCGCGATGCGCGGCACTTGCGGGAAACGCTCGGCCAGAAAGCCCAGTTGCTGGTATTCCGGGCGGAAATCATGGCCCCAGTGGCTGACGCAGTGCGCCTCGTCGATGGCGAACAGGCTGATGTTCAGCTGCGACACGAACTCCTGGAAGCGCGGCGTCAGCAAACGCTCCGGCGCCACGTACAGGAGGTCCAGCGAACCGGCGCGCGCCTGGCGCGCGATGTCGCGCGCTTCGTCCAGCGGGGTGGCGGAATTGAGACAGGCGGCGGCCACGCCCTGTTCGACCAGGGTGGCCACTTGGTCCTGCATCAGCGCGATCAGCGGCGACACCACGATGGCGACGCCGGGGCGCATCAGCGCGGGAATCTGGAAGCAGAGGCTCTTGCCGCCGCCGGTGGGCATCAGCACCAGCGCGTGGCCGCCCTGGGCGACGTGATCGACAATCTCCCCTTGCTGCCCGCGGAATTCGGGATAGCCGAAGATATGATTGAGTAGGGAGAGCGCGTCCTGCATAAGCCGTCTTCTTGCGAGAAGGCGCCTATTGTACGGCAAGTGGCCGGCAGCGTCCCGCCCCCGGTTCAATAGGCAAAAAAAGGGCCGCTGGAGTGCAGCGGCCATAAAGTTGGATGGAGACAATGTGAAACGAAGAGGAAAAATGCTCTCGCACTACCATGGACCTGTGGGAGACTCGCGAAGTTCCTTTTTTTACATTTATTTTTGGCGTTTTCTGGCAAAAAAATACTTATATGGCATTGCGGATTTTTTGCGCCGCAGCACTGTCGAAGGCAACCCGCCGCCAAGCTCAGTCGGCCGCCGCGCCAGCCGCTCCGCGCGCCGGACTTGGAGCCTTTCTGCGGCTGTGCGACACTGACCGACGATTTCGTGGAGGCATCAATGCGTAATATTTGGCCCGTCCTGTTGGCGGCCGCAGTGATCAGCGGCTGCGCCAGCGCTCCCAGCAAAGCACCCAGCCCGTCGACCGTCGGCAAACCCGCGCAGTCCGGCGCCAGCCCGGCCAACGCCGATTGGCAAAACCTGGGGGTCTCCCCCAACGGCAACATCCTGAACGAGCTGGACAAGCTGTCGGTCCGCAAGCAAGGCCAGCTGGTCAGTTTTCGCGACCGCAAAACCATCTTCAATCTGAAGAAGGAAAACTTCCTGTCCACGCCGCGCCACAAGGTGTCGATCAATACTTGGCAGATCGACTGTTCGCAGCGCACTTTCCGCCTGCTGGACATGGTGTTGTTCGATGAGAACGGCCGCCAGATCGCCAGCTTCACCTATAATGACGCTCAGATAAAACCTATGCCGGTGGTGCAGAATTCGGCCAGCTATCAACAGATGTTGCTGGTCTGCAAGGGCGATCCCGGGTTCTAAGAACGTGTTTACGATCTCGCGAGCTACAGCGAGACAAGGCGAATACGGCTGAGAAAGCGGAATGTACAAACGGTACATGAGCATTTCGAAGCAGTTTTCAACGCCGTATCGCCGACGCGCAGCAGATCGTAAACAGGTTCTAAGCCCGCTTCGCCCTGCCCGCTCGCGCGCGGCCCGGCCCCGCGGCGCGCCAAGACGCGAGCGGGCGTCTTCTGCGTAGCGGCCCCGCCGCCCAACCGGCCCCATGCCTGGAGCACCCATGCAAGCGATCCGACGAGTGGTCTTCAATCAAAAAGGGGGGGTGGGCAAGTCCACCATTACCGTCAACCTGGCCGCCGTCGCCGCCAAACAGGGCAAACGGGTGCTGCTGGTGGACCTGGACCCGCAAGGCAACGCCAGCCATTATCTGCTGGGGCCGGCCGCCCGGGACGAGGCGCCTTCGCTGGCCGGCCTGTTCGAGCAGATGCTGAACATTTCCATGTTCAGCAAGGAGCCCGTCGACTTCGTCCGCGCCACGCCGCTGTCCGGCCTCAGCCTCTTGGCCTCCCACCCCGAGCTCTCCGAGCTGATGGGCAAGCTGGAGGCCCGCTACAAGATGTTCAAGCTCAAGGAAGCGCTGGACAGCTTGAGCGCGCAGTTCGACGAGATCTGGATCGACACCCCGCCGGCCTTGAACTTTTTCACCCGCTCGGCGCTGATCGCCGCCGACCGCTGCCTGATTCCCTTCGACTGCGATGCCTTTTCCCGCCAGGCCCTCTATAACCTGAAAGTAAACACCGAGGAAATTCGCGCCGACCACAACCCCGAGCTGTTCATCGAAGGCATCGTGGTCAACCAGTTCCAGGCTAGGGCCAGCCTGCCGGTACGCCTGGTGGAGGAGCTCAAGCAAGAAGGACTGCCGGTATTGTCCTCTCCGCTGTCTTCATCCGTGAAAATCCGGGAGTCACACGATGCGGCGCTTCCCATGGTGTACCTGGACCCGCGCCACAAACTATCGCGCGAGTTCGAGGCCCTTTACCAGGAGCTGGCGCAGGATGGGCGGCGGGCCTAGCGTCCCGGTTCCGCCGCTCGCCGGCTCGCGCGGGGGCCGCTCTCCTTGAATCGCCTGAGCTCGCTGGTGGTCAGCGGCCTGCTGAGCGTCGGCCTGCTGTCCGCCGAATACTGGCTGATGATCAACGATGAGCGCGCCGAGCTCATCGACCGCCAGCATTACTGGGGCGAATTGAGCGCCGAGCTGCTGCGCGTGCGGATGCAGGCGATGCTGGATCACTCCGCCGTGCTGGCGCAAAGCCTGGCCAACAGCCCGCAGCCGCGCTCGCTGGCCGTGCTCGCGCGCAGCACCATACGCGACGACACCCCCTTCGGCGGCCTGGGCATCATCGAATACGTGCGCCCGGAGCAGCGCGAGGCGTTTGAAAGCCGCATCGCCAACAGCATACGCGTGCTGCAAGACCGCCACCTGGCGCCCAGTCCGCGCCGACCGCTGTACTACCCGGTTTCCGGCTACCTGCCGGACGACAGCAACGCCCTGCCGCAAGGCCTGGACCTGGGCGGCATAGGCAACGCCCGCCGCAAGATGGACCTGGCCCGCCACAGCACCCAGCCGGTGCTGATGCCGACCACGCTGCCGGGCAGCAACGGCAGCCGCCTGGACATCGTCGTGCGGCTGAACGACGACAACACCCTGCTGCTGCTGAATCTGCGCAAGGACAAGCTGATCCAGGACAGCCAGCGCGAGCCCGGCACCGCCAGTCCCTTGCGCCATGTGCGCATCGTCGCCTGGACCCAGGAGCAGCCCGACGCGCCCTTGCTGGACTCCCAACCCACCCGGCCGCTGCCGTCCACGCCGCCCTTGTACACCATCCGCCACAATCTGGGCGGCAACGAGTTGCTGTTCGGCGCTTATCCGCAAGGCGTGGCCAATCCCGGCATGCGCCTGACCCACTGGGCCATCCTGGCCACCACCGCCGGCTTCTTGCTGGCGATGTTCTGGTTCCAGCAACAGCAGGCCCAGTCCCGCCGCCGGATGCAGGATCAGCTCAAGCGCAGCCAGCAGCAGCTGGAAATGAACACCCGCACGCTGCGCGAACAGATCAACGACCGGGTGATGTCGGAACAGGCGCTGGCGCAGAGCGAGGCGCGCCAGCGCGCCATCCTGCAGGCCAGTTCCGACGCCATCATGCTGATCGACCACCAGGGCCTGGTCTTGCAGATCAACCCGGCGGCGGTTCGGCTGATCGGCCAGTCCGCGGACATGGTGCGTCAACTGCCGATAGGCAAGCTGCTGGACGAGCTGTACGACCGCAACCCGGCGCGCAGCTTCGAGCACATCGCCCAGGAGCACGAAGGCCGGCCGTTCGAGGCCAGCTTGCGCCGCAGCGACGAGCACATGCTGCCGGTGGAGTTGTCCCTCAGCCGGGTCACCCTGCCGGACGACTGGTTCTACGTGGTGGTCTGCCGCGACATTTCCATTCGCAAGGAACAGGAAGCGGCGCTGATCGAATTGAAAAACAGCCTGGCCGAGCAAGTCGAGGTGCAAAGCCGCCAGCTGTCCGCGCTGCTGGACGCCAGCCCGATGGCGATGGCCTACATCGTGGACCGCAACCTGCTCCAGGTGAACCGCGCCTTCCTCGACCTGTTCGAGCAGCGCGAAGAAGTCGTCCTCGGCCACAGCACCCTGCCCTTCTTTGAATCGCCTGAGCAGTGGGAGCGCACCGGCAAGGCGCTGTACAGCCTGCTCAACGACGGCAAGGTGGTGCAGACCGAACAGAGGCTGCGCACCGGCACCGGCAAGCTGTTCTGGTGCCGGCTGTACGGCAAGGCCATCAACCCCTCGGTGCCCAAGCTCGGCACCATCTGGCTGTACCAGGATTTTTCCGCCCAGCGCGCGCTGGAGGAAACCCTGCGCCACGCCAAGGTGCTGGCCGAGGAAAACAGCCGCGCCAAGACCGAATTCCTGGCCAATATGTCCCACGAGCTGCGCACGCCGCTGCACGCCATCCTGGGCTTCACCGAAATGGGCCAAGCCCGCTCGCGCGGGCAGCACGACGACAAAATGGCGCAATACTTCAGCCGCATCCAGAGCAGCGGCAACCGGCTGCTGACCCTGCTCAACGATTTGCTCGACCTGGCCAAGATGGAAGTGGGCCGCATGGAGTACAGCATAGGCCGCAATAATCTGTGCCAATGCCTGCACGACATCTGCGACGAAATGACGCCGCTGGCCGCGCTCAACGAAATCCGCATCTACCTGAACTGCTCGTCGGAACAGTTGAACGCCGACATCGACCCCTTCCGCATCGGCCAAGTGATGCGCAACCTGCTGTCCAACGCCATCAAGTTCAGTCCGCACGGCGGCGAAATCTACGTCAACGCCGGGCTGCGCCAAGACGCCGACGGGGAGAACATCCTCGTCACCGTGGAAGACACCGGCCCCGGCGTGCCGGAATCCGAACTGGAAAGCATTTTCGACAAATTCATCCAGAGCAGCAGCACCAAGACCGGCGCCGGCGGCACCGGCCTGGGTCTGGCAATTTGCCGCGAAATCATCACGGCCCATCATGGCCGCATCTTCGCCAGCAATTTGCCGACACGCGGCGCGCTGTTCACCTTCATCATTCCGCGCACCGGGCCGGCCGGCGCCACGGAGGACCCCAACCATGCCCCACAAACTACTGCTCGTTGACGATGAACCCTTCAACCTGGAGCTGATGGCCGAGCTGCTGCAGGACGCCGGCCACGAGGTGGTCCAGGCCGAGGACGGCGAAACCGCTCTGGCCATCCTGCAGCGCGAAGGCGAAACCTTCTCCACCGTGCTGCTGGACAAGATGATGCCCGGCATCAGCGGCTTCGACGTGCTCAAACGCATCAAAAGCGAGCCGCGGCTGGAGTTTTTGCCGGTCATCATGCAAACCGCCATGGGCGCGGCCTCCAGTGTGCAGGAAGGGCTGGCCGCCGGCGCCTTCTACTATCTGACCAAGCCGTTTTCCCGCGACATGCTGCTGGCCATCGTCGAAGCCGCGATAGGCCACTGGGACCGCTACGCCCATTTCCGCGAGCTGGCCAATCTGCACGTCGACGCCCTGCGCCACCTGAACAAGGCCACCTTCACCTGCCGCAGCCACAAGGAAGCCCAGACCGTCACCGCCCTGCTGGCCAAAACCTGCGCCCATCCGGAGCGGGTGGCCACCGGCCTGTTCGAGCTGCTGGTCAACGCCATCGAGCACGGCAACCTGGACATCAGCTTCGATGAGAAAAGCCACTATATGGCCGAGGGACAGTGGGAAGCCGAGCTGGCCCGCCGCATGCAGGACCCGGTGATGGGGCAGCGCCAGATCAGCGTGGACTTCAGCCGCGAACCGGAACAGATGCGCTTCACTATCAGCGACATGGGCGCAGGCTTCGACTGGGAGCGCTACCAGAACGCCGAACCCGCCTCGCTGATGTCCAGCCACGGGCGCGGCATCCTGATCGCGCGCAAGCTGTCCTTCGACGGCCTGCACTACCAAGGCCGGGGCAATATCGTGGTCGCCCACGTCAACAGCCAGGACTAAGCATCCGTTCGCGGCCCGCTCAGGGCGGCTCGCCGCAATCGCCGCGCTCGCGCCAATACCGGCGCTGGCTGTCGCGCAGGCAACTCCACTCCACCCCGTCGCCGAACTCCAGCGTCAGCGCGCCGTCCAGGTCGGTGCGCAGCACCGCGGCGCCGGCCTCCTCCGCCCGCCTCAGCACGGACGGATGCGGATGACGGTAACGGTTCAAATAGCCGGCGCTGATCAAGACCACCTCCGGCCGCGCCGCCGCCAGCCAAGCCGCGCCGGTGGCGGTGCGGCTGCCATGATGGCCGGCGGCCAGCACCGTGCTGCGCAACCGCAGGCCCGGCTGCCCCGCCAGCGCCCGCTCCACAGCCTCCGGCGCGTCGCCGCTCAGCAATAAGGCATGCCGCATGCCGGCCACCCGCAGGATGCAGCTGCGCGCGTTCTCATCATTGGCGGGCGCCGCATCCGGCGGGCCCAGCACATCGAAGCGCACGCCATCCCACGCCCAGCTCTGGCCGAGCCGGCACCCCTCTCCGCTCAAGCCCAATTCCGCCAGCGACTCCGGCTGGCCCGCCAGCACCCGCCCCGGCGGCATGGCGGCGGCCAGCTCCGCCGCCGCGCCGTCGTGATCGCTGTGATGGTGCGACAACACCAGGCCGTCCAGCTTCTTCACGCCCAGGCCGCGCAACTGCGGCAAGAGAACCCTCTCGGCCCCGCCGAGGCCGGTATCAAACAACAGCGCGCGATTCCGGGTCTGCACCAGCACCGCCAAGCCCTGGCCCACATCCAGCATGGTGGCGCGAAATTCGCCCAAGGCCGGCGGCGGCGGCCGGTAGAGCAACATCGGCAGCAGCAGCAAGGCCGCCAGCCCTTTCCCCGGCACCCCTCGCGGCGCGATCAGCCACGCCGACCCCAGCAAGGCGAGCAAGAACAGCGGCAGCGGCGTTCCGGCCAAAGGCATGGGCGGCGCTTGCGCCAGCCGCTCCACCCCCCAAAAAAAGCCGCGCGCCAGCCAGGCAGCCCAATGCAGCGGCCATTCCAGCGGCAGCAAAACGGCGGCCAAGGCCAACGGCGTCAACAGCAGCGACACATAGGGGATGCCCAGCGCGTTGGCCAGCGGCGACACCAGCGGGATACCGCCGAACCACCAGACCAGCGGCGCCAGCGTGCATACCCCGGCCGCCCACTGCCCCGCCAACGCCGCCCGCCATTTGCCCGGCGCACGGCGTCTGGCGATGGAACTGGCCATCAAGGCCGCCACCAGTCCGAAGGACAGCCAGACGCCGGGCGCCAGCACGCAGAAAGGATCGATCAGCAAGACGACCGCCAGGGCCAGCCACCAGATGCGGAACGGAGACAGGCCGCGGCGCAGGCACAGGGCGGCCAGCCCGACGCCCAGCATGAACAGCGTGCGCTGAGTCGGCACCGATAAGCCGGCCAGCAAGGCATAGGCCGCCGCCGTCAGAAACGCCCCGCCGGCGATCAACAAGCGCGGCGGAAAGCCGAAAGTCGGCAGCCGCCGCGACAGCCAGGCCAGCGCCGCCGCGGCCAGGCCCGCCAGCATGGTGATGTGCAGCCCGGAAATCGAGATCAAATGCGTCAGGCCGGTGGCGGCGAACAAGCGCCAATCCTCGCGCGCCACCCGCTGCTGCGCGCCCACCGTCAAGGCGGCGATCAGCGCCGCCTCGCGCGATTCGCCCAACACCCGTTCGACACGCGCCACCAAGGCGGCGCGCACTCGGTCCACCTGGACCAACGGCGCGCGGCTGTCCTCAAGCCGACGCTCCCCCGGCCCCAGCGAGCCGGTGGCCAGCACACCTTCCGACCACTGCCATTGCTCGACGTCGAAACCGAAGGGATTGGCCGTGCCGCGGCTGCGCTTGAAGCGAGCTTCCGCCCGCCAGCGGCTGCCCGTCGGCCACTCCCGCCCGCGAAAATCCGTCAGCCTCACCGTCTGCGGCAACTTCACGCCCGGCGTCAGCGTGCGCTCCACCTCCATGGTCAGGCGCGTTCCGTACTCGCCGGGCTGCGGCAGGCCGCGCACCTCGCCGATGAAGACGACCGGCCGCTGCTGCCAATCGGCCGGCAATTGCTGCGCCAGGCGGTGCTCGGCGCGCCAGGCGGCGTAGCCCAGCCCCAGCAGGAAGGCCGGCGCCAGCGCCGCCCAAGGCCGCAACCGCGACGGCAGGCAGGCGGCCAGCGCCGCCGCGCCCGCGGCCAGGCCCAGGCAAGCCGTCGCGGCGGGCAAAGCCGGCAAGACGGCGCAGGCGGCGATGCCGCACAACAGAGCGATCAAGACAGGCATGCCGACATCTTAGGCGGCGATGCCGCGCCGCCGCAATCTATTAAATACATTCACTAAAGCGCAGCGAATAGACCATGACGATTGTATTTTTTATGATCTCGGAACGAACCCATAGCAGATAAATCCTGAAAAAATAACAAGTACAAATGCGTATTGCATTAGCGGAACGCTGGGCTACACCTAGGACAAGCGCTTTCGAAACCTCGGCCGCCGCGACGCTCCGCTGAGCCGGGGCGGCCCCCAAGCGCGGCAGCCGGCCTCTCTTTGACACGGCTTTCCCATCTGGCAGCCGCCAGGCGGATCACTCGCAGGAGGAATACATGGACGCATACATGGGCACCATCACGGTCTACGGCTTCAATTACGCGCCGCAAGACTGGGCGCTGTGCCAGGGCCAGACCTACCAGGTATCGCAGTACGAGGCCTTGTACTCGCTGCTGGGCACGCTCTACGGCGGCACCGCGTCGCAAAACTTCAAGCTGCCCAATCTGACCGGCCGCATGGCCATAGGCACCGGCCCCGCCCAGCCCGCCTACAATCTGCCGGCCTACAACCCCGGTCAGTTCGGCGGCACCCAGAACGTGGCGCTCAGCGTGGCCAACCTGCCGGCTCACTCCCATACCGCCACCTCCATGGCGGTGACCTTCCACGCCGCCGGCACGCCCACGCCGGCCACTCCGGCCAGCGCGCCCAGCTCCAGCAACCCCTATCTGGGCGCTTCCGGCGCCGGCACCGGCCTGGCCACCATCTGGTCCACGGCGCTGAACAATCCGGTATCGGTGCAAGGCCTGTCCGCCACCGGCAATACCGACCTGACCGGCGGCAACGCTCCGGTCAGCGTGCTCAACCCCTTCCTGGCGCTGAATTTCTGTATCGCCATCAACGGCCTGTATCCGGTTCGTCCATAATCACAATACGCGGCCTCCAGCCGCTTCCGGCCGCCTCTCCTCCGCGGGAGCGGCGGCCTTTGCCTTCAGGGGACATCGCCATGCTCGCCACCGTCCAAGCCGAAGACTTCATGCATCTGCTCGGCAAGCACTGCATTTTCCGCAACCCGCAACATCCCGATATTTCGCTGCAAGTGCAGGCCGTCAAGCTGCGGCCGCAAGCGCAATCGCCGCACCAGACCGCGCGGCGCACCCCCTTCGTGGTGGAGTTGGCCGCCGAAGGCGCCACCGACCTGGCGGACGCGGTGGGCCAGCTGGAACTGCCCGCCACCGAGCACAGCGACGCCATCCGCCTGGACCTGGTATGGATAGGCCGGGTGATTCCCGCCGGACGCGACCCGGCGCTGGCCTACTTTCAGCTGCCCTTCAACTAAGCGCCTGTTCGCAGGCCCGCCGGGCAAGAGCGAAGCAAGGCCCGGCGGCCGAGAAAACGAAACGCTCATACGGCATGTATGAGCGTTTCGAAAATCTACTCGCCGACTCCATGGCGGGCCCGCGCAGCGGACAGTGCACAAGCTCCAAGCCGGCCGGAGCCGGCGACGCTACAGGCCGACCCGCGCCTCGCCCTGCGGCGAATGGCGCTCCGGCCGCCACACCAGCTTGTCCGCCATGTCGCCGGCCTCTTCCAGCACGAAGCCCAACTGGTGATACAGCCGGCGCGCCTGCACATTGCTGTGCCACACCACCACCGCCAGCGGCGCGCGCACTTGCCAGGCCGCCTGCTGCAAGCCCATCAACACCTCTTTGCCGTAACCCAGGCCGCGCGCCTCCGGCACCATGGCCAGGAAGATGATGCGCACTTCGTTATGGCCGAAATCCACCATCACCACGCCGACGTTGGCGCCGGTTTTTTCGATGACGAAATGCATCGCGTCCGGGTAGTTGTCGCCTGCGCCGCGTTGCAACACCTGGTACTGCTGCTCCTGTACGGTGCGGATCAGTTCCTCCTCGCCGTCTATCAGTTGCAGGTCCGGGCGGGCGCTGCGATAGAGGCCGGCGATGAAGGCCTCGTCGTGATGCCGCGCCGGGCGCAGATGCAGGCCTTCGGCCAGCGAGGAAGTGTTCAAGAATGAAGACATGGCGAACGGCTCCTTTCCAAAACCCGTTATGGGGCGCGCCGGCGGCGCGCCCGACTTCGTAGTGCGCGCTCCTGCGCGCAAGGCCTTGCGGATAGGACGACACAAGCCGCGCTACAGCCCGCCCTCCCGCCGCAACACCGCCAACAACTGCCGCGTCCCTCTCTCCAGCAAGCTGTAGCGCTCACCCCGCAAGCGCGCCACCCCGGCCAGTTCCCGCAGCGGCGCCGCGCCGCGCTCGCAGCGCTCCAGCCGCACGCGGAAGGTGGCCGCCAGCGGCACCAGGCCGCGGTCGCGCTGCTCGGTGGGAATCGGCCCGCCATAGGTGGAGGCCAGCAAGGGCTGATCCAGCAGCGGCAGATTGAGACGGTCTATCTGGCCCAGCCGGCACTCCACGCTCCAGAACTCGCCGCCGTCGGCGACGAAACGGGCGACATGCCCCGGCTTGAGCCCGGCCAGCGCGGCCTCGTCGACAAAGGCCTCGCCCTTGACGCCGTCCGGCCCCACCACGTCCAGCAGATGCTCGCCCTCGGCCAGCGCGGTGCCGGCGCGCAGCGCCTCGCTGACGTCCACGACGCGGCCGGCGAAAGGCGCGGTCAGAGTGAGCCGGGCCATCTGCTGGCGCAAGGCGGCCACCTGCTCCTGCGCCACCTGCCATTGCTTGCGCAAGGCCGGGCCGCGCTGCTGCAGTTCCGGATCGAACGGCTGCTGCGCGGTCTGCCAGGCCAGATCCCGCTCGCGGGCGCCGGCCAGCGCCAGCTGCGCCTCCAGCATCGGCGAACCTAGCCTGGCCATGACCTGCCCCGCCTTGACCAGCTGGCCGTCGCGCACCAGGACTTCGGCCACCTCGCCCGTCGCCGGCGCGTACAGGCCCTGCGATTGCAGCGCGCCCATCACCGCCGGGCTGGCCGCTTCGCGCTGCCAGGGCAGGATCAGCGCCAGCGTCAGGATCAGCAGCGCCGCGGCGCTGCGGCGGGTTTCCCGGCCCCAGCGCAGATCCGCGCGGCGCTGCCACCACACCATCAGCTCGCCGACCACGGGCCGGGCGATGAACCAGCCCAGCTCCACCGCCAGCAACAGGATGCCCAGCGCCTTGAAGAACAGGTGGTAGACCAGGAAGGCGATGGACAGGAACAGCACCAGCCGGTACAGCCAGGTGGCCCAGGCGAACAGGATCAAGCCGCGCCGGCGCGCGGCCGGAAAATGCTCCGGCACCGGATCGTCCAGGCCCAACAGCGTTTTGCGCAGCCGCCAGCGCGCCAGCGCGAAGGAGCGGTTGTGCAGATTGGGCAGGCCCAGGTAATCCGCCAGCAGAAAATAGCCGTCAAAGCGCATGAAGGGGCTGGCGTTGATCGCCAGCGTCGCCAGCCAGGTGGTGGTGGCCAGCAGGAAGACGCCGGCGCGCAGCGGGCCGTCCGGCAGGAAGCTCCACAACAGCGTGGCCCAAGCGGCCAGGACCAGTTCCGCCAACATGCCGGCGCCGCCTATCAGCAGCCGCTGGCGGCGGCTGTTGAGCTTCCAGGCGTCGTTGGTGTCGGTGTAAAGCACCGGCATCATCACCAGGAAGGCCACGCCCATGGCCGGCACCCGACAGCCGAAGTGGCGCGCGGTCAGCGCATGGCCCATTTCGTGCAGGATTTTGGCCAGGCTCAGCGACAGGCCGATGCCGATGGCGGCGCTGACGCCGCCGTAGGCGGAGAAGGTGTGGGTGAACTCGTCCCAGCGCCGCGACACCAGCGCCAGCGCCAGCGCCAGCACCGCGGCCATCGCCAGCCAGAAGCGCGGGTGGAACAGCCAGCCGGTCCACGGCAGCAGGCGATTGAGCAGCGCCTCCGGCCGCAGCAGCGGCACCCGGAAGAACAGATAGTTCTTCAACAGCCACATCGCGCGGCTGGGGCGGTTGGCCTCGCGCAGCTGCCACAGCCAGGCGTTCTGCTCGGCGCTGGCGGCCTGCAGCAGCTGATGGCGGGACAGGAACAACAGCACCGCCTTGATGTCCTCGGCGCCCAAGCTCAGCGTGGTTTCTTCGTTGACGGCTTGCAGCACCGCCTCGGCGGTGCCCAACTGCCAGCGCGACAGGATTTCGAAACTGGCCCAACCCAATTGGTAGAAGCGATGGGCGCAGGGGTCGTGCAGAGTCCAGCTGGGCGCGCCGTCGGCCAGCGCCGGGCCGGGGTGCAGCGTCAGTTCCTGGCGCAGCGCGGGCAAAGCGGGGGACCGCATGCTCACCACCCCAACCATTGCCGCGCGGCGGTCAGCGGCCGGCGCAAGGCGTAATAGACCAGCGGCACCCAGTCGCCGTAAACGCGGGCGGTGCCCATCTGCCCCAGCCGCGGCTTGTCGCCGTCGACGAAGCGGGCTTGCAGCCGGTAGGCGAGCAGGCCGCCCTCCACCGCCTCGGCCTTGTAGGCGACGCGGAGGATTTCCGCGTCGTAGGACTCGGTGGGCGAAGCGTTGGGATAAAGCGTGATCTTGCCGCCGGGCGCCACGTCTATGGCCTCCGCCGCCGGCAGCCAGGCGGCCAGTTCCACATGGGCGGGATCGGCCAGCGTCATCACTTTTTCGCCCACCGTCACCGCCTTGCCCTGCCAGTCGTTGCGGTCGGAAAACACCACCACGCCGGCGCTGGGCGCGGTGACGTGCAGCCTTTGCAACTCCAGGCCGGTGTATTCGGCCGCGATGCTTTTTTCTTCCAGCTTGGCGCGGTCCTGCGCCATGGCCAGCTTGCCCTTGTCGTCAGTGACCGCCAGCTGGGCGCTGGCGCGGAAGCTTTCCTGCGCGGCGTCGCGTTCGCGCGCGGCCATGGCGAACTGGCCGGCCAGCGAGGTGGCGTCCAGATCGAACAAGGGATCGCCGGCCTTGACCCGCTGGTTGGGCTGCACCTGGATGCGGTCTATCACTCCGCTGAGCGGCGCGCGCAGCAGCACCGGGTTTTGCGGCGTCACCTCGCCGCGCGCCAGCACGCTGAGGCGTATCGGCATGCAGGCCAGCAACAGCGCGGCGATGAGCAGCCGGCGCTGCTTGCGGCCGGGCCGCAGCCATTGCCGCGCCAGCTCCCGCCAGTTGCGTTTGGGCGCGAAGCGCAACAGCGCGTGGCCGTAGCCGTGGGCCAGCTCTTCCGCCAGCTTGCGCTCGTAATCGCTCCACGGCAGTTCCCGCGCCAGCAGCCAGGCGCCCTGCTCGCCCAGGCGCAGCCACAGCGCGTGGGCCGGCAGCCAGGACGACCAGTCCTCGGCCAACGCCGCCGGCAGGTCGCCGGCCTCGAGCGCGCGGCTGTCCTGCCCGACCTCCGGCCCGCCGGACTCCGCCAGATGGCGGAACACGCGGGACAGCCATTGCATATAGGGCGCGGTGGGGTCCAGCTCCGCCAGGCCGGACAGCGCCGTCACGTGGCGATGCAGGCCTTCGCGCCATGCCGCCGCCTGGCGGTAGGGCAGCAATTGCTGGCTTTCGTTGACGATGATGAAGCCCAACTGCTCGGCGCTGACCGCGTCGCGCGCGCGGTGCAGCAATTGCAGCAGGCCGGCCAGTTCCCGGCTTCTATCGGCGTGCCCCATGCACGGCCTACTTGAAGCTGGCCCAGCCGCTCATCCCCGGCAGCAGGCTGGCGCCGTTGCCCTCGATGACGCCCACCGCGAGGATGGACTGGCTGACCGGATCGATCTGCGCGCCCAGGCGTTCTATCCTGGCCGGGAAGCTGGCGCCCAGCTCGTCCACCGCCACGGTGAACTTGCTGCCGGACTTGAGTTTGGCCAGCCATTTGGACGGCACCAACATGCGCAGCTCCAGCGAGCCGGAATCGACGATGTCCAGCACCGGGTTGCCGGGGCTGACGTATTGGTGCACGGCGGCGATGCGGCGCGCCACGCGGCCGTTGAACGGCGCGCTGATCACGCATTTGCCGACTATGGTCTGCATATAGCTGGCGTCGGCGGCCGCCTCCTTGGCCTTGCCCTGGGCCTGGGCCACGTCCAGCGCGCCGGCGGAATTGAGCTTGGCCAGCTGATTGTTCACCTTGAGCAGCTGGCTGGCCGCCTCCAGCGAGGCCTGGGATTTGCGCAGCTGGGCGCGGTAGCTGCCGCAGTCGAACTGCACCAGCGCCTGCCCCTTGCTGAAGCTGGCGCCCTCCGGCACCGGCAAGGCCGCGATCTTGGCGGCCACTTCGCCGGACAGGGTGACGGCGTTGCGCGCCATCAGTTGCACGCGGATGCGACCGTCGCTGGCGTTGGTCACCGGCGCCGACGGTTTGGCCGGCGGCGTCGCCGCCTGGGCGCAGGCGGCCGCCAGCAGGCAGGCGGCAAGCCTAAGTACCGTCAACCTCATGGCTTGCTCCCCGCCACCTGACCCTGCCACCGGGTTTCCGCGCCCTTGAAGGCCGCGGCCAGCGCCGGCAGCTCATAGCTGGCCGTGCTTTCCGGCAGCGGGTCCATCCCCAGGCTGGAGCCCATCTGGCCGTAGGCGTTTTGCAGATCGCCGTAGCTCTGGTACAGCCGCAGCGTGGAGAACACCGCGTTGGCGTCGGCCAGGATCGCCGGCAGGCGGCCCTGCACGCCGCTGTCGGTGGCGTTGCGGTTCTGCACGTAGATGCGCTGTTCCACGTCGTTGAGCTCTTGCTCCAGCGCGAACTGGCGCGAGCGGCCCTTGAGGTCGAGATAGGCCACGTGCACCTGGGTCAACACCGCCATGTTCAACGCCATGCGCTGGGTCTTGGCCACTTGCAGCTGGGCGTCGGCGGCCTTGGTGATCGGCCCGGCGCTGAACAGATTGAGCAGGTTCCAGCTGATGCGCAGGCCGGCGTCGCTCCAGGAGTTGTTGACCAGGAATTTATTGCTGTCGTAGTTCTGGCCGATGCTGAATTCCAGGCCAGGCAGCAGCTTGGCGATGGCCTTGCGGGTTTCGGTGACGCCGATGCGCTCGTTGTAGCGCGCCTCGTTCAGTTCCGGCCGGTTCAGCAGGGCCATTTCCTCCATCTGTTCCAGCTTCAGCCCCAGCGCCGGAGTGGGCAGCCCTTCCGGCACCGCCACCTTGAAGTCGGTGCCGGGCGGCACATTCATGATGGCGGCCAGCTTGGGTTTGGCCTGGGCCAGCGCGTTGCGGATCATGCCCATCTGGCGGATCACGTCCAGCAGCTGACGGCGGTAGTTCAGCGCTTCCAGCGGCGCGCGCAGCTTCTGCTTCTCCACCTGCCGCGCGTCTTCCAGCGCGCGGTTGGTTTCGGCCAGCAAGGAGTCGATGCGGCCTTCCAGTTGTTGCGCGCCCACCGCCTGCCACCAGGCTTCGCGCACCTGCTGCATCAGTTGCTGCGCCACTTTGCGCTTGCGCTGCTGCAGGATCAGCAGCCGGTCGGACTGCTGTTGCGCGGTGTAGTAGCTGACGCCGAAGTCCAGCACGTTCCAGCTCAGATTGAGGTCCGCGGTATGGCTGCGCTTCTCCGAGGAGATGGACGGCACCAGCGATTGCTCGCCGGTGGCCACGTTCTGGGACGAGGACGCGTTTTCCTTGTTGCGGGCGGTGTAGCCGGCGGCCAGCGCCAGCTTGGGCAGCATGTCCAGGCTGGACAGGTCCAGCTGGCGCTGCGCCATCGCCTCTTCCATCAGCTTGACCCGGTAGTCCAGGTTGTACTTCAGCGCGCGCGCCATCGCTTCTTGCAAAGTCACAGGCCCCGCCAACGGCTCCTGGCTGCCGAACATGGCCTGGCGGTCCGCCGCCAGCGTGGCCTGGCGGTCGCCCAGGCTCATCGGCGCGGGCGTGACCGCGCAGCCGGACAAGGCCAGCGCCGTCAGCGCGGCCAGCGTTCGAAGAACGCCGCGGCCGGCCCCTCCCCCTTGTGTTTGTTTGTTCATATCGTCCCCTGTGCGGTTTGTTGGTTTAGTGGAGAGACGGCGCTCAGACCGTGTCCTCCGTCTGCAGCCATCCGGCGATCTGCTGATCGAAGGCGGGTCTGCCGTGCTGGCGGAACTGCTCGTGCAAGGCCGGCTTGCCGGCCGCCGCGACCTTTTCCGTCGCCGCGGCCGCCTGCTCGCCCGCGCCGGTTTTCAGCTGCATATGGGTGACGCCGCGGTGGCCGTTCTGGTCGCTGACCGTCACTTCCAAGGACAAGGACCGGTTCCAGCCCGCCGGCGGCGTGCCGCTGAAACGGCCGGTCTGCGGGTCGAACTTCAGCCAGGCCGGCAGCGGCTGACCATTGCTCTGACGCACCTGGATGTTCAGCACCGCGTCGGGATTGCGGCTGATCACGGTGCCGGGCGGCAGGCTGAAATTGAAGCCTTGGCCGGCCACCAGCGGCCGCACGCCCAGATCCGGCATCACTTGCAGCGGCGCGCCGGCGGTGCCGCCCAGATTGGAGACGAAGGGCAGACCGGCGTTGCCGCGTCCAAACGGCTCGCTAGGCGTCGGCGCGAAACGATCCTGACCGAAGGAGAGCTGGATGGGATTGCTCGTCAGCGGGCCGGCCGGGCCTTGCGACGTCGGCGCGGAGCCCGGGCCGTTGCCGCCGTTGCCCGCGCCGCTCACCGCGGCCAACACGATATTGGGCGTGATGGGCGCGATATTGATGACCGGCGCCGCGTTGGACTGCGGCGGCGCTTCCGCCGGCGGCAGCGGCGGCAGCACCACGGTGGTGTTGGGGCTCAACTGATACGCCGGCGCCACCGTCTGCTGCTGGGTCACGTTGCCGGCCAGATCGGCCGCCGCGCCGGACTTGAGCGCCAGCGCCACCGAACCGGCGCCGCTCACCCCGGTCAGCTGCACCACGTAGTGGCTGTCGCTGATGCGGACGATGTTGCCGATGTCGGCGCGGGCGCTGCCGCTGGTGATCACGCTCAGATCGCCGGCGCTCAAGCCGACGATGGGTTTGTTCAGCACCAGGTCGTAACGCAGGCTGCTGGCGGAGCTGGAAGCCGGGTCCAGCCGGGTGAAGGACTGCGGCGTCGGCGCGGTGGTGTCCACGACAACGGTGAACGAGGCCGACTGCGCGCTGATGTTGCCGGCCGTGTCGGTGGCCGTGGCGCGCACGCTGTGGCTGCCGTCCGTCAGCGGCTGGCTCAGATTGAACAGCCAGACGCCGCCGCCGTCGGCGGTGGCGGTGCCCACCTGCACGCCGTCGATGAACACGGCCACCTTGCTGCCCGCCTCTGCAAGACCGGTGACGCTGGGGCGGTTGACGTTGGTGACCCCGTCGCGGTTGCTGGAGCCGCTGTCGGTGGCCAGGCTCAGACCGGTATTGGCCGGGCTGTCCGGCGCCACGGTGTCCACCGTGATGATGTAGGTCGTCGATTGGCCGCTGGCGTTGCCGGCCAGATCCGTGGAGGTGGTGCGGATGCTGTGATTGCCGTCCGCCAGCGAACTGCCCAGGCTGTAGCTCCAGGCGCCGCTACCGTCCGCCGTCGCCGTGCCCACCGCCGTGCCGTCCACATACACCGTGACCGTGCTGTTGGCTTCCGCCGTGCCGGTGACCGTGGGCCGGTTGTTGCCGGTGATGCCGTCGCCGTGATTGCTGCCGGTGTCCGTCCCCGTGCTCAAAGCCACGCCGGACGGCGCCGCCGGCGCGCTGCTGTCTATCACCACGTTGAAGGCGCTGGATTGGCCGCTGCTGACGCCGCCGCTGCTAACCACGGCGGTGATGGCGTGCGCGCCGGAACTCAGGCTGGAGACAAAGCTGTAACTCCAGGCCCCGCTGCCGTCCGCGACCGTGCTATCGATGGGCACCCCGTCCACATAGATGATGACAAGGCTGTTGGCGATCCCGGTGCCGGTGACCGTGGGCGTGGCGTTGCTGGTGACGCCGTCGCTATGGCTGCTACCGGTGTCGGTGCCGCTGGTCAGGCCGGAGACACTGGGCGGCATCAGTTGCAAGGCGATGTTGCGGGTGACCGCCGCGCTGTTCTTGGTCCCGTCGTTGACGGTGAAGCTGACGGTGCGAGTGGCGGTGTTGGGCGAGCCGGCGGTGTCGATGTAAGTGACCGCGCGCAGCACCGCCTGCCATTGCGCCAAGGTGGCCGTGGCGCCGCTGGACGTCAGCGTCAACACCCCGGTGCCGGCGTTGTAGCTGGCGGTGATGTTGCCGAAGGTGCTGCTGCTGGTGTTGCTGAAGGCCAGCACGTCCTCGCCGCTCTGGAAGTTGCCGCTAATCGCCACCGTGGCGCTGGCCAGGGTGGTGTTGTCCAGATCCGACACGGTCAGGCCGCCGTCCACCGGCGTGGCAGCGCCGCCCACCACATAGGCGCCGGCGCTGCCGGTGGTGGTGGCGATCGGCGTTTGATCGGTGGCCGCCACGGTCACGCCGCGGGTCACCGCCGCGCTGTCCTTGCTGCCGTCGTTGACCTGGAAGCTGACGGTGCGGGCGGCTGTGTTGGGCGTTACCGCGGTGTCGGTGTAAGTGACCGCGCGCAAGGCCGCCTGCCATTGCGCCAGCGTCGCCGTCGCGCCGCTGGAGGTCAGCGTCAACACCCCGGTGCCGGCGTTATAGCTGGCGGTGATGTTGCCGAAGGTGCTGCTGCTGGTGTTGCTGAAGGCCAGCACGTCCTGGCCGCTCTGGAAGTTGCCGGTGATGGACACCCTTGCGCTGGCCAGCGTGCTGTTGTCCAGATCGCTGATCGTAATGCCCGTATCCACCGCCACCGGCGTGGAAGCCGTGTTGTCCCCGGCGGTGAAGGCCGCGCTGCCGCCGCTGGCGGTGGCGATTGGCGTTTGGTCGGTGGCCGTCACCGTCACGCCGCGGGTCACCGCCGCGCTGTTCTTGCTGCCGTCGTTGACCTGGAAGCTGACGGTGCGGGTGGCGGTGTTGGGCGTCACCGCGGTGTCGGTGTAAGTGACCGCGCGCAAGGCCGCCTGCCATTGCGCCAGCGTCGCCGTCGCGCCGCTGGAGGTCAGCGTCAGCACCCCGGTGCCGGCGTTATAGCTGGCGGTGATGTTGCCGAAGGCGCTGCTGCTGGTGTTGGTGAAGGCCAGCACGTCCTGGCCGCTCTGGAAGTTGCCGGTGATCGCCACCGTGGCGCTGGCCAGCGTGCTGTTGTCCAGATCGCTGATCGTGATGCCCGTATCCACCGCCACCGGGGTGGAAGCCGTATTGTCGCCGGCGGTGAAGGCCGCGCTGCCGCCGCTGGCGGTGGCGATCGGCGTTTGATCGGTGGGCGTCACCGTCACCGTGCGCGTGGCCACGCCGCTGCTGGCGCTGCCGTCGTTGACCTGGAAGCTGACGGTGCGGGTGGCTGAGTTGGGCGTCACCGCGCTGTCGGTGTAAGTGACCGAGCGCAAGGCCGCCTGCCATTGCGCCAGCGTGGCGCTGCCGCCGCTGGAGGTCAGCGTCAGTACCCCGGTGCCGGCGTTGTAGCTGGCGGTGATGTTGCCCATGGTACTGCCGTCGTTGGTGAAGGCCAGCACATCCTGCCCGCTCTGGAAATTGCCGGTGATGGACACCGTGGCGCTGGCCAGCGTGGGGCCGGCGTTATTGCTCACCGTGATGCCGGAGTCCACCGCCACCGGGGTGGAACTCGTGTTGTCGCCGGCGGTGAAGGCCGCGCTGCCGCCGCTGGTGGTGACCACCGGCACCACCGCCACGCTGACGGTGGAGGCCACGGCCAGCGTGGTGGTGTCCACGCCGCCGTTGCTGGTGCCGCCGTCGTCCTTGACGCTGGTCAGCGTCACCACCCGGTTGCCGATGGAGGGACTGCCGCTGCTGTCGCGATAGGTGATGCCGTTGATCACGCTGCCGGCGGTGCTGGCGGAGATGCCGCTGCTGCTGATGGACACGGTGGCGGTGCCGCCGGAAACCGAGACGGTGACGCTCAGGCCGTTGCCGCTGGTGGTGACCGAGTTGCCGTTGGTCAGCGCCACATTGCTGCCGTCTATGGACAGGATTTCATTGCTGCCGTCTTGCAGGCCGGACACGGTCAGCGTCAGCAGAATCACGCTCTGGCTGGATTCGACGGCGCTGACGCTGGCGCCGCTGAACACCGATACCGCGGAGCCGCCCATCGTGAAGGTGGGATTGCCGGCGGTGGCGCTGCCGGTGGGCGCGTCGTTGACCGCCGCCACCGCCACCGTCACATTGCTGGAACCGGTGCCGCCGCGGCCGTCGTTGACGCTGACATTGATGGTGCGGGTAGCGGTGTTGGGATCGTTGCTGGTGTTGTTGTAAGTCAGCGCCGCCAGCAGCGTGGCCACCCGCGACGGAATGGCGTTGCTGTTGAAGGTGACGATCAGATCATGGCCGCTGACGCCGTCGCCGTTGCTGGCGATCACGCCTATGCTCACCCCGCCCACTGTCACCACGCTGCCCACGCTGGTGCCGCTGGACAAGGACACCGTGCCGCTGGTGTCCACGCCCAGCACATCCTGGCCGCTCTGGCCGTTGGCGGAAATGTGCACGGTCAGGTTGCCGCTGTTGAAGTTGGGGGTGTCGCTGTCCGTCACCGTGACCGCGGTGCCCACGTCCAGTTTCACCGCGCCGCCCTTCTCGGTGAAGGTGGGGTTGTCGCCGTTGAGATTGCCTATCACCGGCGCGGAATCCGCCGCCACCGTCACCGTCTTGGTCACCGCGCTGCTGTTGATCGCGCCGTCGTTGATGGCGAAGCTGATGGTGCGGGAGCTGGTGTTGGGCGACAGCGAGCTGTCGGAATAGGTGACCGCGCGCAAGGCGGCCTGCCATTGCGCCAGCGTGGCTGTGGCGCCGCTGGAGGTCAGCGTCAGCACCCCGGTGCCGCTGTTGTAGCTGGCGCTGATGTTGCCCATGGTGCTGCCGTTGTTGGTGAAGGCCAGCACGTCCTCGCCGCTGTGGAAGTTGCCGGTGATGGACACCGTGGCGCTGGCCTGGGTGCTGCTGTCGGAGTCGGACAGGGTAATGCCGCTGTCCACCGTCACCGCAGTGCCGGTGCCGCTGCTGTAAGCGCTGGAACCGCCGCTGGCGGTCAGCGTCGGCGCGAAACCAAAATTGATGGCGTTGATGGCGCCTATGCCTATCATGCCGGTCACCGTATGACCGTTGGCCGCCAGCACCCGGAAGGAATCGATGCCCTGGAAAGCGCTGTTGCCGGACACCGTGAAGGTCACCAGGCCGCCGCTGCCCTGCAAAGCATCGCCCACATTCAGCGTCAGCGTCGCGCCGCTGACCGCGGTGCCGTTGATATAGCCGACCAGCTGCAGATTGCCGCCGGTGGTGCCGGAATCGTAGCCGTTCAGCACCACGCCGATGGAATTCAGCGTGAAGCGGCTGTTGTCATTGGACTTGACGCTGAAATAGGAGATGGGGATGGTGCCGTCGCTGTAGCCGTCCACCGTTTCCGTGGTCACAGAGCCGGGTTTTTCGACAATAATGGTTTGGCCGCCGTTATTGGTGGCACCCAGTTGCAGCGAGAAGTCCCAGCCCTGGACGTTGCCGGCGCTCACTACGCTGCCGGAAGGGTTGTATGAGTTGCCATCTGATGCGGTGAAATCGGTGGTGCCCGTTACCGGCCGAGCCAGCAAGGCGTCGTAGCTAAAGTGCAAGTCGGCCACGTCGATATGGCCGCTGTTGCGCTCCAGCGTCCAATCGCCGCCCAGCCGCGCCGCGCCGGTGGCGTCGGTGGACGCCGCCACATCGGCCTGGGTATAGCGGGCCAGCGCGCTGACGAAGGCGGCGCCGCTGCTGCCGGCGCCTATGTCGCAGCCGTACAGCAAAATGTCGCCGTTGGCAGTCAGCGATTGGCCTACGAGTTTCAGATCCGCCTGGCGGCTGTCCAGCTTGGCGGTGGTCAACTCCATGCTGCCCAGCATCAGATCCCCGCTCTGACCGTGGGAAATGATGTGGATGGCGGCGTAGCCGTGATGGGTTTTGGCCCATTCGGCGATCTGGCTCAGGCCGTCCTTGCCGGCGTTGAGCATCACCACCTCCATGCCGGCCGGCATTTGCGCCAGCAGGCTTTGGTAATTGGCGACGTTGGACTCGACGAACACCACCTGCTTGGGCGGCGCTGCCGGCGCCAGCGCCGCGGCCACCTTCTCCGCCAAGCGCTCCACCGCGACGGACCGCGGCGCCTCCGCCGGGGCCGGACGCTCCGCCGGCAGCGGCGCGTCCGCGTGCGCCGAGGCGGCAGCGGCCGTCACGGCCGCCGCGCCGTCGAACATCAACCTGGGCTCCAGAGCCTGCAACAACAGGCGAGAACGCTTGAGAGCCGGTGTCTTCTTGTCACTGCCTTGCGATTGCCCCGCTGATTTCCACCAACTCATCACGCTCTCCCGATCATTTCGGCTTAAAGCACTGGTCGAACCCCGCCCGCGACTGCATTCCAAAAGCTGCTCAGCGGATTAGAACCTGTATCAAAGCAAAAAGAAATGACAATAAAATAATTCCAAATTAAAACTAGCCGCGACAACTTAACAAACCAGGCAGCCGAAAAACTGACAAAAGCTGTCAAACGCGGCGAAGAAGCCCCTCTTTAAAAAATAGTTGTTCCTCACGCGAAGTAAGCTAAGTGCAAATACGTAGCACGCGTGATATTTGTTCAACATATAAAGCAAGCTCCGGCTTGCCCTCGCCCACGCCATCCCGTATCGTTCGTCCGCCGTTCGCCCATCCGAGGATTTGCCATGCCCGCCACCCCGCTGTACTGCGCCCGTCCCGACCGCCTGGACGCCGCCCGCCTGCTGAGCCAGCGCTTCGCTTTGCCGCTGCTGGAGCAAAGGCCGGAACAAGGCTATTGGCTGGAACTGGGCGCGGAACGGCTGGAACTGCTGACCACCGGCAAGCACGGCGCGGTGTATGCGGAGTTTGTCGAAGGCGCGGCCAAGCATCGGCGCGAACAGGGCGGCGGCCGCGGCCAGCCGGTGGCCAAGGCCATAGGCCTGAAAGGCGCCAAGGAACTGCCCTATGTGGTGGACGCCACCGCCGGACTGGGCCGCGACAGCTTCGTGCTGGCCGGCCTGGGCTGCCGCGTCACCCTGGTGGAGCGCTCGCCGGTGGCCGCCGCGCTGCTGGCCGACGCGCTGGAACGCGCCGCCGGCCACCCGGACACCGCCGACATCGCCGCGCGCATGCATCTGGTGCACGCCAGCTCCATCGCCTGGCTGGCCTCGCTAAACGAGGCCGAGCGTCCGGACGTGGTCTTCGTCGATCCGATGTTCCCGGACACCGACAAGAAAAGCGCCGCCGCCAAGAAGGACATGCAGGCTTTCCAGCAGGTGATAGGCGACGACCTGGACAGCGCCGCGCTGCTGCAAGCCGCCATCGCCGCGGCCAAGAACCGCGTGGTGGTGAAACGGCCGCGGCTGGGCGCGGCCATCGAGGGCGTGAAGCCGTCCGCGGTGCTGGACGGCAAGTCCACCCGCTTTGATCTCTACGTGATCAAGGCCTTGAACCCGACCCTGGGCTGACGCCATCAGGGACCTGTTCCCGCTCGAACATCCCATAATCCCGCAACACCGCCGCCACCCGCAGCCGGTAATCGGCGAACAAGGCCTCCCGGCCCTGCCGCTGCGCCGCGCGGTGCGGCTCCAGCCGCCGCCAGGCCGTCACCGCCTCCTCATCGCGCCAGAACGACAAGGACAGCATTTTGTCCGGCCGGTTCAGGCTGACGAAGCGCTCGATGGACAAGAAACCGTCCGCCGTCGCCAGCTCCCGCCCCAAACGCTCGGCCCAGCCCAGATAGCCGTCCCGGCCGCCCTCGGCCAGCTCCACCTCGAAAATCACCGCAATCATTCCGTTCTCCCTTTATCGCCATAGATGCGCACCCGCGCGTTGGGCAGCCGGCGAAAATGCGCCGCCGCCGTCAAAACTTGCCAATCCGGCCGCGCCGCCGCCAAGGCCGCCAGGCCGCCGCGGGCGATCTCCATCGCCAGCGCCTGGCCCGGACAGGCATGCCGGCCGGCTCCAAACATCAAGGCCTCGCCCGGCCCGGCCGGGTCCAGCGCCGCCGCGGCCAGCACCACCAAGATGGAAGCGCCTGCCGGCACCGTCTGGCCGCCGTGACGCCAGCCCCCCTCGGCGAAACGGCGAGTGTTGTGCAAGACCGGATCATGCAAGGCCAGCCACGCCCATTCCGCCGCCGCGCCCGCCTCCAGCGGCCGGCCCTGGGCCTGATGCCAGACCGCGGCGGCGAACAGGCCGGCGCCGGCGTCCAGGCTTTGAAACAACAGACCGATCACATTCGCCGTCAGCGCCGCCTCGTCCGGCTCCAGTGCATGCCGCAGCGCAGCCAATAGGCCGCCGGCCCGCGGCAAGGCCGCGCCGACCCGCGCCCGCAAGGCCTCCAAAGCCGCTTCCCCTCGCGCCAGCGCCTTGGCGTCGGCATCCGCCGCCAGCGCTTGCGCCAGGGCCGCCACCTCCGCCACCAGCGCCGGCGCATCTTCCACCTCCAGCCCCAGCAAGCCGGCCAGCGTCAGCACCGGCAGGCCCTGCGCCATCCGGTCCAGCAAGCCGCCGCTCAGCGGCTCGCGCACCAACCAGTCCCGCGCCAGGCTTTCAGCCAAGCGCCCGGCCTCCGCGCCCGCCACCGTCGCCAAGGCGTGGTTCAAGGCCGCCTTCAGCGCCGGATGGCGCGGCGCCTCGCTCATCCGCGCCCACAGACAGAAAGTCCGCGCCAAGCCGCCATCGCCCAGCGGCGGCGGCGCGGGCTGCTCCAGCGGCCGCACCCGGCATGCCGCCGAGGCCAACACCGCCTGCGCCGCCGCGTGGCCTGCGGCCACCCACAGGCCCAGGCCGGCGTCAAAATACAGCGGCCGCCGCTGCGCCAAATCCTGGTAATAGGGATAAGGGTGGGCGTGGACCACCGCCGCCAGCGGGTCCGAGGGCCAAGCGCTCATGCCGCCTCCATCAGGTAAAGCCGCCGCGTCAACTCGACGCAGCGGGCGCTCGAACTGGCCGCCCGCTCATGCGGCGCAAACGGCGCCGCCACCGCGTCCAGCCAAGCCACAGCCCGCGCCAGTCGCTCACGCTGCGCCGGCTCCAGCCCGGACCGGCTCTGGCGCTCGGTCAGCGCGTCGATCAAGGACACCAGCGCCTCCTTCTGCGCGATCTGCGCCGGCAAGCCGTCGCGGGTGCACACCCCGTAGCCGCCGGCCAGGAAATCCCGCCACGCCGCCGGCAGGTCCGCCTCGGCGGGCGGCAGCTCCAGCGCCGCCAGCCCCGCGCGCCACTCCCGCTCAAAGCCGGCGCGCAGACGCTCCGGATCGCCGTCCCAAGCCAGCGCCTGCCCCAGCCAGCACAGCATGCCCCGCGGATACCAGGCCGACTCCGCGCTCAGCGCTGCCACGCCCATGCAGGACGCCGCCTCGCCGGCCAGCGTCAGCCGGTAGGACGGCCACGGCGCCGCACCGGCCCGCTGCCAGCCGCGCAAGGTTTCCAGGCTCACGCCGCTGCGCGCCAACAGCTCCGGCTCCGCCAGAAAATGGGCACGCAAATAGTCCAGCAAATCCTCCACTTCCCGCTCCTTGTTCCAACTTGACGATGGGTTTATCGTAGCCGACGGCGCCCGCCAAAGTTTCAGCCGAGGATGAACCATGCTTGCCACCCCGCAGGACCGCATACCCGACATCAGCCGCCTGGCCAGCCTGCTGGCCGACCCCGGCCGCGCGCTGATGCTGCTGCTGTTGCAAGACGGCCGCCTCTACCCGGCCAGCGATCTGGCCCAGGCCGCCGGCCTGTCGCCGCAAGCGGCCAGCAACCATCTGGCCAAGCTGCTGCACGGCCAGGCGGTGCGGGTGGAACAGCGCGGCCGCCACCGCTATTACGGCCTGGCCAGCCCGGCCATCGCCCACGCGCTGGAAGCGCTGTCCGCCGCCGCCGGCGAAAGCCGGACCGCGGTGCGCCCCAAGGGCAACGCCGACATCCGTCTGGCGCGCAGCTGCTACGACCACCTGGCCGGCCGGCTCGGCATCGCCGTCGCCGACTTCCTGCAACAGCAGCAACTGCTGCAACGGCTTGAAGAGCGCGAGTTCGCGGTGACGCCGGCCGGCGCGGACTGGCTGGCGGCGCGGCTGGACATTCAACTGGCCGGCATCGCCCGCCCGCGCCGGCCGCTGGCGCGCGCTTGCCTGGACTGGAGCGAGCGCCGCGACCACATCGCCGGCAGCCTGGGCGCGGCCCTGTGCCAGGCCTTTTTGCAGCGCGGCCTGACCGAGCGCCGCAGCGACAGCCGCGCCTTGCGGATCACGCCGGCCGGCTACGCTTTCCTGAAGCAGGAGTGCGGCGTGGGCAGCGAGCAGCTGCGGGGAGATTGAGACGGTTTAACCGCGCGGATCAGGAAGGCCTCCGCAGGGTAGATGAAACGTAGCGATACCCACGCGGACATGCGGCGGAATTGATCTTTGGGTCTCGATGGCGGGGTTTGGTGGGTATCGCCTGCGGCTCCTCCCACCCTACCAATCCGCCTGCCGTAGGGTGGGTGGAGCGTAGCGATACCCACGCGGACATGTGGCGGGATTGATGGGTATTCAATGGCCAAGTTTGGTGGCGGGGTTTGGTGGGTATCGCCTACGGCTCCTCCCACCCTACCAATCCACCTCACGTAGAGTGGGTAGAACGCAGTGATACCCACACGGAAACGTGGCGGGATTGATGGGTATTCGATGGCCAAGTTTGGTGGCGGGGTTTGGTGGGTATCGCCTGCGGCTCCTCCCACCCTACAAATCTCCCGCCGTAGGGTGGGTGGAGCGCTGCGATACCCACGCGGAAACGTGGCGGGATTGATGGGTATTCGATGGCCAAGTTTGGTGGCGGGATTTGGTGGGTATCGCCTACGGCTCCACCCACCCTACAAGCCCGCCCGACCCAACCTCTCGCCGTAGGGTGGGTGGAGCGCAGCGATACCCACCAGCCGAGGTCAGCGATTGCGCAGGCGGATGCGGCGGAAGCGCGCTTCCAGCTTGAGCCGTTGTCCCAGCGCCAGGTAGAGCTGGTGTTGGCTATCGACATGGCGGTAGACCCGGACCCGGTCCGCGCCCAGCAGCATGATGATTTCCAGATAGTTGAAGAAACCCATCCACTGGCCGCGTCCATCGCGGTCGTCAAAATCGATGTCGCGCGCGACGCGGCTGAGCAGGCCTTTGCCGACGTATTCCCGATTGTCCTTCAGCCATTGCAGCAGGTGGGCCGCGCATTCGCGGCCGTAGGCGTGGTCTGCGGGGTAGTCCTTGCTGGGCGCGGGCATCTGCCAGTAATGCGCATAGGTACGGCCGGGGCAGAAGCGGACGAAGGGCAGCAGCGCTTCCTGTTGCTCCAGCGAGTGCAGTTTGTAACGGCGGCGACGGGGAAAGTTTTGAGGATGTTGCATGGTGTTTCTCCTGCTGTGACACAAGATAAACCACCTGCCGGGCAAGGCTGAGGTATTAGGCAGGCGCGTGGCAGGATTGGCGTACCGGACACTGTTAACCCGGCGAGTGCATAGCACTCTCCCACCATGCGCCTGCCGAATGGCACGACCATGGAAAAGCAGCTTGCGCAGAGGTCTGCGCAAGCAAGTTAACAGTGATTACGGGACGCCAATCCCGTGTGCCGCTTGTTTTGGCGGCAACGTGGGGATTGTTGCCGAGGGGGCGGGCGGGGTCAAGGTGGGGTGGTTGCTTTGGCTAGGTAGGTGGGTTTTGTATCCGCTGCGCGGATGATGATTTTCATTGCCGGGGCTGCCCGGCGAGCAGGGAGAGGATATTTGCTTGGCCAAATATCCTCTCCACTCCTAAAGGCCACCCTGCAAGCCTGGCCTACGGCTTCCCGCCGGGACCCGTCAGGCCCGAGGCGCGGCTGAACTCGCAGCGCGCTAACGTCGCGCTGCTCGAACAAGCAGCCGCTTAAGACCTCGGGCCTGCCACCCGACGGCAGGCTTGAAGGGACCCAGGGCGCATCGGATACGTGCTTTCTTCTTGATTTGCCCTAGATATCCACAGGCAGGGTCAAACTGGACAGTTACCCACAGAAATAACTAACGAAGCTAAATCACTCTTTCTTTTCAAAAAAAAACCACCTCGTGTAGCGACCAAGTGTCCCCTCGGGGCGCGCCGGAGAAAAAGGGGTCTGCAAGGTTTTAAGCGGCTGCTTTGTTTGAGCGATTTGACGTTAGCAAATCGCGAGTTCAGCCGCGCCTTGCAGGCCCCTTTTTCTTCGGGGTTTCGCGTCCTGGGGGACGAGGGGGGATGGAAGGGGGCGGCGGCCCGCCCCCTCCCCGTTCGCCGCGCGGAAAGCGGCACCAAAAACATCATCCGCGCAGCGGATTCAACAAAACAACTCTCTCCAAGCACAAAGTTATCTAAAGACCGTAACCCCTCCACAAAACCGATCCCAAGCCATCGGCACACCCACACCTCCCCTGCTACACTAAACCCCCGCCATGACCCCGGCATCCCCGCCATGCACACCGCCCCCGCCCTCATCATCATCGACATGCAACAAGGCATGAGCCGCCCCGAAGCCGGCCCGCGCAACAACCCCCAGGCCGAAGCCAATATCGCCCAACTACTGACCGCCTGGCGCCAGGCCGGCGCGCCGCTGGTCCATGTGCGCCACATCTCCCGCACCCCGGGCTCGCCGTTCTGGCCCGGCCAGCCCGGCGTCGAATTCCAACCCGCGCTGGCCCCGCTGGCCAGCGAACACGTGATGGAAAAGAACGTGCCGGACGCCTTCGCCCACAGCGGCCTGGAACGCTGGCTGCGCGTGCGCGGCATCGAACAGCTGCTCATCGTCGGCGTCAGCACCAACAACTCGGTGGAAGCCACCGCCCGCAGCGCCGGCAACCTCGGCTTCCACACCCTGGTGGCCGCCGACGCCTGCTTCGCCTTCGACAAGGTGGACTACGCCGGCACCCCGCGCCGTGCCGACGAAGTGCACGCCATGGCGCTGGCCAATCTAGACGGCGAGTACGCTCAGGTCGTGCAATGCGCCGACATGCTGCGACAGCTGCGTTAAGCTGTCCGGGATACCCCACGCGGAGACGCCGACATGGATCACATCTTCCAGGCCGACGACCACCTGCTGGTGATAGGCCAGCGCATTCACGCCGAGACCCACACCCACCATTACGCCCACCTGATGCTGTGCCTGGAGCCGGACCCCGCGCGCACGCTGAGCGTCCGCATCGGATCGGACACCGTCGCCTGTCGCGGCCTGCTGCTGGACGGCGGCGTTGAACACGCGTTTTACGGCAAGGACGGCTTGCACGCGCTGCTGCTGATCGACCACACCTCCCGGCTGTGGCGCGAGCTCAAGGCGCACCACCTGCCGGCGCGGCAAACTTATGCGGTGCTGCCGGAGCCGCTGACGCGGGCGCTGGCCGCGCGCTTCGCCGCCATGACCGCGGCCGCCTGCCGATCCTGCTATCACAGCCACTGGCGGGGCGTTCTCAAGCAACTGGGGCTGGACCCGCGGCTCGCCGGCCATGCGCCCAGCGACGGCCGCCTGCGCGGCGTGCTGGCGCGGATCCGCCGCTCTCCGGCCGACGAGCGCTCCATCCGGCACTTGGCGCGCCAAATTCACCTGTCTCCCAGCCGCCTGTCCCACCTGTTCAAACAGCAGACCGGCGGCACGCTGAAGCACTATCTGCTATTCCAGCAGCTGCTCGACGCGCTCGGCGCCGTCGCCCAGCACAACTCGGTATCCGCCGCGGCGCTGGACGCCGGCTTCGACACCCCGTCCCACCTCTCCGCCACCTGCCGACGCTTGATCGGCATTCCGCCCAGCATGGTGCGCAATGTCAGCGGTTTCTTGAAAGCGCCCAAGCCGGTGCCTTCCTAAAGTGGACGCTCCTGCCACACATGGAGCCCACGGCAATGCAACGCTATCTGCAAGAAACCCCGCTGCTCGATTTCAGCCACCCGGCCATCCAGCAATTGCTGGACGCGCAATCCTGGCGCACGCTGACGCCGGACGCGCAGTTGACCGCCATCTACAATTTCGTCCGCGACCATATCCGCTTCGGCTTCAGTGAGCGGGACACCACCCCCGCCTCCAAAATCCTGCTGGACGGCTATGGTCAGTGCAACACCAAGGCGATTCTGTTCATGGCCCTGTTGCGCGCGGTGGGCCACCCCTGCCGCCTGCACGGCGCCACCATCCACAAGTCGATGCAGTCCGGCATCATGGAAGGCGAGGTCTACCAAGTGATGCCGGAAGAAATCATGCATACCTGGGCGGAGGTCTATTTCGGCGACAACTGGTATCAGCTGGAGGGCCTGATCCTGGACCAGCCCTATCTGCAAGCCTTGCAACGCAAGTTCTCCGAGGTGAGCGGCAGCTTTTCCGGCTACGGAGTGGCCACCCCCAATCTGCAACAGCCTGACATCGACTGGAAAGGCGGCAACCACACCTATATCCAGAAAGAGAAAGTGATGCAGGACTTCGGCGTGTTCGATGATCCGGACACCTTCTTCTCCCAACACTCTCAGCAAGCCAGCGCAGAGACTCTGCAGCGTTTCGCCGCCAGCCTGCGCCATGACATCAACCGCAACATCGCCAAGATCCGGCAAGCCTGAGCGCCGTTCCCGCGCCGCGACGGACAGCTTCCCATTGCGGCGCAACCCTCCACTTTCCGCCGACGTTCGTGTTAGATTGCATGCCAATCGCAAGCCCTGTCTAGGAGTTTTCCATGCAATTCGGCTACACCATTCTCTACGTCTCCGACGTCGCCGCCTCGCTGGCCTTCTTTGAAAACGCCTTCGGCCTGAAGCGCCGCTTCCTGCACGAATCCGGCGATTACGGCGAGCTGGACACCGGCGCCACCGCGCTGGCTTTCGCCGCCCACCCGCTGGGCCGGATGAATTTGCCGGACGGCTATGTGGCGGCGGACGCCTCGCCGCTGCCGCTGGGCATGGAGATCGCGCTGGTGACCGACGACGTGGCCCACGCGCACGCCCAGGCCTTGCGCCACGGCGCCGCCGAGCTGCAAGCGCCGTCGCTCAAGCCCTGGGGCCAGACGGTGTCCCATCTGCGTTGTCCGGATGGGCTGCTGTTGGAGCTGTGCTCGCCCATTTCCGCCTAAGACCTGTTCACGGTCTTTGTTAAGTACGTCGAGGCGTTGCGTAGATACGCTGGAAACCTCGTATTCGACGCGCCCCCACTCCCTTCAAGCCTGCCGACGGGTGGCAGGCCCGAGGTCTTAAGCGGCTGCCTGTTCGAGCAGCGCGACGGTAGCGCGCCATCACTGAGCGAATCAAAGATTCGCACGTAGAGAGTTCAGCCGCGCCTCGGGCCTGACGGGAACCGGCGGGAAGCCGTAGGCCAGGCTTGCAGGGCGGCCTTTAGGGGACTACGTGCGAATCTTTGATTCGCTCAGTGACAGGGAGATTTGGCCGCGCAAATCTCCCTTTCCGTTTTATTCCCTCGCGACGCTGCGCTTGCCTCGCTCGGTCACGGTGGAACCGGCCCTTAATCATCATCCGCGCAGCGGATTCAATGCTTTGGCCAATACTTCAAATCAGGAAAGATCATGAACCGGCTCTAAGACGCCAACCCAGAACCAGCAAAAGCGCAGTACCGGCCACAGCGGCCAACGCCAGTTGCGGCCACGGGCCGAAGCCGCGCAGCGGAAACAACAGCAGGCCGGCGGCGAGCAGCGGCGCGGACGCCGCCAGGCCCTGACGCGCCAGCCTTGACGGCAAACCCCGGCCCAGCCGGGCGGCGAGCAGGCCGCCGGTCAGCCACACCCCGGCCAAGGCGGCCAAGGCCAGGCCGGGCAGGCCCAGCCAGCGCGGCAGCGTCAGCAGCAACGCCGCGCTCAACGCGCTGCCGGCCAGCTCCAGCAACATCGGCCCGCGGGTGTCGCCGCCGGCGTAGCAATAGCGCGCCAGCAGCGCGTTCCAGGCGCCGAACACGATGCCCGGCGCGTACAGCGCCAGCAGCAGCGGCAGGCGGCTCGCCGCCAGCCCGGCCGGCAACAACAAGGCCACCAGCGCCGGCGCAGCGCCGATCAAACCCGCCGCCGCCGGCAGGGTCAGCAGGGTGCAGGCGGCCAGGCCGCGGTCCAGCAGCCGCCGCCGGTCCGCGCCCAGCGCGCCGCTCATCTTGCTCAACAACACCTGGTTCAAACTCATCAGCGCGATCAACGGCAGATTGATCAGCTTGCGCGCCAGATTCAGCAGGGTAATCGTCCCCTCCCCCAGCAGCGAGGCGGCCATGCGTTCCAGCAAGCCCAGACCCTGGCTGGCCGCGCCGCTGGCCAGCAAGGGCCACAGCTGCCGCCAGGCTTGGCCGACTTCGCCGCGGCCGGCGCGCAGCCAGGGCCGCCAGCCCTGCCGCCAGTTGCCGGGCAGCAGCGCGGTGGCCATCAGCCCGCTGCCGGCCAGAAAACATTGCGCCAGCGTCGCCTCCGTCGCGGCCGGCCCGGCCCAGTACAGGTAGGACACCGCCGGCAGATTGAACAACAGCGAACCCAGCCCGGCCAGCAGGAAGCGGCCCTGGGCTTGCAGCGGCGCCGCCAGCGCCGCCTGGGCCAGCAGGCCGGGCGTCAGCCAGGCCAGCCAGCGCAGCGCGGCGGCGGCCTGTTCGGCGTGAACGGCGTCGACGCCGGGCGCCAGCGCCCGCGTCAGCCACGGCGCGGCCAGGCTAAGCAGCGCGGCCAGGCCCACGCCCACGGCCAGCCAATGGCGCAGTTGGCCGGCCAGCCAGGCGCCGCGTCGCTCCGACGCCTGCGCTTGCCACAGCGGCAGCAGCGCGGCGGACAGCAGGCCGCCGGCCAGCAGGGTGCGCAAGGCTTCCGGCAGGAACATCGCCACCAGGAAGGCGTCGCTGCGGCCGCCGGCGCCCCAGGCGACCACCAGCAGCCACTCGCGGGCGAAACCGGCCAGCAAGCCGGCCAGCGTGGCCAGGGTCAGTAAGGCGGCGGGACCGAACATGACTTCAATGTCATCAGTGGAATAGCGTGAACAGCCCCTTGCCGCCCACCTTGTAGTTGAGATCGCGCGGCCGCTCGCCCATGGGCTTGGCACCGCTGCCGCCGACGATTTTGTACGGCGCCACTTCCTTGCCCACCACGGTGTTGGCGGTGACCACCGCGCCGCGGCCGATGCGCGCGCCGTGGCCGATCAGCGCGCCGGTGGCGATCCAGGCGTAGTCATCGATGTAAACCGGCGCCGACACCGACCAGAACTCCGGCGCGCTCAGGTCGTGGCTGCCGGCGATGATCTTGGCGTAGGAGGCGACGGCGACGTGGTCGCCGATGATCAGCCCGGCGCGGGCGTCCAGCAGGCAATGCCAGGCCACGCAGCTGTCCTCCCCTATCACCAGATTGTTGACGCCCAGCACCTCGGTATTGCGCCACACGCTGGAGCCCTTGCCGATGCGCGCGCCGCCCAGGCGCAGCCAGGCCAGCCGCAGGTGGTGGGACGGCAGCTTGTTGATCAGAATGTTGTAGCACTGCTCCCAGGCGCGCAGCCAACGGTCCTTGAAAGTGGGCCAGTTGAGGCCGTAGCGCGGCACCAGCTGGGTGGGGATTTCGTCGCGCAGCATGGCGTAGAAGCGGCGCGCCAGCGGGTGCGGGATGCGGCTTTCCATATCCACGGAAACGATGGACACCCGCGGTTCGGCGGCGTCGCCCTCCTCGAAGGCCACGTTGTTGGCCAGCATCCAGTCGTAGGCGGCGGCCAGCTCCGCCGTCGGCTCGCCCAGGCGCGCGGCGTAGCCGGCCAGCCGCTCGCGCAGCGCGCAGCTGTGGTGGATGCGATGGCGCAGCGTCAGCGCCGGCGGCGCGGGGGGAAGATCGGTCGGGTTCATCGCGGTTTCGCTTTCGGATCGAGTGGCGCGGAGCCTGCCGGCGCGATGGGGGTCAATAGCGGGTCTCCGCGGCCGGCCAGCCGGCGCGCCGCTTGCAGATTGACGCCCATCAGCAGCCAGAACAGGCCGATCAGCACCATGGTGAAGCTGTAGTAGTGGTCGAACAGGCCGGTGAGCAGCGCCGCCAGCAGGCCGGACAGAGTGCCGAGCCAGATCGCGCGCTCCGGGTCCAGCGCGGACAAGGGCCCGCGCGGCCGCGCCTCGCGCCACCAGGCGACGGTGACGGCGACGAAGAGCAGCATGCCGGGCGCGCCCAGCTTGTAGACGAAGTTGAGCCACAGATTGGAGATGCCGAGCAGGCCGCTGTCCGGCGGTGGCGGGTCCACCTTGAAACCCAGGCCCAGCGGATAGGCGCGCACCGCGTCGGGGAAGCGGCGGTATTCGTCCATGCGCACCTCGGTGCTGGCGTTGCTGGCGGAGAAAGTGGTGGCCAGCCTTTCTTGCAAGGGCGGGTAGAACAAGACCAGAGCCAGGCCCAGCGCCGCGGCCAGGCCGATGATGCGGCCGGCGTGCGGCGCGCGCCGCCAGCTCAGCCACAGCAAGACCAGCGCCAGGCTGACGATGGCCCCGCGCGAGATGCTGAACAACAGGCCGGCCGCGCCCAGCAAGGCCACCGCCAGGCCCAGCCACCGGCGCCAGCCGCGCTGCGCCAGGCCGTAGAAGAAGGCCAGCGGCAGGAACAGCGCCAGCGCGCCGCCGGTGAGATTGGGATGCACCCAGGGCGAGGCCATGCGGGTGTAGTTGGCGGAGAAGATGTCGCGCACCGCTTCCGGGTGGGCGTAGCGCAGCTTCTCCAGCACCGGGATGAAGCTGTTGGCGTCGCGGTCCTTGAGGAAGTAGCCGATGGACAGCAGCAGCATGGCCAGCGTGCCCAGCAGCAGCATCACGATCAGGCGGTCGCGGCTGCGTTCGTCCGGCAGCAGCAGCGGCGCCAGGAACAGGGCGGACAGATTGAGCAGCCAGCGCGCCCAGTTGACCGGGCCGTTGCCGTCGGCCTGCACCATCAGCTGGCCGGCCAGAAACGGCAGCAGGCTGAAGGCCATCAGCCACAGCAGCCGCCGTTCGACGCGGCCGCTCGGCCATTGCAGGAGGCCGACGGCCAATCGCGGCAGCGCGCCCAGCCAGGCCAGGCCCAGCAGCGCCTCGGACACGGTGACGCGCACGCCCAACTGCACCGTGGTGTAAGGCATCAGGGTGGCGGCGAAGCCGAACAAAACCAGACCCAGCAGCGGCGCGCGCAGCACGGCGACGCCGGCGCAGACGGCGGCCAGCGCCAGCGCGGCGGCGGCCGGGCTGAGCAGGGCCAGCAGGCCGCCGAACAGCAGCCCGCAGGCCAGGGCGAGCACGCGGTTCAGCGGCGTCATGCCAGCAACCGGTCCAGCAGTTGATCGACGCGGCGGCGATAGGCGTCCATATCGTAGCGGCGCGCCCAGGCGCGATTGGCGTCGACGTCGCCGTCCGGCCCGGCCGCGGCCAGCCTAAGCATCAAGGCTTGCAGTTCGCCGGCGTCGTTGGGGGCGAAGCGCGCCGCCTGCGGCGGCGCGACCTCATCCAGCGCCGACCCGGTGGCCACCGCCACCGGCGTGCCCTGCGCCAGCGCCTCGATCACCGGCAGGCCGAAGCCTTCGGCGTAGGACGGCTGCCACAGCCGCTCCGCCGCCGCGTACACCGCGCTCAGCATGGCGTCGTCCAGATCGTTGAGCCAGATCAGGCCGTCCAGCCGCCGCAACTCGGCCGGCAAGTCTTCCGGCCGCGCCACCAGCGCCAGCGCCGGCAGATCCGGCTGGCGTTGGCGCGCCTTCCGCCATTGCTCGACGAACCAGGGCATGTTCTTGCGCGGCTCGCGCGCGCCCACCGCCAGCCAGTAGCGCGCCGGCAGCGCGGCCGGCGGCGCCGCGGCCGGCGAGGCCGGCTGCGGCACCGCGTTGGGCAGCAGCGCCAGCTTGGCGCGCTGGCGCGGAAACAGCCGCGCGGCGGCGTCGGCGGTGAATTGCGACGGCGTCCAGACCGCGTCGGCGCGCTGCAGGGAGCGCGCGGTGCCGGCCCAGTCGATCACGCGATAAGCCAGCGCGCGCAACAGGCTGACGTGGTAGTTGTCCAGGGTCAGCTGAAACACGTCGTGCAGCAGCATCGCGTAGCGCACGCCGCCGGGCGCGCGCCAGGGCGGCAGGCCGGTGTTGGCGGTGGCGATGTAAAGGTCCAGCCGGCGGGCGCGGATGGCCTGCGGCAGGAAGCGGCACTCGAAATGCCAGCGCTCGCGCGGGCGGTGCAGGCCATCCGTCGGGCTGGGCCGCGCCGGGCATTCGGCCAGCCGCCGGTGGGGATGGTCGGCCGGACAGGCGGTGAAGCGCAGCACTTCCACATTAGGCCGCGCCGCCAGCGCGGCCTCCAGCGCCAGCACTTGCCGCGCGATGCCGGAGCGCGGCGCGGCGGTGACCGGGCGGTAGTCAATTCCGATGCGCATGTCTCAGCTCCCGATACAGGGTTTCCAGCTGGTCGGCGGCGATGGCCCAATCGTGCCGCCGCCGCACGTATTCGCGCCCGGCCGCGCCCAGGCTGGCCGCGCGCTCCGGCCGGCTCAGCAGCGCGGCCGCCGCCTCCGCCAGCTGCTCGGCGTCGTCGCCGCGCAGGTAGTCGCTGTCGGGCCGCAAGTCCAGCCCGGACGCGCCCTGCGGCGTGCTCAGCAGCGCCAGGCCGGCGGCCAGCGCCTCCAGCACCTTGAGCTTGGAGCCGCCGCCCTGGCGCAGGCCGGCGATGAAGGCGGCGGCGCGGCGCTGCTGCGCCGGCAGCTCCGGCACAAAGCCCAGCCACTCCAGCCGCGAGTCCGGCCAGCGTTGCGCCCAGTCCTCCGGCATCGCGTAGCCGCATATCGCCAGCCGCGCGCGCGGCAGCTGCCGCCACAGCCGCGGCATCACCTCCTCCGCCAGCCAGACGGCGGCGTCGCGGTTGGGCGGGTATTCGAAATTGCCGACGAACAGCAGACGCTGGCTGGCGTAGTCCGGGCGGACTTCGGCGAAGGCGTCGGCGTCCACGCCGTTGATCACCACGTCCACCAGCCGGCCGCTGTGCTGGGCCATCGCCGCGGCGTCTTCCCAGGTGACGGCGGCGACGCGTTCGGCGGCGTTCAACGCCAGGGCCGCCCAGCGCCGATAGCGCCAGCGGTCCCACCACACGAAGGGCGCGCACCAGCGCGGCAGGTGTTGGTAGGTGGCCGCGCCCAGCTCGGATTCGACATTGTGTTCGGTCAGCAGAAAGGGCTGGCGGCGGCGGTCCAGCGCTTCCAGGAAGGGCTGCAAGCCGTAGCTGTGCTCGATCTGCACCACGTCCCAGCGCTGGCGCAACAGGCCGTCGAAGGTGCGGCTCAGGTCCGGCGACAGGCCGTTGACGCTGGCCAGCAGCGGATACGGGCCCAGCGCGGCGGCCAGCAGGGTCAGCGGGTGCTTCAGCGGGCGGCGCGGCAGCACGATCAGCCGCTCGACGATGCTTTCCAGCTGGCGGCGGCAGGCGTCGCTGGCCGGCTCCTTGCTTTGCACCAGCAAGGTGATGCGGTGGCCGCGCGCCGCCAGCGCGCGCAGCAGCTGGAACTGGCGCAGCTTGCCGCCGCTGGTGGTGGGCCAGGGCAGATAAGGCAGGGTCCACAGGATGCGCAGCGGCGGACAGCCGCCGGCGGACAGCGGGGGGAGCGGGAAGGCCGGCTTCATTCTCGCCACTCCAGGATTTGCAGCTGCGGCTTCACCGTCACGCCAAGGCTGTCGCCGGCGGCGCTCAGCTTGGCGCTGCTCCCGCTCAAGGGTTGGCTCAGCGTTGCGCGGGCGACGCCGGGCAGGCGCGCCGCGCCGCCGTTAGCGCTCCAGAACATCCACAGCCGCGCGCCGTCCGGCTTGCGCCAGCCTATGCTGTACAGGCCGTCCGGCGCGGCGTCCAGGCGCGGCGGCGGCGCCGGTTCCAGCCGCGGGCCGGTGATGGCGAGGAAGCGCGCCAGGGCCTGGTAGGCCGGCTTGGGCTTGCCGGCCAGATCCAGCAGGCCGTAGCCGCGGTCGCGCGCGCTGGCGCGCTGGTCCAGATCGGACAGCGCGAACAAGAAGACGCGGTCGTAGTCCAGCGCGCTCATCAGCGCCAGCCGGCGCAATAGATAATCCGCCTGGCCGTCGCGGCCGATGATGTCCTGCTCCTCCTTGGGCCCGGCGTAGCTGGACCAGCCCCATTCGGTGGCCCAGATGCCCGGCGCCTTGACCTGGCGCAGCCGGGCGTTGATCTGCTGCGCGCGCAGCACGAAGTCCCGCGTTTTGGGATCGTCGCCCTCCGGTTGCTGGCTGTACGGGTGGTAGGCGACGATGGTTTTCAGGTTCAGCGTGCCCTTCTTGCCCAGCTCCTCCAGCATCAGGCCGCCGCGCACCGGCATCTGGCTGTAATAGGCCATGCCGGCCATCACCACCGGCTTGCCCGGCGCGGCGGCGCGCAAGGCTTCGGCGCTGGCCTGCAGCAAGCGGCCGTAGCCTTCCGGACTGGGCAGCGGCCGCCAGAAGCCGGGCAGATTGGGCTCGTTCCACACCTGCCAGGCGTCCACCGCCGGATAGCGCCGCGCCAGCATGGCCATGCGCTTGGCGAACACCTTGTCGTCCTTGGGCGGGAACTGGTCGCTGGGGCCCAGCAGCGGCAAGGCGCTGCTGGCGAAGGGCGCCGAGCCCACCAGGTAGAACACCGATTTGAGCTTTTGCGCCTTCAGTTCGTCCACCAGTTGGTCCAGCGGCGCGAACACGAACTGGTTTTCCTTGGGCTCGTGGCGGTCCCAGTGCAGGTCCACCCGCACCCAGTTCAGGCCCAGCGCCTTGAGCTGCCGCATCTGGCGCTGGTATTGCGGCGGCGTGAACCACAGGAAATGCGCGTTGACGCCGAGAAAGTCGCGCCACACCACCGGCCGGCCGGCGGTCAGCTCGGTGGTTTCGGCGCGCAGGCCGGCCGCGGCCATGAGCAGGGCCGCCGCAGCCAGGCCCAGCAGCCGACACGACGCCGCGCCGCGCGCGCTAGCCATGCGCCCTCTCCCCCAGCGCGGTCCGGAACAAATGGAGAAACTGCGTCGCCACGCGCGGCCAGGCGCGTTCCCGGCCCAAGACCCGCGCCTGCTCGCTGTGCCGGCTCAAGCGCTCCGGCTGGCGCAGCAGGCTGATCAGCGTCTGGGCCAGCGCCGCGCTGTCGCCGCGGGCGTAAACCTCGCCGTTGCCGAAGGAGGCTTCCTCCGCCAGCGCGCGCGCGTCGGAACAGACCACGCCGCGGCCGCAGGCCACCGCCCAGGACAGCGCGCCGCTGGCGCCGCACATCCGGCCCAGCAAGGACAGCTTCCACGATTCCCGATACGGCAGCACCATGGCGTGATTGGCCTGGATCAGCGCGGGGATCTCGGACGCCGGCAGGTCCGGCCGCCACTCCAGCATGTCCCGGTGCAGGCCCAGCAAGATGGCCTGCTGGCGCAGGGCTTCCAGATAGGAGCCGGAACGGCCGAAGGCGACGTCCGGCGCCACGCCGCCCGCCAGGGTCAGCCGCACCCGGTCGCGGGTGTCCGGCGCTTGCTGCAGCAGCGCCAGCGCGTCCAGCACGTCTTCTATGCCCTTGCCCTGGTAGATGTAGCCGAAGTACAGCAGCCGCAGCGGCCCTTGCGGCGGCAAGGCCGGCAACGGCTCGGCGGCGATTTCGCGGTTGCCGTGCGCAATGTGGAACACCCGCCCGTCCGGCAGCCGCATCCGCCGGGCCAGCCGTTCCGCGCCGGTGGAGGTCAGCGTCACCAGCCGGGTCAAGCGCCGGGCCAGCCGCCGCTCGCGCGCCAGCGTCAGCGGAGCGGCCAGCAAGGCTGCGGCCTGGGCCAGCCGGCGCGGCAGCCACCGCGGCAAGCCGGGCGGCCGCCAGACCAGGCGCTCCGGATCATGGACGGTGGCGGTCAGCCTCAGCTCCGGACAATGGCGCGCCAGCCACTCCAGCGCCATGAATTCGCCGCAGCGGCCGCCGCCCAATTCCGCGTGCACCAGGTCGAAACGCCGCCAATCCACCTTCTGCATCTGCCAGGACAGTTCCAGCGCGTTGCGCGCCAGCGGTTGCCCGTCCAGCGGCGCAATCACGCTGACGCCTTCGTTTTCCAAAGCCCGACGCCAGGCGGCGGCGTAGTCGGCGATGCCGTTCTGCTCCGACGGCAGCGGAGCCAGCAGGGCGATCTTCATCGGCTTTCTCCTTTCCAGCGCGCCGCGCGTCTCAGCACGGCGGCGGGGATTTCAAAACGGCGGCGGTTGAGCACGATGCCGTCGACTTGCTTGAACGCGGTGCGGAGGATGGACAGCGCGTTTTCCACCACCGGCACGGTGGAGGCGCGCGCCTCCACCACCAGCAGGATCAGGTCGGCGCGCTTCAGCCGCACCAAGGCCTGCTGATTGTCGAGCAGGGCCGGCGCCTCGATCAGCGCCACCTCGCCGGCGCCGACGCTCGCGTCGCCGTCGGCCAGCCGCGCCGGCACGCCGCGCTCGGCCAGCGCGCGCAGGAAATGGCCGGCGACGAAGCTGACGCCCTCGCCGCGCCGCGACGATGCCAGGCCGATAACCAGGCCGTCCCGCGCCAGCCTGTCGGCCGGCAGTTGGCTGTAAAGACGGTAAACGCTGGCCTCGAAAGCCGGCGGCGAGGCGCTGCCCGGCTCCAGTTCCATCAGCGTGCTCCACAGCGGCGCGCCGAAACGGCGCTCTACGCCGCCGCCGTCGTGGATGCGCTGGTCCAGCAGGTAGCACAGGTAGAGCGCGAACAGCCCCACCGCCAGGCCGGCCGGCACAGCGGCCAGCAGGATGGCCAGGCTCTTGGGAAACACCCGCGCCGGGCTGAAGGTGGCTTGCTCGATCACCGCGATATTGCTGATGCGGCTGTTGTCCAGCTCGCGGTCTATGCGCGCCTTCTCCAGGCTGTCGCGGTAGAGCAGGTAGTTCTTTTCCGCCACCGCCAGATTGCGCTCCAGCCGCGACAGCTCCGGCTCCACGCCGAGAATGCGCGCGCGTTCGTCCTTCAGCGCGGCGATGGCCTTGTCGTAAGCCGCCACCTTGGCCTTCAGCTCGCCGGCGCGCATGCCGCGCTCCAGTTTGCCGCGCTCCAGCAGATTGACGAGGTCGCTGGGCGCGCGGTTTTCCGAGCGCTGCACCGTGTCCTTTTCCCGCGAGATCAATGCCTTGAGCGCGGCGATGTTTGCGTCCAGCTCGCGGATGGGCGGCGCGTCCGGCAGATAGGTCTTGAGCTTGTCCAGCCGCTCCAGCTCCAGGCCATTGAGCTTGAGCTTGAGGTCCTGCTGCGCCGGGTTCAGGCTCAACTCGCGCTCCTTGACGATTTCGCGCGGCAGCTTGCCGCCGCTGGCCTGGGCGTTGGCGATGCCGCCCTGCGCCGCCATCCAGTCCGCCTGATCGGCGCTGCGCGCCGCCTCCAGCTTGTTGAGCTGGTCGGTCAGGCTGTCCAGCCGTTCTTTGGAGCTGATGCCGTCGATCTGGCGCAGCTGCTGGCCGATGCGCTCCTTGTAGCCGGCGATCTGCTCGGCCAGCTTGCCGCTCTCGGTTTCGTAAAACGCGTACAGGCTTTTGCGGCCCAGCGCGCGGCTGCGCTCGTCGATGTACAGCGCCAGCCACTTGGCCAGCACTTGCTGCGCCACCGCCGGATCGTCCCAGCTGAAGGCGATCTCCATCACCGCCGAGCCGCTTTGGTGGCTGACGCTGAATTGCTTTTCCAGCTTGGCGGCCAGCCGCTCCCGTGGAGTCTGCGTTTCCACCACCCCGATCAGGGCCAACGCGTCGCGCGCGCCGTCCAGCGCCGCGCCGGCCGCCTGCTTGAGCCGGTACTTGAAGGTTTTCCACCAGCCTTGCGGCGGCGGCGAGCGCATCTCGTTCAGGTAGTAGTCGGCCACCTGGTGGATGATGGGGCGGCCGGTGAGCAGCTTTTCCTCGTCGACGATGGGGTCGCGCTGGGTGCTGGGCGCCACCAGCGTCGGGCGGTCGGCGTATTCGATGGGCAGGGTGCTGGTGTCGCGGCCGGGCTTGACCAGCAGCCGCGCCTCGGATTCGTAGCGGGCCGGCAGCAGGAAGGCGCCCAGCGCCGCCACCAGCACGGTGGCGGCGAAGGCCCATTTGAACTCTCGCCGGAAGATGAAGAACAGGCGGGCCAGATCGCGGAAGGAGCGGATTTCTATCATGTCGCTGTCGCCGGTGCGGACCAGGGGCTAACCGCCGGCCTTGATGGTGGGGTTGTTCTGGATGTTGACGTTGTTGCTGCCCTTGCCGCCCAGGTCGTAATTCAGGCCTATGCCTATCGCCTTGGAGAAGGGCAGCAGCTGGTTGACGTACATGTCCACGCCCTCCACCGCCTGGCCGATGGCGGACTTGGGCACGAATACGATGTCGCCGCGCTGCAGCATCACCCCGCGCCGCCCGGCGGCCGGGTCCAGCATCCGCGCCAGGTCGGTGAAATAGATCTGGTACAAGCCGGTCTCGTCCATGCGCAGCAGCGCCACGTGCTCGCTGTCGGCGGACGGCAGCACGCCGCCTGCGCCTATCACCGCCTGCTCGATGCTGGCGGCGGCGCTCAGTTCGAAGGCGGAAGGATTGCGCACCGCGCCGCCGACGAAAACGCGGTTGCCCGGGGCGATGGCGATGTTGACGGTGACCTGCGGTTGCCGGTACAGCGCGGACAGCCGCTCGGTGATCTCCGCGCCTATCTCCTCCGGCGTGCGGCCGCCGCCGCGGACCAGGCCGGCGTTGGGATAGGAAAAGCTGCCGTCCGGACGCACGAAGAACAGCGCCATCTCGTCTTTCTCCGCCGGCGATTGCGCGTCGCGGACGATGCGCAGGGTGTCGCCGTTCATCACCCGGGTGAGCGGCGGCGGCAATTGGCTGATGTCGCGCAGCGCCAGCCGCCGCGCCTCCACGGTCTTGGCGTCCGGCAGCGCGATGGTGCTGGGGGTGGAACAGGCCGTCAGTCCGCCCAGGACGGCGGACAGCAGGACGGCGGCGAGCTTGGCGGTGGTCATCGCATTCATTTCCAGTAAGCGGGGAACATGCTGAGGCGGCGCTTGAGCGCGCGCGGCAGCCAGCGCTCGGCGTGGCCCAGCCGGTAGCCGGCCAGCTTGAGCGCGCAGCGCAGCAGCACTTCGGACTGCCGCCACGGCTGGCCGGCGCGACGGACCGTTTCCAGCTCCGAGCGCAAAAAGCGCCGCCCTTCCGCGCCGGCGCGGCCGAAGCGTTCGGCGATCCAGCGCTCGCGGCCGTAGAACACGCCGATGTCGAAGTAGCGGCGCATTTCCTCCAGCAGCCCGTAATCGTGCGAATGGTGGACGCAGGCGGCGGCCTCGTAACGCACCGCCCAGCCGGCCAGCAGCATGCGGCCGGCGACGTGGGCGTCCTCGGAGCCGATCACGTCGGCGGGAAAGCCGCCCACCCCGCGCAGGGCCTCGCGGCGATAGGCGGCGAAGGAGTCCGAGCTGAAGCAGGTCTTGATGCCCAGCTCGGCGGCGTCGGCCAGCCGCTTGGTGCGGCTGAACGGCGGGTAGTTGAAACGGCGCGCGTGCGCGCCCAGCAGGCCGGCGTCAGGCTGCGGCAGCTGGCGGCCGTAGGCGACGCCGATGTCGTCCTCGACCAGCAGCGCGTCGCGCAGCCGGCGCAGCGCGTCGGGCCCGGCCGGAATGGCGTCCTGGGTCAGATAGATCAGCACCTTGGCGTCGGTCAGCTCGCTGGCCAGCCGGCGGGTGCCGCCGTGATTGAAGTCCGCGGCGCGCACCGGCACCACGCTGGCGCCGGCGGCCAGCAGGCGCGCCCGGCTGCCGTCGCTGGACTCGCTGTCCAGCGCCAGCCATTCGTCCGGGCGCAGGCTTTGCGCCGCCAGCGCCGGCAGCAGCCGGTCCAGGTGGCGGCCGGCGTTGCGCACCGGCAGGATCAGCGCGGTGCGGCTCACGGCGCGGCCTCCGAGCGGCCGTAGTCGTCGGCGAAGCGCACGATGTCGTCCTCGCCCAGGTATTCGCCGCTCTGCACCTCGATCAGCACCAGATCGATCAGGCCGGGATTGCTCAATCTATGGGTTTCGCCGGCGGGAATAAAGGTGGATTCATTGGTGTGCAGCAAGCGCTCTTGCTCGCCGTGGGTCACCGTCGCGGTGCCGCTGACCACGATCCAGTGCTCGCTGCGATGGTGGTGCATCTGCAAGGACAGCGCCGCGCCCGGCTTCACCACGATGCGCTTGATCTTGTAGCGCTCGCTGTCCGCCAGCACGGTGTAATGGCCCCAGGGCCGCTGCGAGCTCAGATGCAGCCGCCAGGCCGGATGGCCCTGGTCTTGCAGCCGCCGCGCCAGCTCGCGCACTTCCTGGCTGCGTCCGCGGTCGGCCACCAGCAAGGCGTCCGGGGTGTCCACCACCGCCAGATTGTCCACGCCCAGCATCGCGATCAGCCGGCCGCGGCTCTGGATGAAGCAATCATGGCTGTCCCGCAGCAGGGCGTCGCCGCTGACGCGGTTGCCGTCGGCGTCGGCCGGGAATTGCTCGGCCAGGCTGTCCCAGTTGCCGATATCGCTCCAGCCCAGTTCGCAGCGCACCACCGCCGCGACGCGGGTGCGCTCCATCAGCGCGTAATCGATGGAGATATCCGGGCAGCGGCCAAAACGCTCGCGCTCCAGCGCGCGCAGCCGGTGGTCCGCGTGCAGGGACGCCGGGCTGTGCGCCAGGCAGTCCCGCACCGCCGCCAGCACGTCGGGCGCGTGTTCGGCCAGTTCCGCGCACAAGGCGGCGGCGGAAAAGCAGAACATGCCGCTGTTCCATAAGTGGCGGCCGCCGGCCAGATAGCCTTCGGCGGCGACAAGGTCCGGCTTTTCCACGAAGCGCGCCACCTCCTGGCCGTCCGCGCCTATCGCCGCGCCGGCCTCGATATAGCCGAAACCGGTTTCCGCGCGGCTGGGCGTCAGGCCGAACACGACGATGCGGCCGCCGCCGGCCAGACGCGCGGCTTTCTCCACCGCGGCGGCGAAGGCGGCCTCGTCGGCGATCAGATGATCCGCCGGCAGCGCCAGCAGCAGCGGATTGGACTCCGGCTCGCGCTCCAGCAGGTCCGCGGCCGCCGCCGCCAGCGCCGGGGCGGTGTTGCGCCCTTCCGGCTCCAGCAGCAGCTCCAGCGCCAGCCCGCCGGCGTTGACCGCCCGGCACTCGTCCAGAGTGCGCAGCTGCGCCTGCTGATTGGTGATGATGATCACCCGCTTCACCCCGGGCAGGCGCGCGGCGCGCAGGAAGGCTTTCTGCAACAGGCTCTGGTCGTCGGCCAAGCGGATGAAGGGTTTGGGAAACGCCTGCCGCGACACCGGCCACAAGCGGGTGCCGGCGCCGCCGGACACGATGCAGGGAATCAGTTCTGGAGTATGGGTTTGCATGGCGGCCTCAATAGGCTTCGTCGGCCGACAGCACGGCCGGCAGGGTGCGGATCAGGATGTAGGCGTCGAACCACAGCGACCAGTTCTCGATGTATTCGAGATCGTGCGCCACCCGGCGCTCTATCTTGGCCAGGGTGTCGGTTTCGCCGCGGTAGCCGTTGACCTGGGCCCAGCCGGTAATGCCCGGCTTGACCCGATGACGGGCGGAATACTCCGCCACCGCGTCCTCGAACAAGACGCCGGCGGCCTTGGTGGCGGTGGCGTGCGGACGCGGCCCCACCATGGACATGCTGCCGCCCAGCACATTCAGCAGCTGCGGCAGCTCGTCCAGGCTGGTCTTGCGGATGAAGCGGCCGACGCGGGTCACGCGCGGATCGCGGCGCGTGGTTTGCGCCTCGGCGTCGGCGTCGGCCTGCTCCACATACATGGAGCGGAATTTGTAGACCTCGATCAGGCGGTTGTTGTAGCCGTAGCGCCGTTGCCGGAACAACACCGGCCCCGGCGAATCCAGCTTGATCGCCGCGGCGATCAACAGCATCAGCGGCGCGGCCGGCGCCAGCGCGCAAGCGGCCAGCAGCACGTCCTCGCAGCGCTTGAGCAAGGGCGACCAGCCCTTGAGCGGCCGCTCGGAAATATTGAACATCGGCAGCCCGGCCACCGCGCTCACCCGATGATGGGCGTGCCGCAAACCCGCCATGTCCGGCGCCAGCAGCACCGTCACCGGCAAGCGACGCAGCAGGCTGACCAAATCCCCCATCCGCTTCACCGCCGCCCAGGGCAGCGCCACCAGAATCTGCTGCACCTGGCCCTCGCGCACCCTCTCCTCCAACTGCCGCATGCCGCCCAGATAGGGCAGGCCCGCCATCGCGTATTGCAGACGGTCGGAACGGTCGTCGACGAAGCCGACCACGCAGGCGCGGATGTCCGCGTTCTCCCGCAGAAAGCCGGCCAGCAGATGACCGCTGGCGGTACAGCCCAGGATCACCGTGCGTTGCAGGCCCACGCCGCGGCGCACCAGCCGGCGGCACCAGACATGCACCAACAAGCGCTGCGACAACAACAAAGCCAGCGTAGCCGCGAACCAGGACGGCCATAGCCGGTCCGGCAAGGCCGCCAGCGCCGGCGACAGCCCGCGCGCCAGCCACAGAACAGCAAACAGCAGCGCGCACGCCGCGGCCAGGGGCCGCAAACGCAGCTGGCGCAAAAACATGCCGCCGCCGTAAACGCCCAGCGCCTGAAAAGACAACAAGGCCAGGACTCCGGCCAGCAACAACACCTGGGCGGCCTGCCCGCGGGCCGCCGCCGACGCCGGTTCAAGCAGCAGCAGCGCGCCGCCGGGCGCCAACACCATCGCCAAGTGCGTCAACCGAGCCAGCAACCTCAGATAGGTCAAGGTCTCGGGGTAGAACTGCACCAGGCTGTCCACATTGCGAATTCGCATCACATAAACCATTAAGTTTAATTTGATTAAACAAATCCACCTTTTCAGTTTAAAATTTCTCTTTAATGTCTTTAAATCTTTTACGCAATATCGCAGCAAAGCGCGTTTCGCGCAACTAGGATTTGCGCTGTGCTGTGAAATCTGTTGTCAAAATGAATGTAAAGCGCGGCCATCAGGCTGACTGCGCGGCGATTTATCGATTAAAATCACGGCATCAGCCTTAGAAGGAACGATGCGATGTATCAGTCCGATTTCACCCAATTCATCAACGGCTTCCTGGAAGAACACCCGGAAGTGGACAGCCAGCGCCGCGAACTGCGCCTGACCCTGTGGGATCGTCAGCTGAACGCCGACGACCAGAAGCGCTGGAAAGAATCCCGCGTGCCGCAACAGCCCTACGTTTACCAGCCGGAATAAGCCCGGCTCCCGCCTGACCCGACGCCCGCGCCGCGGGCGTTTCCGATTGCACTGCACCCCCATGACCAGCCGCACCGTGGCGCTAGACGGCGCCTTGCACGACTACCTGCTGAACATCAGCCTCAGCGAACATCCGGTGATGCGCGAGCTGCGCGAATTCACCGCCACCCACCGCATGGCCAAAATGCAGATCGCGCCGGAGCAAGGCCAGTTCATGGCCTGGCTGGCGCAACTGATAGGCGCGCGCCGCTATCTGGAGATCGGCGTGTTCACCGGCTACAGCTCGCTGGCGGTGACCTTGGCGATGCCGGAAGACGGCCGCACGCTGGCCTGCGACGTCAGCGAGACCTTCACCGACGTCGCCCGCGACTACTGGGCCCGCGCCGGCGTCGCCGATCGCATCGAACTGGTGCTGCAGCCGGCGCTCGCCACCTTGCGTCAGCAACTGGACGCCGGCCAGGCGGGCCAGTACGACCTGGCCTTCATCGACGCGGACAAACCTTCCTACCGCGACTATTACGAAGCCTGCCTGCAACTGGTGCGCCCCGGCGGAGTGATCGCCATCGACAACATCTTCCTGTCCGGCCGCGTGGTGGAACCCAAGCCGGAAGACCCGCCCGGTGTCCACCTGATGCACGAATTCAACGCCGGCCTGAAACACGACCCGCGCATCCGCATGTGCGTGCTGCCGGTGGGAGATGGGCTGACCTTGTGCACGCGGCTGGCCTGAGCCCCCCAGGCGACCGCGGCCATGAACTTTTCATGATCCGCCGCGGTCTGACCCGCTTTAGAACGTGTTTACGATCTCGCGAGCTAAGGCGAGACAAGGCGAAAACCGCTGAGAAAGCGGAATGTACGAGTGGTACATGAGCATTTCGAAGTTGTTTTCAACGCCGTATCGCCGACGCGCAGCAGATCGTAAACAGGTTCTTAGCCGGCCCACCTAGACCGGAGCCCGGTGTATCATGACCGCTTGCCAACGCTAACAGACGCTCCATGCTCAATCGCCGTCCCCGCCGCCAGATGAACCAGATGAACGTCGTGCCCTACATCGACGTGATGCTGGTGCTGCTGGTCATCTTCATGGTGACCGCGCCGATGTTCACGCCCGGCGTGATCGAAGTGCCCAGCGTGTCCCAGGCCGCCAGCATCGACACCCGTCCGCTGGAAGTGACCGTGGACGCTCAGGGCAAGATCCAACTGATAGACAACGACCGCAAGACCGACGTCGCCTCCGTCGCCGACCTGGCCGCGCAGATCCAGGCGCTGGGCGCGGCCGAGCGCCCGGTGGCCATCTCCGCCGACGCCAACCTCAAATACGCCGAGGTCGTGCAGATCGCCGACAAACTCCACCAGGCCGGCGTCAAGCGCGTGGCGCTGACGGTCAAGCAGCAAAAGCAGGGATGATGGCCGCAGTGTCCACCTCGCCGCGTCCCTGGTCGTTGATCGTCTCGGTGCTGCTCCACGTCGTCGTGGCCGGCCTGCTGCTGTGGGGCGGCTTCCACTCCCAAACCTTGCAGGAACAAGCCCCGGTGGCGCTGGAGCTGTGGACCACCGCGCCGCCGCCGCCCGCGCCGACCGTGACCGCCGAGCCCAGGCCGGCGCCGACGGTGGAGCCGCCGCGCCCCGCCGTGGCGGAGCCGCCCGCCGACGTCAACCTGGGTCGCCACAAAAAACCGCCGGAGCCGCCCAAGCTCAAACCGGAGCCCAAGCCCGAGCCTAAGCCGGAACCCAAGCCGGAGCCGGCGAAGAAGCCCGAAGCGAAGAAAGCGGACCAGCCCGCCGAGAAAAAACCGGAGGCCAAAGCGCCGCCGGCGCCGGCCAAGCCGCAAGCCAAGCCCAAGCCGTCCAAGACCTACAATCCGGAAGCCGACGACCTGCTGGCCAGCCTGGACAGCCCGCGCACCAGCGGCAAGGCCAATGCGCGCAGCGATCAGGCCGGGTCGCCCAACGGCGTGGCCGGCGGCGCGGCCAACGGCTCGTCGACGGCCAAGGCCGGCTGGATCAGCCGGGTCAAGGCCAAAGTCACCCCCTTGGTGCAGGTGCCGCCGGAGCTGAGCGGCAATCCCAAAGTGGTGTTGCAGGTCAGCCTGCTGCCCTCGCTGGAGGTAAACCGGGTGCAACTGCTGCAAAGCAGCGGCAGCAAGGCCTACGACGACGCGGTGCAAAGGGCGATCTGGGAAGCGAAAACCTTCCCGGCCTTGCCGCCCGGCGCCAATTTCAACGACGGTTACCGGCAGTTCAAAATGGAATTCCGTCCCAAATCATAAGACGGCGATATACGCCGGCATGCGCGAAGCGCAAGGCGGAACCAGGCTGACCATGCCGCCGTGCATCGGGCTTAGCATGCCGATAGACTGACTCGAGGGAACTAATGTCCAGCTTCAAAACTCTGTTGAATGTGCTGCTCGTCACGCTGGGCCTGCTGGCCGCAGGCGGCGCGCAAGCGGAAATGACCATCGAGATCGTCGGCGGCGGGGCCAATCGCCACGCCATCGCCATCGCGCCGTTCAAGGACGAAGCCAGCGCCCAGGGCGGGCTGAGCCCGGTGATCAAGAACGATCTGACGATTTCCGGCGCCTTCCGCATGGTGGACGCCGCCGGCGTGGCCAACACGCCGTTCGAGCCCGCCGACATCCGCTACCCGCTGTGGCAGGCCGCCGGCGCGCAGTCCGTCGCCATCGGCAAGGTGGAGGCGGCCGGCGGCGGCCAGTTGAAGATCAGTTTCCGGCTGATGGACGTCGCGCAGAAGAAACAGCTGACCGGCGGCGAATTCACCGTCACCCCGGACCGCACCCGCCAGGTGGCGCACGCGATCGCCGACATGATTTACGAGGCGATCACCGGCCAGAAGGGCTTCTTCAACACTCGCATCGTTTACGTGCTGAAGACTGGCGGCAGCTATCTCTTGCAAGTGGCGGACGTGGACGGCGGGCGCGCCCAGACCATTCTGCGCTCCAGGGAGCCCATCATCTCCCCGAGCTGGAGCCCGGACGGCGGACGCATCGCCTACGTGTCGTTTGAAAGCAAGAAACCGGTGGTCTGGGTGCAGAGCCTGGCCACCGGCCAGCGTTTCGCCGCCGCCAACTTCAAGGGCAGCAATTCCGCGCCGGCCTGGAGCCCGGACGGCAGCAAGCTGGCGGTGGTGCTGACCACCAGCGGCAACTCGCAGATCTATGTGATCAACGCCAACGGCGGCGGCGCGCGCCGGCTGATGTACAACGGCGGCATCGACACCGAGCCCGCGTGGAGCCCGGACGGCGGCAGCCTGTATTTCGTGTCCGACCGCGCCGGCGGCCCGCAGATTTACCGCGTGTCCGCCGACGGCGGCAACGCCCAGCGCGTCACCTGGGAAGGACGCTACAACGTGTCGCCCAAGGTGTCGCCGGACGGCAAGACCCTGAGTTACATCCGTCGCGAGGGAGGCAACTTCCGCGTGATGGCGCAAGACCTGGCCACCAACGACAGCCGCGCGCTGTCGGACGGCGGCTACAACGAACGCCCAAGCTTCGCCCCCAACGGCCGCATGGTGCTGTACGCCAGCGACGCCGGCGGCAAGAGCGTGTTGTACGCCGCCACCACGGATGGCAGCAGCAAAGTGAAATTGGCCGTTATCAACGGCGATGTACAGGACCCGGCTTGGGGCCCATTTAATCGTCCTTAATTGGAGCTATTGATATGAACTGGAAACAACTCGTCCTCGGCACCGCCACCGTAACCCTGCTGGCCGCCTGCGCCAGCACCAAACCGGCCGACACCAGCGCCGGCACTCAGCAGCCGACCACGCCGCAAACCACCGCGCCGGTGGACACCGGCAGCGGCAACCAGAACCAGGTAGCTGTGGATCCGCTGAACGATCCCAACAGCCCGCTGGCCAAGCGCAGCGTCTACTTCGCCTTCGACTCCTCCTCCGTCGACGCCAACGGCAAGCCGGTGGTGGAAACCCACTCCGCCTACCTGAAGCAGAACGCGGACAAGAAAGTCATCATCCAGGGCAACACCGACGCCCGCGGCAGCCGCGAATACAACCTGGCCCTGGGCCAGCGCCGCGCCGAGAGCGTGAAGAAGGCGATGGAAGTGCTGGGCGCCAAGGAAAGCCAGCTGGAAGCGGTCAGCTTCGGCAAGGAAAAACCGCGCGCCACCGGCAACACCGAGTCGGACTTCGCCGAGAACCGTCGCGCCGACATCGTGTACCAAGGCCACTAAAAGCACTGGGTCTGTTTACGACGCCGGCCCTCCGGGCCGGCATTACAGCCGGACATCGGGCGGATGCGCTTTCGCGCGCTTGCCGTTAAGATATCCGGCTGTATTCATTGCCACCCAACTCACTAGCGTCGTCCCCTCCGGGCCGGACGGCGGGACATCCCGGGACAACCATGAAACGGCTCACCCTTTGCAGCGCGCTGCTGCTGGTCCTCACCGGCTGCGCCACCACCGGCGATCTGGAAGAAACCCGCCGCCAGCTGGACCAAGTCAACCGCCAGGCCTCCACCCGCCTCAATGAAGTGGAAAGCAAGCTTTCCAATGAAAAGCTGCTGGAAATGGTCAGCCAGCTGGAAGCGATGAAGGCCGAAGTGGCCAAGCTGCGCGGCGACGTGGAAGTGCTGAACTACAATCTGCAAACCACGCAGAAACGCCAGAACGATCTGTACAACGACCTGGACGGCCGGTTGGGCCACCTGGAAAACAGCGGCGCCAAACCCATGCCCGCCACGCGCGGCGACGCCGCCGCAGGCTCCGCGGACGGCGGCGCCACCACCAGCCCAGATTACGACAAGGCGCTGAACCTGCTGCGCGCCCGCGACTTCGCCAAGGCCGCCGACGCGCTGCGCGGCTTCATCGAGCAAAACCCGCAGGCGCCGCAAGTGGCGGAAGCCACCTACTGGCTGGGCGTGTCCCACACCGCGCTGCGCCAGTACGACGCCGCCATCGACATCCACCGCCGCTTCGTCGAGCAATTTCCGGACAACCACTTCGCGCCGGAAGCCCTGCGCAATATCGGCAACTGCCAGCGCGATCTGGGCCAGATGGATCAGGCCAAAGCCACTTACAAACGCCTGATCAAACTGTATCCCAAGACGGATTCCGCCCAAAAAGCGCGCCAGCAACTGGCGAAAATGTAACACCCCGGCCGGCTCTCCTCCGGCCGCCATGCCCCATTTTGACGCCAGCCCGCCGCGGCTGGCTTTGTCTTCCTCGTCGTTTTCGCCGCCGGCAAATCTCTGATTTTTCAATAAAAAATTAAAACACAAATAATTATAACCGGCGGTTATCAGCCCGCCGCACCAAAATGGCGCAGCGCGCCGTCGCCCTCAGCCGCCTTGCCTCCCGCGTCCTCTTGTCTTGTCCATGCGTTTTCTCTACCCATCATGCTTATCGCATGACAATATATTCATTCTGGGTTTAAACCCAGGATAAAAACACAAACGACAAGATATACAAAGGAGTCACCCGTGATGAGAAACACACAAGCAAGCGGAACCCAATGGTTCCGGCTTGGCGCTATCGCCGTGGGCGTAGCGCTGATCGGCGGCCTCTCCGGCTGCGAGGACGACGGCAGCACCCCCGGCGGCGGTTCCGGCCATCATGGCGGCAGCGGCCGCCTGGCGGTGGAAATCTTCGGCAACCGCGGCGGCGTGCTGACCGCTGTGCCCAGCGGCTTGTGCCTGGGCGAGCCGCGCGTACAGTGGAGCAACGGCGCCCGCGGCTTCAGCGCCGACGACAGCGCGCCGGACCAGCCGCTGACCGCCACCGTCAGCTGCGCCTTGACCAGCGCCAGCCAGACCCTGGTGCCGCAAAACGTGTTCAGCGCGCCGTCGGTGTTCGCCGTGCTCAAGGCGGACCGCACGCTGGCGGTCTGGGGCAGCCGCCGCCTGGGCGGCGACACCTCCTCCCTGCCCGCCCAACCGCAAAACGTGGTGGCGGTGGCCGGCAATGAACGCGCGATGGCCGCCTTGCAGGCCGACGGCACCGTCGTCGGCTGGGGCCGCGCCGGCTCCGGCGCCAGCTTCGCCGGCTCGGTGGGCATAGGCAGCGCCGACGCCACTTCGCCGGTGGCGCCGCTGAACAAAGTTTCCAAACTGTGGCCCACCAAGCGCGGCTTCGTCGCCCTCAACGGCGACGGCAGCGCCACCAGCTGGGGCAATATCGAAACCACCTTCGACGGCAGCGGCGGCTCCAAATCCATCTCCTCCTACTTCGACGCCGGCCGCCTGGCCGCGCTGAAGGACGTCGCCAGCGTCAGCCACAACCTGGGCGCGGTGGCGGTGCTGAAGAAAGACGGCAGCGTGCTCGCCTTCGGCGACCCCAACTCCGGCGGCGACGCCTCGCCGCTGGCCGCCAAGCTCAACAACGTGGCCAGCATCGCCGCCACCGACTACAACTTCGCCGCGCTGAAAAAAGACGGCAGCGTGGTGGTGTGGGGCCTGAACTGGGACGGCCAGACCAGCGACTACTACGACGGCAGCGAGCCCATGCCGGCCGGCGTCAGCGCGGTGCAGACCAACCTCAACGTCTTCGCCGCGCTGAAGCAGGACGGCTCGGTGGCCACCGTAGGCAGCGCCTACTTCGACCGCGGCGCCGACACCGGCCCGGTGGCCGGCAGCCTGGCCGGCGTGGCCAAGCTCTACGCCAGCAAGACAGCCTTCGCCGCCTTGCGCAAGGACGGCAGCGTGGTCACCTGGGGCGACGGCGCCCGCAACGACGCCAGCGGCGTGCAACACCAGCTCAACCGCGTGCGCTCCATCGCCGCCACCGAACTGGCCTTCGCCGCGCTGCGCCAGGACGGCAGCGTGGTGACCTGGGGCGATGAACTGCGCGGCGGCGACAGCAGCGCCGTGCGCCACCGCCTGCGCGATGTGGTGGCCTTGTTCGCCAACGACTACGCCTTCGCCGCATTGAAGGCCGACGGCAGCGTGGTCACCTGGGGCGCGCCCACCCATGGCGGCGACAGCGCCGCCGTCCGCTCGCGCCTGGTCAACATCCGCGCCGTCTACAGCACCCCGCTCGGCGGCTTCCTCGCCGTGGCCAAGGACGGCAAGTTCGTCGCCTGGGGCAGCCCGTCCGCCGGCGGCAATGCGCCGGCCGGCCTCGCCGCCATCCCCTACGTCAAGAACTAAGCCCCCGACGCATTGGAGCAACAGAATATGAATCGCAAAAACTCGCTGTCCCTGCTGACCGCCGCGCTGCTGGCCGGCGCCGGCGCCGACATCGCCGCCGCGGCGCCCTCCGCCGCCGGCATCACCGGCATCATCGTCAAATACCACAGCGTCTCCCAGCTGCAACTGACCCAGGCGCGCATCGCCAACGGCGGCCGCGCGCCGTCCAGCCGCCCGGCCGACTTCGCCGCCCGCACCCAACGCGTGCAGCAACTGAGCGGCAGCCCGCTGCAATTCCATCACCAGATGGGCACCGGCGCCTACGTCTATCAAAGCGGCAAGGCGCTGAGCGTGGCCGAGGCCCAGACCCTGGCGCGCAAGATCCAGCAAGACCCGGCGGTGGAATACGCCGAGCCGGACTTCGTGATGAGCCCCAACTACCTGCCCAGCAGCCCGCTGTACGCCGGCAAGCAATGGGACATGCAAGCCAGCGCCGCCGAACCGGGCGCGATGAACCTGCCGGCGGCCTGGGACCTGTCGCTGGGCGCCGGCGTCACCGTGGCGGTGCTGGACACCGGCTACCGTCCGCACGCCGACATCAAGCCCAATCTGCTGGAACCGGGCTACAACTTCATCTCCGACGCCAAGCGCGCCCGCCTGCCGGCGGTGGCGCAAACCAACGCCGACGGCAGCCCGCTCTTGGACAGCAACGGCCAGCCGGTGCAAAGCGCGCGCACCAACAACGGCCTGGACCAGGGCGACTACAGCGACGGCAGCCTGTGCCGCGCCGGCAACAGCAGCTGGCACGGCACCCACGTGGCCGGCACCATCGCCGCGGCCGCCGGCGACGCCAACGGCCTGACCGGCGTGGCGCCCAAGGCCAAGCTGCTGCCGCTGCGCGTGCTGGGCCAGTGCGGCGGCGCCAGCTCGGACATCGCCGACGCCATGCTGTGGGCGGTGGGCGCCACCGTGCCCGGCGCGCCGGTCAACGCCAATGTGGCGCGGGTGCTGAGCATGTCCCTGGGCGGCGCCCAGCCGTGCAGCCGCACCTACCGCGACGCCATCCAGCAAGTCAACGCCCGCAACGGCGTGGTGGTGGTGGCCGCCGGCAACGCGATGAAGAACGTGCGCAACACCAACCCGGCCAGCTGCCCCGGCGTGATCACCGTGGCCTCCAACGGCAAGTCCGGCGGCATCGCCTCCTACTCCAACTACGGCGCGATGACCACCGTCACCGCGCCGGGCGGCGATCTCAACAGCGGCGACCCCGGCATCTACTCCACGCTGAACAGCGGCACCACCGTGCCAGGCGCCGACAGCTACGCCGCCTTCCAGGGCACCTCGATGGCCACGCCCCACGTCGCCGGCCTGGTGGCGCTGATGCTGTCCTCCAACCCCAGCCTCAACTGGAAAGCGGTGCGCAACATCCTGATCAAGACCGCGCGCCAACCGGCGGCGGACTGCGAAGGATGCTCCGCCGGCATCACCGACGCCGCCGCGGCGGTGCGCGCGGCCAAACTCAACTAAACATCGCCTCTCCCCGCACACGGGAGCGCTCTGCCGTCGCGGGTCCGGTTCCGGCCTGACCCGCGGCGGTCTTTTTGTCGCCGCCCCGCTTCAGTATCATGGGCTTTCCGCCCATCCCCCGCGAGCCCGCCATGCCCCTGCCCAATACCCTCACCCTGGCCGCCTTCGCCCTGCTGGCTTTGGCCCTGCTGGCGGAAAGCCTGCGCCTGCGCTGGCCGTCGCGTCTGGCCGCGCTCAGCAGCGCCGGCGTCGCCGTCACCTGCGGCCTGGTGCAGCCCTTGGGCGCGGCGGCCCTCGTCGCCGCCCTCGCCGTCAGCCTGGCCGCGCAGCGCTACCGGCGGCCGGAACTGTGGCTGGTCTGGATCGCCCTGCTGCTGGCGCTGGCGCTGCACGCGCTGCCCGGCTTCGACAACCCCTTGCTGTGGCAGGGCCTGAGCGCGCCCAACAGCGCGCCCTACCGGCTGTACTGGAGCTACGACAAGGGCGCCGCCGGCTGGCTGCTGTTGATGGTGCTGAGCGCCAGCCCGCAGGTGGAGCGGCGCTGGGGCCCGGCCGCCGCCGGCGTCGGCGCGCTGCTGCTGCTGATCGTGCTGGGCCTGGCCAGCGTGGCCGGCGTCATCGCCTGGGCGCCGAAGTTGCCGCACTGGCTGCTGCCCTGGCTGTTCGCCAACTTCTTCCTGGTCTCGCTGGCCGAGGAAGCCTTCTTCCGCGCCGGCCTGCAACGCTGGCTGGAACTGCGCACCGAACCCTTCGCCGCCTTGATGGCCGCCTCCGTGGCCTTCGGCCTGGTCCACGTCGCCGGCGGCTGGGTCTGGGTCGGCCTCGCCACCCTGGCCGGGCTCGGCTACGGCCTGGTTTACGCCGCCACCCGCCAGGTCTTGTGGGCGGTGCTGGCCCATGTCGCCTTCAACGCTGTGCACCTGATTCTGTTCACTTATCCGCGGCTGATGTGATATGCCCTAAGTACCTTGATGTCAAAATAAAAAACCATAACGGCAGCAGGCCCCAATCGGGTAAAATCCCGGCTTTAGCCTCAACCAGCGAGCTTCTCCGCCATGATTGAAGTCGGCATCGTGATGGGTAGCAACAGCGATTGGGAAGTCATGCAGAACGCCGCCCGCGTGCTCAAGGACTTCGGCATCGCCTGTGAAACCCGCGTCGTCTCCGCCCACCGTACTCCCGACCTGCTGTTCCAATACGCAGAAACCGCTGCCGAGCGCGGCCTGAAGGCCATCATCGCCGGCGCCGGCGGCGCCGCCCACCTGCCGGGCATGCTGGCCGCCAAGACCCATGTGCCGGTGCTGGGCGTGCCGGTGCCGTCCAAATACCTGCGCGGCGAGGATTCGCTGCTCTCCATCGTGCAAATGCCCAAGGGCATCCCAGTGGCCACCTTCGCCATCGGCGAGGCCGGCGCCGCCAACGCCGCGCTGTTCGCCGTCGCCATGCTGGCCACCACCCGCCCGGAACTGGCGGAACAACTGGTCGCCTTCCGCCGCAAGCAAGAAGAAACCGTGCTGGCGATGACCCTGCCGGAGATCGAATAATGGCCGCCATCCTGCCCCCGGCGATGCTGGGCATCCTGGGCGGCGGCCAGCTGGGCCGCATGTTCGCCGTGGCCGCCAAGACCATGGGCTACCGCGTCACCGTGCTGGACCCGGACGAAGCCGCGCCGGCCGCTGACTTCGCCGACCGCCACCTGTGCGCGCCGTTCAACGACCCGGCCGCGCTGGAAGACCTGGCCAAAAGCTGCGCCGCCGTCACCACCGAATTCGAGAACGTCAACGCCGACGCGATGCGCCAGTTGGCCAAGACCACCCGCGTGTCGCCGTCCGGCGACTGCGTCGCCATCGCCCAGGACCGCATCGCGGAAAAAGCCTGGATCCGCAAGGCCGGCCTGCCCACCGCCCCGTATCTGGCCATCCAGAGCGTGGAGGACATCCAAGTCGAACTCGCGCCCTACCTGCCCGGCATCCTGAAAACCGCGCGGCTGGGCTACGACGGCAAGGGCCAGGTGCGGGTGAGCAACGCCGAGGAAGCGCGCGCCGCCTACGCCAACCTGGGCGGCCAGGCCTGCGTGCTGGAAAAAATGCTGGACCTGCAACTGGAAGTGTCCGCCATCGTCACCCGGGTCAGCGCCACTCAGAGCGCGGTGTTCCCGGTGGCCGAGAACATCCACGCCGACGGCATCCTGGACGAATCCATCGTGCCGGCGCGCATCAAGCCGGCGCTGGCCGCCGAAGCGCAGAGCATGGCGATGCGGCTGGCCGAAGCGCTGGACTACGTCGGCGTGCTGGCGGTGGAGTTCTTCGTGCTGGCCGACGACAGCCTGGTGATCAACGAGATCGCGCCGCGGCCGCACAACTCCGGCCACTACACGCTCACCGCCTGCCTGACCGACCAGTTCCAGCAACAGGTGCGCGCAATGTGCGGCCTGCTGCCGGGCCGCACCGACCTGCTCAGCCCGGTGGTGATGGTCAACCTGCTGGGCGATGTGTGGAAGGACAACGGCGGCCAGCCAAACTGGGACGTACTGGCGGAAGCGCCCAACGCCCAACTGCATCTGTACGGCAAGAAAAGCGCGCGCCCCGGCCGCAAGATGGGCCACTTCAATGTGATGGCGGCCACGGCCGACGAAGCCTTGGACCAGGCCCGGGCCTTGAAGGACACTTTGTAAGCGCACGGCGAAACCTCAGGGTTTCGCCATTTTTTCGCCATGACACTGAACGGCCTCAATCACCTGACCCTGGCGGTGCGCGATCTGGAGCGCGCCTGGGACTTCTACGCCCTCACCCTGGGCTGCCGTCCCCACGCGCGCTGGGACGGCGGCGGCTATCTGAGCCTTAACGGCCTGTGGCTGTGCCTGTCCTTGGACCCCGCCGCCGCGCCGGCCCCCGGCTACACCCATTACGCCTTCAGCGTGGACGCCGCCGACTTCCCAGCCTGGCGCGAACGCCTGGCCGCCGCCGGCGTCCGTCAATGGCGGGACAACCGCAGCGAGGGCGACTCGCTCTACTTCCTGGACCCGGACGGCCATCAGCTGGAACTGCACGTCGGCACGCTGGCCTCGCGGCTGGCCACCTGCCGCGCCCGGCCTTACGCCGGCATGCGCTTCTTCGACGAGGCCCCGGCGTGAACGCCGCCATCGCCGCGCTGCGCGCCGGACTGAGCGCCGCCGCCGTTCCCGGCAAGGCCGCGCCGATGCGCGCCTATATGCGCGAGCAGTTCGACTATCTCGGCGTGCCCACGCCGGCGCGCCGCAAAGTCTCCACGCCCTGGATCCGCGCGCTGAACACCCAATCCGCGGAACACTGCCTGGATCTGGCCGAGCAGCTGTGGCGGCAGCCGGAGCGTGAATTCCAATACGCGGCGGTGGACCTGCTGACCGCGCGCGCCGAGGAACTGCCGGCCGCCAGCCTGCCGCGGCTGCTGACCCTCGCCGCCGCCAAGCCCTGGTGGGACTGCGTGGACGGCTTGGCCGCCTGGGTGGTCGGCGCCCTGGTGCGCCAACACCGGAGCTTGCAACACGACATGGACGCGCTCAGCGGCGACGCCGACTTCTGGCTGCGCCGCGTCGCCATCCTGCACCAGCTGCGCTGGAAAGCCGACACCAACGCCGAACGGCTGTTCCGCTACTGCGCCGCCAATGCCGGCGACGCCGAATTCTTCATTCGCAAGGCCATAGGCTGGGCCTTGCGCGAATACGCTTACACCGACGCCAGCGCCGTGCGCGCCTTTGTCGCGGCCACGCCGCTATCCGGGCTCAGCCGGCGCGAAGCGCTGAAACACATTGCCCGCTCCACCGAGGATTTCCGATGACAGGACTCAACACCACCCAACTGACCAGCTTGAAGAAAATCTACTCCGGCAAGGTCCGCGACCTGTACGAGATCGACGACAAGCGCATGCTGATGATCGCCACCGACCGGCTGTCCGCCTTCGACGTGATCCTGGACGACCCCATTCCCGGCAAGGGCCAGATCCTCACCGCCATCTCCAACTTCTGGTTCGACAAGCTCCAAGCGCTGGTGCCCTGCCACCTGACCGGCGACGCGCCGGAAGACGTGGTCTCCGCCGCCGACCTGCCGCAAGTGGCCGGCCGCGCCGTGGTGGCCAAGCGCCTGAAGCCGGTGCCGATCGAAGCCGTGGTGCGCGGCTACCTGGCCGGCTCCGGCTGGAAGGAATACCGCCAGAGCGGCACCGTCTGCGGCCTGGCGCTGCCGGCCGGTCTGCGCGAAGCCGACAAGCTGCCCGAACCCATCTTCACCCCGTCCACCAAGGCGGCGGTGGGCGACCACGACGAAAACATCAGCTACCAGCGTTGTGAGGAAATCGTCGGCGCCGAGCTGGCCGCCCAGGTGCGCGACACCGCGATCAAGCTCTACCGCGCCGCCGCCGAATTCGCCGCCAGCCGCGGCATCATCATCTGCGACACCAAGTTCGAGTTCGGCCTGGACGAGAACGGCGTGCTGACGCTGATGGACGAAGCGCTGACCCCGGACTCCAGCCGCTTCTGGCCGGCGGACAGCTACGCGCCGGGCGGCAACCCGCCGTCTTTCGACAAACAGTTCGTCCGCGACTGGCTGGAAGCCTCCGGCTGGGACAAGCAGGCGCCGGCGCCGACGGTGCCGCTGGAGGTGCGCGAGAAGACCGCGGCCAAGTATAAAGAAGCGCTGGACAGGCTGACCGCCTAAGCGCCTGTTTACCTTGCCGGGTACTTTCGAATCCGCTTCGCGGATAATGATTAAGGGCCGGTTCCGCCCGGCAAACGGAAAGGGAGATTTGCGCGGCCAAATCTCCCTTTACCCTAAAGGCCGCCCTGCAAGCCTGGCCTACGGCTTCCCGCCGGTTCCCGTCAGTCCCGAGGCGCGGCTGAACTCGCAGCGCGCTAACGTCGCGCTGCTCGAACAGGCAGCCGCTTAAGACCTCGGGCCTGCCACCCGTCGACAGGCTTGAAGGGACCTGGGGCGCGTCGGATACGCGGTTTCCTGAGTATTGAATAATGTTTCAAAGCACTGCCGGAAAATCGTAAACACATTCTCCGAGCCAGTTCCAAGCCCCGCCCCGGCGGGGCTTGCTTTTTAAGCCATTTCATATGACATTGGCGACTCAATCCCGCGACAGGAAACCCCGATGAAAACCGCCCTGCTGATCATAGACGTGCAAAGCGGCATGTTCGACAATGAACCGCGCGCCGACCAGGCCGACGCCGTCATCGCCCGCCTCAACCAACTGGCCGCCGCCGCGCGCGCGGCCGGCGCGCCGGTGATCTGGGTCCAGCACGAACGCGCCAGCGCGCCGCTGACCCACGGCTCGCCGGAATGGCAACTGGCCCGCGGCCTGGACGCCCAGCCGGACGACTGCTACCTGCGCAAGACCACGCCGGACTCCTTCCTGAACACCGGCCTGCACCAGCAACTGCAACAATCGGACATCGGCCAACTGGTCATCGCCGGCTACGCCAGCGAATTCTGCATCGACACCACCACCCGCAGCGCGGCCGCCCACGGCTACGCCATCATCCTGGCCAGCGACGCGCACACCACCCACGACAAGGACCACGCCAGCGCCGCCCAGATCCGCGCTCATGAAAACGCCACCCTGCCCAAGCTGGGCAGCTTCGGCGTGCCCATCCTGCTGCGCGCGGCGGCCGAAATCGCCTTTCCGGCCAGCGCCTGACCGCCCCCGCATGCCCATCGCCCAAGCCACCCTGAGCACGCCGCGCCTGCTGCTGTTGCCGGCGCAGCCGGCGCTGGCGCGCGCGATGCTGGATTTTCACGTCCGCAACCGCCAGCACTTCGAGCCCTGGGACCCCAAGCCCGGCGACATGTTCTTCACCGAGCTGTACTGGACCATGCAGCTGCGCCAGCGCGCGCGCGACTGGGAAGACGGCCGCGGCGGCCGCTACCTGCTGGCGCTGCACGCCGAACCGGAGCGGGTGATAGGCAGCGTCGGCCTCAGCAACATCAGCCGCGGCGCCTTCCAGTCCTGTCACCTGGGCTACGGGCTGGACCAGCACTGCCAAGGCCAGGGCCTGATGCGCGAAGCGCTGGAGGCGGTGATACGCTGCGCCTTCGACACCCTCAAGCTGCACCGGATCCAGGCCAATTACCAGCCGCACAATCTGCGCAGCGCCGGCCTGCTCAAGCGGCTGGGCTTCGAAATAGAAGGCCACGCCAAGAACTACCTCTACCTGAACGGCGGCTGGCGCGACCACGTGCTGACCTCTCGGCTCAACCCGGACTTCGACCCGGAGCACATGCTGGCCTGAACGTCTGCCCACGGCGCGCTGCGCGTCGGTCAACACAAGACCAAGAGCCTGTGCACGACCTTTTCAGTGTTTTGACCCTGGCTTGGCGCACAGGAAACCGCCGATCCGAAGCGCCCTAAACCTCTTCAAGACCTCCGCGTGGGTATCGCTGCACGCCACCTACCCTACCCCTGGCCAACGACCGCACGTAGGGTGAGTGGAGCCGCAGGCGGTACCCACCACCCGCCGCCGCGGTCCGCACCCACGAGTTTCCACCCCCGTTCGCTTCAGACGCAGACTCCCGCGTGGGTATCGCTGCGCGCCACCCGCCGGCCCCCTGGCCAACGACCGCACGTAG
>NZ_LDUR01000036.1:0-15360 GCF_001043705.1 Chromobacterium sp. LK11
CGAACAGGCGCAAAGCCAGCTGGATGCGGCGCTGGGTCTGAGCCAAAGCCTGGGCGACACCGCCACCGGCCAGCAGGCCGACACCATGGAAACCGGGCCGGAGGAAATCGGTCCGGACAACGCCAAAGCCGCCAAGAAAACCGAAGGCCATCTGCAACACCAGGCCGCCGCGCTGAAAGCCTGGGAAGCCGGCTCCAACACCGACAAGGACGGCAAGACCGCAAAAGACCAAGCCGGCCAACAACCGCTGATCGTGCTGTCCGCGCCGGCGGGCATCGCCAGCCTGAGTCAGCAAAGCCAGACCGTGGCGGCCGGCACCAACCTGGACCTGGTGGCGCAGCGCGACACCAACCAGACCAGCGGCCGGCGCTGGCTCCACAATGTGGGCCAGCACATCAGCCTGTTCGTCGCCGGGGTCAAAGACCAGATCGCGCTGAAGCTGATTGCCGCTAAAGGCAAGATCCAGGTGCAGGCGCAGAGCGACAGCATCGAGGTGACCGGCGACCAGGACGTCAAGATCACCGCGATCAAGGGCCAGCAGCTGTGGAACGGCAAGAAGGAGATTCTGCTGACCAGCGGCGGCGCTTATGTGCGGATCAAGGACGGCAAGATAGAGCTGCATGCGCCGGGAACGGTCAGCTTCAAGGGAGGAAGCCACGATTGGAGCGGGCCGGCCAGCACCAGTCTGCCCACCCCTTCGTTCAAACCTCCGCAACCCTGCAACTACCAGGCCGCGGACGCCGCGCACGCCGGCGCGGCGAGCGCGCCGTATCCGGATTGAGCGTTGCGGCCAGGATGAGAGATTGGAACTATGCAGGCTTTGCATGAAATTTTGCAGGCGGATGCGCCGGAAGGCTGGTATCTGCTGTTGGACCGGACTCTGGGCGACCCGCTGGCGTCGGAGCAGTTGGCGGCCTGTTTTCCGGAGCCCGCGGTCACGGTGTTGAACGACGCGTTTTTTGCCCATGCGCCGGAACAGGCGCCGCTGCTGATAGACCTGGCGCAAACCGTGGACTTTGGACCGGAGGAGCGCCAGGCCTGGCTAAGTCGGGGGACCGACGACATCGGCGACTCGCTGCGCAAGGGCGGCGCCGTCATGGTCAGCGCCTGGCTTCGGTCCGCGCAGCCGGCGGAGCAGGTGGCTAGGCATTTGAAGCGCCTGTTCGCCCAGCCGCATCCCGATGGACGGCAACATCATCTGCGTTACTACGACCCAAGGATTACGAGCCTGTTGGACCAGAGCCTGAGCGGCGAGGACAAGAATCAGTTGCTGGGGCCTATCGATCATTGGTGCTATCCGGCCCATCCGGCCGCGTATCGGCATATGGGGATAGACGAAGCCAAGGGCCGCGCCAGCGCGGTGTCGCTGCGCGCCGAGCACTGGGCGCGGCTGGACTGGGCCGCGCATTACCACAAGCTGTTGCGCACGGTGGCGGGTTTGAGCGAACTGCACCCCGACGCGGTGGCGGCGCAGTGGCCGGACTTCCCGCTCGCGCTGAGCTGGCTGCGCGAAGCCGCGGCCTTGCCCTGGGTGGACACCGAGGATGAAGCCGCGGGCTGCGTCGCGCTGTGGTGGTTGTTGGGAAGGGACTGCGAAGAGCGCTACCCGGACGTGGCGGCGGAGCTGGAGCAGTACCGGCAAGACAGAGCTCCGGCGTTGACGGAGTGGCTGCTGTTCGCCGGCGCGGAGTTTTGGAACAAAGCAAGGCAGCAGCCGTTTGCGTGATGTCGGCGGCCAATATCGTCGGTTGAAGGCCTGAGGCAAGTTGGCGCAAGGCAGCGTCGGAAAACCTGGAATCAATCAAGTGAGCACTAAAACCCCCTGCGGTAACAAATTTTGCGGCAAGACCGGGCTGATGCTGCTGCCGCTGCGCTATGCGGTGGCGGCGAGCGAGGAAGGGCACGCCGAGTTTCCGGAACTCAGCGGCACCCTGGGCCAGGGCGTGGCGGACAAGAAGCTGCGCACCGCCGCCTACACCGTCCGCATGCTGCGCCAAGGTTATCTGTACGTGATGACCAAGCGTTCGGGCAAACTCAAATGGGAGAGCGCCTGGGCGGTCAATCACCAGGGCTACATCGCCAGAATCGCCTTGGGCGACGCGGTGCAGCCCCCGCCGTTCACCTGCACCACCAAGGGCGACGACATCAACGCCTCGATGATCTCCATCGAGAAAGCGCAGGATGTCAGCGAATTCCGCGTGCTGTTCCTGCCGGACCCGCTGTCCAAGGCCGCGCTGAGCAAGATCGAATCCGACAGCAAGCTGCATAACAAGCTGCAAAAATTCCAGGCCAAGGCCGTGACGCAGCCGCATGCGCTGCAGCCGGGCGACCTGCGCTCCAAGGTGGTGGAATTCCGCTCCATCGAAGGCGGCGAGCGCAAGCTGGCCCCGCGCTTCAACAACCACATGCACCCCTTCTTCGGCGCGGAAGCCAAGCTGGTCAAGAATGAGCCTTACCCCTATACCGGGCGGCTGAAAAACCTGGGCGTGGAACTGCTCAATAAAAAGGGCATGGCCATCGTCCTGCACGACCCGCTGGGTCTGGCCCAGGAACTGAACAGCTGGCGCAATCTGTCCATCGCCCGGCTCTGCACGGTGATGGCGGCGGAGAGCACCGTGTTCGCCAATTACAAGAACGAGCAACTGATGGCCATCATCCGCTCGGTCAACGCTGCGGAGGAGCAGGTGCGCAACGGCGCCATCAGTCGGCGCGAACCCAAACTGGGGGTGGCCCTGGATGACTTGGCCAAGGAGGCGAAAAACAACCCAAAGTTCCGGGCTCCAGATTTGAGAGGCATCCCGTATGACAGTATCTACAAGAACCGGGAAGAGTACGAAAGCAAAAAGCAGGAATGGCGGCGCAAGTACGCCAAGGGTATAGGGGATGGTGCTTGGGAGAAATATGGCAAGCGTTTGTGGCCCAAGTCGTCCTACAACGCGGTGCTCAAGAGCTTCGAGGCGCTGGGCGACGTTTGCGACCAGAAAAACCAGGAGCGGGCGCAAGACTTGATGCAGTGGCTGAACGCGCCGCTATTGCACGACACCCTGGGGTTTTACGATGACCAGCACTTTGAGAGCGGCGTCGCTTTCGCCGGGCAGGTCGGTTTTTGCGTGCACGGCCTCAATAGCTGCGACATTGGTCAGGAATGGCTGATCAAGCAGGTCGAGCAAAAAGACCTGAAGCCCAGCGCGATGGTGTTCAAAGCCGCAATGCTGAACTATAAGACCGCGACCGAGGCCTATGTGGCGAAAGGCGGGCTCAGCGACGCGCTGTCCCCGTATGAAAAAATACAGGAGGCCGGCAAGGGCATCAGCGATGTCTGGTCCAAGGTCAAGGACCTGGCCGAGAAGCTGGAAACCGTCGCCCATGTCAGCGGCGTCAGCACCGCCCACCTGGGCGGCGTCAACCTGCTGCTGTTGCAACTGGGCCACGCCGGGCTGGCCCGGATGCCGGGCGGCAAGCTGCTGGACAAGCAGGTGCTGCGCGCCGGCGTGGTCCACCGGCTGCTGTCGCTGTCGCTGGGCAAGATCATGAACAAGGATCTGGCGGCGGCCTACCCCAATCCCAACGCCTTCGATGCCAAGAGCGTGGCGGCGGCCAAGGCCCAGCGCAATCAGATCAATAAGCTGCTGACCGCGGCCAGCAAATCCAACAGCATGAACGGCCTGCGTTTCGGCTCGGTGGTGGCGATGCTGGAAATGATGAATGTGATGATGAAGGCCGGCAAGCTGGGGGAAAAGCCGGCGCAGCGCGAGGCCTGGGAGCTGACTGCGGCCGCCTTGGGCCTGGGCGCGGTGATGCTGGAGCTGACCGGCAGCGTCTGCGAGAAGATAGGCGAGAGCCGCAACCCGGCGCTGATCAGCGGTAGCAAGGTGGGCGTCGGCGCCTTGAAGCTGGCTTCCGGCGGCTTGGGTACGGTGGCGGGTGTAATTGGTGCGATTGTAGACTTTGATAATGCTAACGATGCAAAGTCCAAAAATATTAATTTGGCAACCGTGTATTTCCTTAGAGGTATTGTCTCCACTTCTGGAGCCGTGGTTGGTGTCGGAATTGCCTTAGGAGCCTCTGGGCCATTTTTGGAGTGGTTGCTCAAACGTGCAACAAGTGATTTTGGTCGGACTTTATTGCAAGGGATGCTTAATGTCAGCAAATTTGCGGCAGGGGAGCGTATTGCCTTATTGCTACTGCGTGGCGCACGTTTATTCACTGTGGTAGGCATAGGTTTGACTGTGGCGATCTGGTTGTTTAGCGATAATGCGTTGGAAAGCTGGTGTGACAAATCCTGCCTGCGCAAGGATAGAAAGGCCGCGGGTTTTGGTAGCGCGGTGGAAGAGGGTGCGGCTTTGGATGCTGCCGTCTTGGAGGTAAAGTGAGATGTATCTGATGGAATGGATGGTGGTCTTGGACCACAAGCGCTACAAACCTGGATCGATATGGGATGAGCAACAAAAGAAGAATGCCGAGCGTGAAAAAAAACATGAGAAAAAACTGTTCGCTCAAGGCCTAGGGCATTTGCGGACGGCGAAAGAGTCGGATATCCATGAAAGCCGTTCAGAGGTGGTGGATGACAATGGATCTATCTACCGTAAGACAAAGGCTTACTTGGATGTTTGTACTTACAACGATGATAAACGAGGTTTGATCACTTTACTTATGGGAGTAGTTTGTCTTTATCTTATAGGTGGAGTTGATTTTTTGGTTTTTATTTTGCGGCAAGCTGTAACAGGACTTGATGAGAGTGGAGAGGTCGTTTCTCTCTCTAGTTTGATTTTTCCTTTGGTAGCATTTAGTGTCGTTGTTCCATTGTTGTATTTTGTTTTTTTTCGTTATTTAATAAAGGCTTGGCGTTTAGAGGCTTTTACTGTGCGCCGATTGATGGTGCGATTCAATAGAGAAACGCGCAAAGTCTATTTGTTGCGACCTGGTTTTTTGGGCGGGGTCAAAGCTTATGACTGGGAGGAAGTTGACGCCATTTTGCCAAAAAATATGCCGAATCATGAGGGTATAGGCGGCATGCTGGTATTGGCGGTTAAGACGGAAGAAAACGAAAATCCTTATCGGGATTTTGGCGTGGATGGCGCCTTCCTGGGCTTGCCGAGCCGGGACTACCAGCATTTGCTGTCGTTCTGGGAATATATTCGCCGCTTCATGGAGGACGGCGCGGACGCGGTGCCGGCGCCGAAGCGGCTGCGCAGCAAGTGGCCCAACCCCTTGACCAGCATGTGGACGGTGTCGCGGCTGAGCCTGCCGGGCGGTTTCGATCTGGGGCGCAGCTTTTTGTGGCTACGCCTGGCGTTGACGCCGGTGTTCGTGATCTGGGGCCTGGGCCATTACGCCTCGCTGCTGTTGAGCTACGAGGGCCGCTTCCCCAAGGCGATCCGGCAAGCGAGCGGGGAGTCGGAACTGCGTTCCTGGCTGGAACTGCTGGCTTACAACCTGCTGCCGCTGCTGTATACCGCCGTGGGCTTGTGGCTGTACTACGCCTGGCGACACGGTCTGGACTGGCGTTTGCCGCTGTCTTATTTGGGGCTATAGGCAAAGCCGGATGATGATGGCGGTTTGAAAACAGGAAGAGAGGCTTATGTATTTTTTGGAATGGTCGCTGGCGATGGGACGGCGCAAGCATAAGCCAGGCTCCTGGTTTGACGATATCCAGAAAGACATTGCCGAAGAAAATAAGGACGACGCCAAGAAAATGCTGGCGCGGGGTGTACGCTATGACCCGGATTTCCGTGAAATTGATGTGAAAGAGAGCCGGTCTGAGTTATTGGATGATAATGGTTCTCTCTATCGAAAAACGAAAACCTATTTGGATCTTTGTACTTACAATGATGAAAAGAGAGGGCTGATTACATTTCTTATGGGAGTAGTTTGCCTTTATCTTGTTGGTGGCGCTGATTTTTTGATTGCTATTTTAAGGGAAGCCATAACAGGGGTCGATGCGAGTGGTCGGGCCTCTTATTATGATGCGGATTTGTTTTTTCCTCTAACCGTCTTGGTGTGCATTGTCCCACTTATTTGGTTCATTTTTTTTCGCTACTTACTAAAGGTTTGGCGTCTGGAAGCTTTTACCATGCGCCGACTGGTGGTGCGTTTCAACCGTCAAACGCGCAAAGTCTATTTATTGCGGCCCGGTTTTTTGGGCGGGGTCAAAGCCTATGACTGGGACATGATTGATGTTGGCCTGCCCAAGGACATGCCGAATCACCAGGGCATAGGCGGCATGCTGGTGCTGGCGGCGCGGGCGGAGTCTACCGACAATCCGCACAGCCCGCTGGGCGTGGATGGCGCTTTCATTGGTTTGCCGAGCCGGGACTACCAGCATTTGCTGTCGTTCTGGGAATATATCCGCCGCTTCATGGAGGACGGCGCGGACGCGGTGCCGGCGCCGAAGCGGCTGCGCAGCAAGTGGCCGAATCCCTTGAGCAGCATGTGGACGGTGTCGCGACTGAGCCTGCCGGGCGGTTTCGATCTGGGGCGCAGCTTCTTGTGGTTGCGCCTGGCGTTGACGCCGGTGTTCGTGATCTGGGGCCTGGGTCATTACGCCTCGCTGCTGTTGAGCTACGAGGGCCGCTTCCCCAAGGCGATCCGACAAGCGAGCGGGGAGTCGGAACTGCGTTCCTGGCTGGAACTGCTGGCTTACAACCTGCTGCCGCTGCTGTATACCGCCGTGGGCTTGTGGCTGTACTACGCCTGGCGGCATGGCCTGGACTGGCGTTTGCCGCTGCGGTATTGGGGCGGCTGAAGACTTGGCCGGGCACAAACACTAAAACAGGGCGGGCGGCGCTCGCCTGCTGAAATGAATATTTGATGAATTGCGCGTGAGCCTTAATGCTTGAATCCTTATTGCCGTATTACGAACGCGAACTCGGACACCTGCGCCAGCTGTCCGGCGAGTTCGCGCGCCGCTATCCCAAGATCGCCGGCCGCCTGCAAATGGAAGGCGACCAGTGCGAAGACCCGCACACCGAACGGCTGATCGAGTCCTTCGCCTTCCTGGCCGCGCGCATCCACAAGAAGTTGGACGACGAATATCCGGAGGTGGCCGCCAGCTTCCTCAATGTGCTGTATCCGCACTATCTGCAGCCGATTCCCTCGGCCACCATCGTACAGTTCGAATGCGATCCGCAGCGGCCGGAGATCGCCAAGCGCTACCGGGTGGAGCGCGGCCAGCCGGTGCACGCGCCGGCGATGCAGGGCGTGGTGTGCAAATTCCGCAGCGCTTATCCGGTGGATCTGTATCCGCTGTCGCTGACCGAGGCCAAGCTGGAGCTGACCAGCGGCTCGCCCTATCTGCGCCAGCTGGCGCCGGACGCGGCGGCGGTGCTGACGCTGGAGTTCCACACCCACGGCGGCCTGGCGGTCAACGCCATCGGCCTGCAATCGCTGCGCTTCTTCCTGGACGGCGAACCGGCGCTGATGCACTTGCTGTACGAGATGCTGCTGTCCAATGTCCAGGGCGTCAGCGTGGGCGACGGCAGCGAAGACCCGACGCGCACGCGCAAACTGTCGGCGAGCAGCCTGCGGGCGGTGGGCTTCGGCCGCGACGAGGGCCTGCTGGACTACGACGAGCGCTCCTTCATGGGCTATCGGCTGCTGACCGAGTACTTCTGCTATCCGGACAAATTCCTGTTCGTCGATCTGCTGCAGCTGGACAAGGCGGCGGCGCGGCTGGACGGCGAGAAGTTGGTGCTGCGCCTGCTGCTGGACGAATACCCGGACAGCGAGCGCCACAACCGGCTGCAGACCCAGTTGCAGGCCCAGCACCTGAAGCTGGGCTGCACCCCCATCGTCAATCTGTTCACCCAGCCGGGCGAGCCCATCCGCGTCACCCACCAGAAAGCCAGCTATCCGGTGCTGGTGGACGCGCGCAAGCAGCAGGCTTACGAGGCGATCCAGATCAAGCGCGTGGTGAGGGTGGAGAAATCCGGCGACGGCGAAAGCAGCGAGGAGGTGCCGCCGTTTTACGCGATACGCCACGGCAGCGAAAAGAAGGCGCCGCGCTTTTATTGGCACGCCAGCCGGGAGCCGTCGCCGCGCCAGAGCGACAAGGGCACCGATCTGGAGCTGCATCTGGCGGACCTGGAGTTCAACGCGGTGCGGCCGGCCACCGAGGTGCTGAGCCTGGAGCTGCTGTGCAGCAACCGCGATCTGCCGGAACAGATTCCGTTTGGCGGCAGCCAGTCCACCCAGCGCACGGATTTTTCCCTGCCCGGCCATTCCGTGGTCAAGCGCGTGCGCCTGCTGCGTAAGCCCAGCGCCAGCCAGCGCTGTCCGCTGGGCCGCGCGGTGCAATGGCGGCTGGTGTCGCATCTGTCGCTGAACTACATGTCCATCGTGGATTCCGGCTGCGCCGCCTTGCAGGAAATGCTGGCCTTGTACAACCTGATCGATTCCCCGGTGAATGTGCGCCAGATCCAGGGCGTGGTGGGGATTGAAAGCCAGCCGGCGGTGACCCGCGTGTCCGGCCGCGATTTCAGCGGCTTCGTGCGCGGCAGCGAAATCCGCCTGACGCTGGACCCGGATTACTACGTCGGCGGCAGCGTCTATCTGTTCGCCGCGGTGCTGGAGCGTTTCTTCGCGCTGTATTGCGCGCCCAATAGTTTCACCCGCCTGCGGGTGCATGCGGTTCAACAAGACGAGGAGGTAGCCTCATGGCCAGCCCGAGCCGGCGAAGCCCTCGTGATCTGAAGCTGGAGCTGGCGCGCGACGCCAGCCAGTTCGGCTTCTTCCAGGCGGTGCGCATCCTGGGCCTGTCCGCGCGCAAGCGCGGCGAGCGCCGCGGCCGGCTGCCGGCCAGCCTGCGTTTCCGCTCGCTGGCCTCGCTGTCCTTCCCGCCCAGCGAACTGAGCCGTTATCAGCCGGCCAAGGAGCCGGAGCAGCTGGACGCCACCGACGAAATGACGGTCAGCTTCATCGGGCTGACCGGGCCCAGCGGCGCCTTGCCCACCAGTTACACCGAGTTGCTGCTGGAGCGTCGCCAGCAGTACAAGGACGGATCGCTGCACGCCTTCCTGGACATCTTCAGCCATCGCGCCACCGCCTTGTTCTTCGGCGCCTGGCGCAAATACCGCTATTGGCTGGAAGTGGAGGCCGGCGAGCGCGACGGCTTCACCCGCAATCTGCTGGACCTGGGCGGCCTGGGCCTGTCGCAGCTGCGCAAGCAGATGGGGCCGGACGCGAGCCTGGACGAAAACCTGTTCATCTATTACGCCGGCCTGCTCAGCCAGAAGCCCTTGTCGGCGCAGGCGCTGGAAACGCTGATCCAGGGCTTTTTCGGCGTGGACGCCGCGCTGGAGCAGTTCGTCGGCCAGTGGATGCAGGTGCCGGCGGCGGAGCAAAGCCGGCTGGGCGACAGCGAGAGCGAGCTGGGCGTGTCCTTGTTCGCCGGCTCCCGGGTCTGGGACCGCCAGACCAAGCTGCAGCTGCGGCTGGGCAGCATGCGCCGCGCCCAGTTCGAGGCCCTGCTGCCTGGCGGCCCCGGCGCGCAGGCCTTGCAGGCGCTGCTGCAATTCGCCGTCGGCCACAATCTGGCGGCGGACGTCAGCCTGGTGCTGGACAAGCGCGACGTGCCGGCGGCGCAGCTGGGCGGCCCGGCGGATTTGCGCCTGGGCGGCAATTGCTGGCTGGGCCCGCAGAAACAAGACCCGGAAGACATGCGCTACGCGCTGCTGCATTGAGCGGCGCGGGCGGAATCGACTTTTCATTTTGAGCGTATTGGAACGATATGTCCGTATCCCTGAAAGCCCTGATCGACAGGCTGACCCCCACCGCCCGCCAGGCGATTGAGCAGGCGGCCAGCCGCGCGCTGGCGCGCACGCATTTTGAAATCGAGATCGAACACGCGCTGCTGGCGATGTTCGACCAGGACAACAACGCCGCGCTGGCGGCGCTGCACGCGCTGGGCGCGGACCTGCCGCGCATCGAGCGCGAGCTGGAAGCCGCGCTGGACGCCTTCCGCAGCGGCAACACCCGCAACCCGGTGCTGTCCGCCTGGTTGCCCAAGTGGCTGGAGAAGGCCTGGCTGTTGGCCAGCGCTGAGCAAGGGCAGGCCGACGTGTCCACTTTGGACCTGCTGCTGGCGCTGTGGCAGGACGAGGCGCTGCGCGGCGCGCTGCAATCCGGCTCCGCCGCCTTGGCGCGCCAGGACGCCGGCCGGCTGCAGGGCGCTTACGCCGCCTTGCGTCAGCACGGCGGCGAGGCCTCGGCCAACGCGCCGGCGGCGAGCGAGGACGCCGCGCCGGCGATGGCCGCGCCCGCGGCCGGCAAGCGCGGCAGCCCGGCGCTGGACAAATACACGATAGACCTGACGGCCCAGGCCAAGGCCGGCAAGATCGACCCCATCCTGGGCCGCGACGTCGAAATCCGTCAGATGATAGACATCCTGATGCGCCGCCGGCAGAACAACCCCATCCTCACCGGCGAGCCGGGCGTGGGCAAGACCGCGGTGGTGGAAGGCCTGGCGCGCAAGATCGTGCACGGCGAAGTGCCGCCGGTGCTGGCCGGCGTCACCCTGCGCACGCTGGACCTGGGCCTGTTGCAGGCCGGCGCCAGCGTCAAGGGCGAGTTCGAGAACCGCTTGCGCCAGGTGATAGACGAGGTCAAGGCCAGCCCGGTGCCCATCATCCTGTTCATCGACGAGGCTCATACCTTGATCGGCGCCGGCGGCGCGGCCGGCCAGAACGACGCGGCCAACCTGTTGAAACCGGCGTTGGCGCGCGGCGAGCTGCGCACCATCGCGGCGACGACCTGGGCCGAGTACAAGAAGTACTTTGAAAAAGACGCCGCGCTGGCGCGCCGCTTCCAGGTGGTGAAGGTGGAGGAGCCGGCGCCGGAAATCGCTGTGCAGATGGTGCGCGGCCTGACCCCGGCGATGGCCGAGCACCACAAGGTGGAAATCCTCAACGAGGCGGTGGCCGCCGCCGTGCATCTGTCCAGCCGCTACATCGCCGGCCGCCAGCTGCCGGACAAGGCCATCAGCGTGCTCGACACCGCCTGCGCCCGCGTCGCCTTGTCGCGCGCCGGCAAGCCGGGGCCGATCGAGGACGTGTCGGTGCTGATAGACAATATCGACCGCGAAGTGACCGCGCTGCAGCGCGAAGAAGGTCACGCCGAACGCATCGCCGAACTGGAAGCCCGGCGCGCCGAACTGCAGGCGGACCTGGAGAAGCTGCACGCCGCCTGGGACGAGCAGCAAAAGCTGATCGCGGAAATCGACGAGCTCAAACAGCAGCAGGCCGAGGCCAAGCCGGCCAAGGGCAAGAAGCTCAGCCCGCTGCAGACCAAGCGCAAGGCGCTGCGTGAATTGCAAAAGCACCAGCCGCTGGCTTTCGAGTGCGTGGACGAGAGCGTGATCGCCGACGTGATTTCCGGCTGGACCGGCATCCCGCTGGGCCGCATGGTCAGCAATGAGCTGGAGCAGGTGCAGAAGCTGGCCTCGCTGCTGGGCGCGCGCGTCATCGGCCAGGACCACGCCTTGGAGCAGATCGCCGAGCGGGTGCAGATCGCCAAGGCCAATCTGGAAGACCCGGGCAAGCCCAAGGGCGTGTTCCTGCTGGTGGGGCCGTCCGGCGTGGGCAAGACCGAAACCGCGCTGGCGCTGGCCGAGGCTCTGTACGGCGGCGAGCGCAATCTGATCACCATCAATATGTCGGAATACCAGGAAGCGCACAGCGTGTCCGGCCTCAAGGGCTCGCCGCCGGGCTATGTCGGCTACGGCGAAGGCGGGGTGCTGACCGAGGCGGTGCGGCGCAAGCCTTACTCGGTGCTGCTGCTGGACGAGGTGGAGAAAGCCCATCCGGACGTGATGGAGCTGTTCTTCCAGGTCTTCGACAAAGGCTTGCTGGAAGACAGTGAAGGCCGGGAGGTCGATTTCAAGAACACCATCATCCTGCTGACCTCCAACGCAGGCACCGATCTGGTGATGCGCGCCTGCGAGCACGGCGTCACCGTCGAGGGCGAAACCCGCGACCCGACGCCGGAAGACCTGGTGGAGATCCTGCGGCCCACGCTGCAAAGCGTGTTCAAGCCGGCCTTCCTCGGCCGCCTGACCATCGTGCCCTATCTGCCTATCGGCGATGAAGTGCTGCGCGCCATCGTCGGCCTCAAACTGAACAAGATCCGTCAGCGCATCGCCGACAACCACGGCGCGCAAGTGGAGTTCCCTGAGGAACTGGCGGAACAGATGGCGGCGCGCTGCCTGGACGTGGACAGCGGCGCGCGCAACGCCGACGCCATCCTGACCCGCACCCTGCTGGCGCAGATCTCCAGCGATCTGCTGGCGCGCATGGCCAGCGGCAAGCCGGTGAAGAAGATCGCCGTCTCGCTCAAGGGCGAGCAGGTCAAAGTGCGGCTGAGCTGAGGAATCGCGTCCATGTGGAAAATGTTGGGCCTGTTCGGCGTCAGCACCGTCGCCTGGTGGGGGCTGTTGTGGCTGGTGTTGCCGCAAAGCTGGCAGCGCATCAGCCCGTCGGCCATCCTGCTGCTGCACCTGGGGCCGCCTATGCTGCTCAGCGCCGGCGTCAAGCTGTGGGGCTATCTGAAGGAAAAGCGCGCCAAGCAGGAAGAGGCGGACCAGGAGGCCGCGGCGGAGGCCGAGCGCCAGTCCGCGCGCGACGCCGCCCGCGAACGGCATCTGGCCGAATTGCGCGAACGCCAGGCGGCGGTGGACTGCCGCTGGCTGTGGGCGCGCGCCGTCCCGGCCAACGGCGAGCCGAGCTGGCTAGTTGAAGCGCCGGACGGCTGTCGGTGGTCGTGCCTGGACGCGGCGGACATCGACGCCGACGAGGCGCTGCAAGCCTTGCGGCCGCATGTGGTCGAGGCGTTGCGGGAGCTCTACGCGGTCGCGCCCGGCGCGGCCTGGCTGCCGTTGATGATGGAAGTGCTGCCCAGCGAGTCCGGCATCGAGCAGATCGCCGCGGCCAAGGAATGGCAGACGGAGGCGATGGCCGACACGCTGGAAGACGATTGGCCGACGCCGGAGGCGCGCTTCCTGGCGGGGGCCGGCACCGGCACGGTGGCGGACCGCGCGCGGCAGCTGCTGCAACAGGAGCCGGAACTGCCGGGCGTGATCGTGCTCGGCGCCGATGCGCCGCTCCTGCTGCAAGGCGCCGACGAAGACGACTCGCAGGACGCCACGGCGACGGCGCGCCGGCGCCGCTTGGGCAAGTCCGGCTTGGCGGTGGCGGCTTTGCTGTTCCTGCGCGAGCAGCTGCCGGAGCCCGAGCTCGGCCCGGTCGCCGTGGCCGAGGGCGCCGATCCTTACCAGCCTTACTGGGAAAAGGACTTCAGCCGTTCCAGCGGCAGCTGGGGCACGGTGCCGGCCCGTCATCAGGCCGGGCTGGCCCAGTTGCCGGTGCTGGCCCAGGTGGGCCAGTCCAGCGCCGTCGCGGTGCAGGAGGAGCGCGCGCTGCAATTGGCGCGCCAGCTGCAAGCGGTGCTGGACAACGCCCTGGTCAACGCCGCGCTGCTGGACTACCCGTTCAGCCCGGAGGAGGCCAAGCCGGAAAACGACCAGGCGGCCAAGCTGGCCTGGCTGACCCACAACAGCGGCGACGTCGACGGCGGCGGCGTGCGCCTGGCGGCCATCGCCAGCGCCTTGAGCCGGCACAAGGTGGAACTGCACCCCATCGAGGAGGCCAGCAATCTGGCGCGGGACTGGGGCGACGTCGGCGTCGCCGCCGACGCCATGCTGGCCGCCGCCGTCGTCAGCCACAGCGCGCGGCTGGCCGCGCCGGCCGTCCTCACTCAATTCAGCAACGACCACGTGGCGCTGGCCATGGCCAGGCCGCCGCGCAAGGAGACTACCGCATGAAACGCGTGATCCGATTGGGCGACCCCACCGATCATGGCGGCAACGTCGTCAGCGCCGCTTCCAGCACCACCTTGTTCGGCAAGCAGGTCGCCTGCCTGGGCGACTCCGTCACCTGCCCGCAGCAAGGGCACGTCAACTGCACCATCGTGGAAGGCGATCCCACCTGGGTGGTGGGCGGCAAGCCGGTGGCCTTGGAAGGCCATAAAGTCAGCTGCGGCGCCTCGCTGATCTCCACCATGCCGGAAGTCGGCAAGGGCTGATCGCAACCTCTCTATATATAGAAGCCACACAAGCATGGAAAACATCGAACAAACCGTGGAGCAGCTGCTGGCTCCCATCCCCGGTTCATCGCCGGCGGGCGAGGACCTGGCTTACTCCACTCTCTTCGACCAGATTCGCGAAGCCCGTCGCAGCGACGACCCGGGCTTGTCGCAAGGCGATTGGGAGCAAACCCTCAAAACGGCGGAATGGCCCAAAGTCATCCGCCTGTGCGAAGACGCGCTGCGTCAAAGCAGCAAAGACCTGCAACTGCTGGCCTGGTACGCGGAAGCCCAGGTCCAGGCCAACGGCATCTCCGGCCTGGCCCTGGGCCTGGCCGCGCTGGACGGCTGGCTGCGTCAATACTGGGAGAGCGGTTATCCGGAACTGGACCCGCACGATCTGGACGAACGCGTCGGCAAGCTGGAATGGCTGAACCAGCAACTGGGGCTGGCCATCCGCAACGTGCCGTTGCTGAAGCCCGAGTTCGGCGCTTACGGCTGGAACGACTGGCAGCAATCGCGCGACGTGGAAAACCTGGGCTTGAAAGACACCGACGCCAAGGCCGCCGCCATCGCCGAGGGCAAGCTCTCCGGCGACGAGTTTGAAAAGAACGCCAACCTGTCCGGCCACGCTTGGTTCCAGAGCCAGGCCGAAGCGCTGGTAGAGGCGCTGGGCCGCTATGAAGCGCTGGACGAGCAAGTGGACCAGCGCTTCGGCGGCGAAGCGCCCAGCCTGGCGGATATCCGCAACGGCATCTACGCCTGCCAGGACCTGGTGTTGCGTTACCGTCAACAAACCGCGCCGGCCGGCGTTGCGCCGGCTCCCGTCGAACCCGCCGTGGAAAGAAAAGCCGTGACCCAAAGCTATAGCGCGCCCACCCCCGCCGCTTCGACGGCCCCCGTCGCCTTCAACGGCCAGATCCGCAGCCGCCAGGAAGCGGTGCTGATGTTGAGCGAAGTCGCTCGTTACTTCCGCAGCAACGAACCGCACAGCCCGGTGGCCTTATTGGCCGAACGCGCGGCGCGCTGGGCCGAGATGAGCCTGGAAGAATGGCTGCAGCACGTGGTCAAGGACGATTCCACGCTGAATCAGCTGCACGAACTGCTGGATGTGCGGCGGGAATAAGCGGTTTCAGGTCCTCGCAACGGTACGGGCCGGCGTTTAGCCGGCCCGTTTTTCATGGTTTCGCGGGGTGGAGGGCGGGTGCGGGCAAATACCCCGTCCGGATATCCGCTGCCGCATCAAGGGTTTGCCCGGCCTGTCCCGCTTTTGTTGAGGTTTTTGTC
>NZ_LDUR01000037.1:0-11061 GCF_001043705.1 Chromobacterium sp. LK11
CAAAAACCTCAACAAAAGCGGGCCGTACCGGGCAAGCCATTGATACGGCAGCGGATATCCATAAAGGGTATTAACCAACACCCGCCCCACTCCCCGCCAGAGCATGAAAAACGGGCCGAAGCTTGGCTTCGACCCGTTCGATTCAATACCTATATAAGAGCGCGATCAGCCCAAAGACAATAGCGACACCACCCGATAGCGGCTGACGCCTATCAGAGCCGGCACCAGCTCATAGAAGTTGCGATAGCCGTCCGGCTGATTCAGCCGCGCATTGAAGTCGGAAACGAACTGGCTGGCCCAACTCTGTTCATTCATATGCGACAGCTGTTCGATGGAATGCTGGGCCTCGGCAATCGCGCTATTGATCGCCGCGCGGGTATGCTGCAGCTGGCCGATGGAACGCACCACGCTCTGCAGCGCCTGACGCACCTGGGCGTGGTCGCCCACTTTCCAGCGCTCCGGCTGAAAAGCTTCAGCCTCGGGCTGCAGCTTAAGCCGCTGCGGGATGCCGCCGGGAAAACGAATGCCGCCGCCGCGCACGGTCATGCGCTCATTGAGCGCCCCCCATTGCGACTCCGGCACGCTGAACGCCAGCTGTCCGTCCTCGTTGATTTCGGCGCGCACGCCGCCGGCGGCCAGGCCGCGATTGAAGCGCCGCAGGATGTCCTCTTCTCCGGTCGCCCCGCCTACTTGCACCGAAGCCGGCGCCGCGCCGGACTCTCCGGTGGAGAACACCAGGGTTTCCGCCTGGCCGCCGGACAAGGCCGCCAGATCCAAACCTTTGACGGTGAAGCCCTGGCGCGCGTCGGCGGCCAGATGGAAGCGCAGCTGCCCGTCCAGGCTGCCGCCGCTGGCGGTCTGGCGCTTGCGCCATTGTTCATTGAACTGCTCCAGCTGGCGCTGCATATCGCCCTGGTTCAGCTGGCGCTGGGTCAGTTCGCGGCTGAGGCCTGATTTAACGCTTTCCAGCTGGTCGATCAGGCCGTCGACGAAGGACAAGGCCTGCTGCGCGGAGGTCAGCTGCTCGTTGAGCTGGGCGCTGTAACGCCAGCCCGAAGCCGGCGCGCCGCGCACTTGCGCGGCCGGTTGCGCCTGCGGCGCCGGCGCGCGTTCGATCACGCTGGCCGCGGCGACCGCGCCGGCGTCCTTGCCCCAGCGCTTGCCGCTTTGTTTGACGTTGACGGAGGAAATCGGAGAGTTCATGCCGGACTCGATCAAATCACGTCGAACAGGGACAGCTGACTGACGCGGCCATAGGCTTTTTGGCTGGCTTGCAACGCCATGGTGTAGCCGTTCATCTGAATGAAGGCGTCGGCGTAGTCCAGGCTGCCCAGCTTGGTCATGGTCTGCTTATTGGAAAGGCTGACGTTGTCGTGATTGAGGGCCAGCGTTTTCATGATGTTCTGCGTGCCGCCCAGTTGGGCGATCTTGCTGGAGATGCCTTCCAGCGCCTTGTCGCTGGCGTTCATCGCGCTGCGGATGTCGGCGGCGACGGTCGGATCCTTGTTGTCCAGCGCCGGGTCTTCCAGCCGGCCTATGGTTTTGTCCAGCTGGTTGAGGATGTCGGCCATGTTTTCCAGGGTGACGTTGGAGGCCTGGGTGATGCCGTCGCCCACCACCACTTGCTGCTTGTCGGTATTGCCGGTGAAGCTGTAGCGGCTGCCCGCCGGCTGCGCGGCGTCGTAAGCGAGGGCGGCCACCGCCGGCTTGGAGCCGGAGAACATGTAACGGCCTTCGGCGTCCTTGGTGTTGGCCGAGTAGAACAGACTTTCGCGCAGGCTGCGCAGCGGCGTCGCCATCGCCTTGAGATCGTCCACCGGCGGGTTGTTGGCGGCCGCGGTCAGCAGATCCTTGGCGTCGCGGATGTCCAGGCTGATGCTGTCGAGGATGGACTCGTTCTTGGACAACGTGGAACTGAGCGCGCCGATGTTTTGCTGGTACTGGTCCAGCGCGGCCTCTTCGCGCTGCAGGCGCAGCAGGCGCACGCTGGCGATGGGGTCGTCCGACGGCGCCAGCAGCCGATCGCCGCTGGACATGCGCTGCAGCAACTCGGCCAGCGCGGTGTTGCTGGTCTGCATCGCCAATTGCATGGTGGACAGGTATTGATTGCTGGAAACTCGCATGCTGTCTTCCTTACAAGATGGACAAGGTGCTTTCGAACAGCTGGTTCGCCACGCTGATCACCTTCATATTGGCCTGGTACATTTTCTGGAATTCCAGCAGATTCATCGCCTCTTCGTCGCGATTGACGCCACTGGTGTTGTGCCAGCTCTTTTCCGCCTCGGCGCGGATCACCTTGGCGCTTTCCAGGCCGGACTTGTTCTGTTTGCTGCTGACCGCCAGCTTGCCCACCATTTGCGAGTAAGCGTCGCCTATGGTGACGGCTCCGACGCCGGGCATGGTGATTTTCTGCTGCTGCAGTCCAATCACCGCCAGCAAGTTGCTGTTGTCGCCGGGCTTGGCCGGGTCGCCGGAGAAGCCCAGTTCGGCCGAGGTGATGCCGCTGGTTTTCAGAATGCCGTTGACGCCGGAGGCGTCGTAGACGAACAGCGGCTTGCCCGGCTGGCCGTTGCTGTCGTAGCCCAGCGCCAGCTGGTCGTTGACGCGCTGCGCCACCTCGCTGGCCAGGGTTTTCACCTGAGCGCGCATCGGACGCACGGTCTGGAGTTCGTATTGATTGAGCCCGCCCAGCTGGCCGCCCAGGCCGTCGCCGGCCAGGGTGTATTTGTCCTTGGAGAAATTCAGCGTCAGCACCTGGCTGCCGTCCGGCTGGCTGGTATTGCTCAGCGTGGCGGCCTGGGTGTCCGCCACCAGCGGCAGGCCGCTCTTGAGGCTGACGTTCTTGCTGCCGTCCGGCTGCGACACCACGCGCACTTCCACCAGGGAGGACAAGGAGTCGATCTGACGATCGCGCTCATCCTCCAGGCCGGAAGTGTTGGTGCCGACGGCCTTGCCGGCCGCGATCTTGGCGTTGAGGTCGGCGATGTTGGAGGTCGAACTGTTGATCTGGGTGACGGTGGCGGAGCGTTGCTCGGCAATGGCGGCCAGCTGGGAGCCGAACACCTTGTCCAGATTGTTGAAGCGCTGCGCCAGCGCTTCGGCGCTGCGGATCACCGGGTCGCGCATCGCGTCGCCGGACAGGCTGGCGGCGCTGAGCGCCTGGAAGAACTGGTCGAAACCGGCGGACAGGCTGCTGCCGTCGCGCCCCATCACCTGCTCCAGTTGGCCGAAGTAGGGATTCTGCGCCACCAGTTCGCCCTGGCTGGACGCCGCCTGCCACAGCTGCAAGTTTTTGAAGTCGTCGTTGAAACGGCGCACCGCGTTGACCACCACGCCGGAGCCGGAACTGTACGGGTCGCCGCTGCCGGGCATCAGCGCGGCCAAGACCACGCCCTGGCGCGAATAGCCGGGAGTCATCTGGTTGGCGATGTTTTGGCTGACGGCGTTCAGCGCGGCCTGGGAGGCGACGGCGCCGGTCAGCGCGTTGTCTATCATGCGCATGGCGGTTCTTACCTTTTATTCAGCGGCAGCAGCGGCGGCGCGAAAGCGGCCAGGCCCTGCGCGTCCGGCAGCGGGCCGGGGTTCTGTTTATCGCTTGCGACCGGCGCGCCGCCGTTCTTAAGGTGAATATTGCCATCCTGTTCCGGCAACAGCTGCCGCAGGATGGCGTTGGCCACGCCGAACACCCGCTGCTTGGCCAATTGGTCCGCCACCGCGCCGTCGGCGAAATCCAGCATGTCTCCGTTGATGGAGTTGGCGAAGATGCTGTCTTCGCCGGCGATTTCGCGCGTGGTCTTGCGGATCTGCTTGAACATCTCGCGAACGAACTGGGCTTCGAACTGCTCCGCCGCGGCGCCGGCCTTGCGGCGGTACTCCGGCGAGGCCGGCTGCACCGCCGGCTCATCCTTGGCGTCGGCCGGCATCGCCAGCGCGGCTTGTATCTGTTTGCTTTCCATCAGATCACCACCAGTTCGCCGTCGATCGCGCCGGCCTGATCCAGCGCCTGCAATATCGCCATGATGTCGTCCGGCGTGGCGCCGGTGCTGTTCACGGTGTCGATGATGGCGCGCAGGCTGGCGCCGGCCGGCCACTGGAACATGCGGCCGGAACCCTGGTCCACGTTGACGGTGGAGTTGGGGACAGTCGTGGTCTGGCCGTTGCTGAACGGCCCCGGCTGGCTGACGCTGGGGTTTTCCGAGATCACCACGCGCAGGCTGCCGTGGGACACCGCAGCCGGGCGCACGGTGACGCCCTGGCTGATCACCACGGTGCCGGTGCGCGAGTTGAACACCACGCGCGGCACTTCGCTGCCCACGCCGACGTTGACCCGCTCCAGCCGCGCGACGAAGGCGACGCGCTCGGTGGGGTCCAGCGGCGCGCGCACCTGGATGGTGGTGGCGTTGCGGGTGCTGGCCACGCGGCCGAAGCTGGCGTTGATGGCCTTGACGATATTGGTGGCGGTTTCGAAATTGGGCCGGCGCAGGCTGAGACGCACGCTGTCGCCCTCTTCGAAATCGCTGGGAATTTCGCGTTCGATGGACGCGCCGTTGGGCACGCGGCCGGAGGTGGGCGTGTTGACGGTGACGCTGGAGCCGCTCTTGCCCTGGGCGGACACGCCGCCCACCACCACATTGCCCTGGGCCAAGGCGTAGATTTCGCCGTTGGCCGCCTTCAGCTGGGTCAGCAACAAGGTGCCGCCGCGCAGGCTCTTGGCGTCGCCCAGCGAGGACACCGTGACGTCTATGGTCTGGCCGCGGCCGTAACCCGGCGGCAGGCTGGCGCTGACCATCACCGCCGCCACGTTCTTGACCTTGGTGTCGGTGCGTTCCGGCATTTTCAGGCCAAACTGCTTGAGCATATTGGCCACCGACTGGCCGGAGAATTTCACCTGGGAGTTGTCGCCGGTGCCGTCCAGGCCCACCACGATGCCGTAGCCGATCAACTGGTTTTCGCGGATGCCCTCCACCGTCACCAGATTGCGCAAGGGCTGCGCCGTCGCCAGCGTCGCCGCCAGCAGCAGCGTCCATCCCGTTATTTGCTTGATAAAACCGTGCATGATCCGCCCTGAATGATTCTGTGATTGCGCATGCTCGCCCCAAGGGCCGCATACGCGAACGGCGGACGCCCGTCAGCGCCCGCCTGTTGTCCCGCCCGGACTCCCCGCCGCTCCGCCGCTCAGAACGGCATCAGCGGGCTGGCGAAGAACTTCATCAGCCAGCCGGGTTCGTTGGCGTCCGACAAGGCCCCGCGGCCGGAGTAGCCGATGCGGGCGTTGGCGATGCGCAGCGAGGACACGCGGTTGTCGGTGTCGATGTCTTCCACCCGCACATAGCCGGCCAGGCGCAGGAACTCCTCGCCCTGGTTCAGCACCAGCTGTTTTTCGCCCTTCACTTCCAGCAGGCCGTTGCCCAGCACCTTGTGCACCACCACGGTCAGCGCGCCGGACAGCATGTTCTGCTGGGTGGAGGTGGAGGAGCCGTTGAAGTCCCGGCCCGCGTCCACGCCCACTTGCGCGCGGAAGGTGGTGTTACCCAACAAGGACGGCGCGATATTGGCGCCGGATTTCTTGCCGAAGCTGGTGCCGGCCTTCTTGCTGGCCTGAGTGGTTTCTTCCAGCACCACGGTCAGCACGTCGCCGGGACGGAAGGCGCGGCTGTCCGAAGTCAGCGATTGCGCGCCGGCGACGGTGAACACGCCGCCGCCCTTGCCGCGCTGCGGCTGCTGCAGCAATTCCGGCAAGGCGAATTCCTGCGTGGTCTGCGGCGGAATCGGCTGCGCGCAGCCGGCCAGCAGCAGCGCCAGCGCGCTCAGGGCCAGCAGCTTCATCGGGCCGACTGCGCCAGGTACTGCATCATATTGTCGGCGGCGCTCAGCACCTTGGTGTTCATCTCGTAAGTGCGCTGCGCGGCGATCATGTCCACCATTTCCTCCACCACCTGGACGTTGGAGCCCTCCAGCGCGCCCTGCTTGAGCTTGCCCAGGGAGCCGGAGCCCGGCGCGTCGGTGGTGGCATCGCCGCTGGCGGCGGTTTTCTGGAACAGATTGTCGCCCAGCGCCAGCAGACCGGCCGGGTTGACGAAGCTGGCCAGTTCGATCTGACCGGCGGTTTCCAGCGTGCTGCCGCTGCCGCGGGTATAGCTGACGGTGCCGGTTTCGCTGATGGTCACCGAGGAGGCGTCGGCCGGAATGGTGATGGACGGCTCCAGCGGCAGGCCCTGCGGGGTGACGATGGCGCCCTGGTCGTTGCGCTGCAGCTGGCCGGCGCGGGTGTAGCCGGTTTCGCCGTTGCTCATTTTCACTTGCAAAAAGCCCTGGCCGACGATGGCCAGATCCAAGGACTGATTGGTGGTGGTCAGCGTGCCCGAGGTGAACACTTTCTGGGTTCCCACCAAGCGGGTGCCGTTGCCCAGCTGCACGCCCAGCGGCGCGGTGTTGTCCTGGTCGGTCTTGCCGCCCGGCTGGCGGTCCACTTGGTAGAACAGGTCTTCGAACACCATGCGGTCGCGCTTGAAGCCGACGGTGTTGACGTTGGCGAGGTTGTTGGCGATGGCGGTCAGGCGCGCGTCCTGCGCCTGGATGCCGGTCTTGCTCACCCACATTGCTGGATTCATGTTTCGATTCCCCGATGGTTTGCGCCGTCGGCCTTGGCCGCGGCGCTGTTATTGGAAGGCCGGATCAGGCGCGCACCAGGCGGTTGCCCGCCTCCACCATGTCGCTGGCGGAGTTGAACAAGCGCATCTGCATTTCAAAGTTGCGGTTCAGCGTCATGGTGGCCACCATTTCCTCCACCGCCGACACATTGCTGCGCTCCAGATGCTCGCCCTGCACCTTGACGGTGTCGTCGGCGGCCAGCACGCCGCCCTGACGGCTGATCACCAGGCCGTTGGGGTCCTTGGCGATGTCCTGCGGCAGCGGCTTGACCAGCTTGAGCTTGTCTATCGGCTGCATTTCGCTTTCGCCGGCGGCCAGCACCGAGATCACGCCGTCGCTGCCGATGTGCAGCTTGACGTAGTCCGGCGGCAAGGTGATCTGGCCGCCGTCGCCCAGCACCGGATGGCCGTTGACGCTCAGCTTGCCGTCCACGTCCGCCACCATGGCGCCGGCCCGGGTATAGGCCTCGTTGCCGTCCGGCCCCTGCACCGCGAAAAAGCCCTCGCCCTTCACCGCCACGTCCAGGTCGCGGCCGGTTTCCACCACCGCGCCGCTGCGCACGTCCACCGCGTTGGCGCCGTTCTGGCTCAGGTGGCGCGCGTCGTAGCCGTAGCCGGGCACGGTCTGGCTGGTGCTGACGCCGATGTCGGCGCGAAAGCCGCCGGTTTCGGCGTTGGCGATGTTGTTGGCGTGAATCTGCTGCGCCTTGAGCATGCGGTCGGCGCCGCTCATCGCGGTGTAGATCAGTGCGTCCATTTATCCTTGTCCCGCCTTAGACCGCCTGCATCAGCGCCTGGATGGTCTGGTTCTCGGTGGAAATCACCTTGGTGTTGGCCTGGTAATTACGCTGCGCGGTCATCAGGTCCACCAGTTCGGAGGTCATGTCCACATTGGACTGTTCCAGGGTGAAGGCCAGCAGATTGCCGGACAGGCCGGCGCCGGGGCGCGAGTAGACCGCGGTGCCGGAGCCGGCGGTTTCCACCCAGCTGGTCTGCGAAGTGGCTTGCAGCGCGGATTCATTGGGGAAGTTGGCGATGGCCAAGGTGCCCACCACTTGCTTCTGGCCGTTGCTGTAGGCCGCCACCACATCGCCGTTGTCGTTCAGGCTGGTGCCGGTCATCGAGCCGGACGGGTAACCGTTGCTGGCGTTCAGGGTCTGGCTGCTTTCGCCGGCGAACTGAGTGGTGCCGGTGTAGTCCAGCTTCACCGCCAGCGGGGACGCGCCGGCGGGGGTGCCCAGGTTCAGCGCCACCGGCGCGGTGGGGCTGGTCAGCTTGCCGTCGGTGTCGAAATTCAGGGTGGCGGTGGTGGGCAGGTCGACGCCGTCCAGCGTGTAGTGCACGGTGACGGTGCTGGGACCGGTCTTGCAGAAGTACTGGGTCAGGTTGAGCTTATTGCCCAGGGAATCGTAAACCGTGGACACCGCCGAGCTGTTGAAGGTGTTCTGCGCCTTGTCGAACGGCACGGTCTGCACGCTCCAGCCCGCCGACATATTGCCGACGTATTGCAGCTTGTCGCTGGCCTTGGCCGGGATGTTGCCGTTGGGGATCTTGATGTCGCCGAAGGCGCCCAGCGCGTTGCCGTCGGCCTTGCCGTAACCCTGCACGCGACGGTTGAAGCCGTCAATCAGGTAGCCGTCCTTGTCGGCGTTGAAAATACCGACGCGTGAATAGGCCATGCCGCCGTTCAGGTCGCGGCTGACGAAGAAGCCGCGGCCGTCGATGGCGGCGTCCAGCGGACGACCGGTGCGCACGGTATTGCCGTTGCGCGCCATGTTCTGACTGTGGCCGACCACTTCCACCCCCATCGGCTGCGCGCCGGCGTAGGCGGCGGAGAAGCTGGTACGGCTGGACTTGAAGCCGTAGGTGCCGGTGTTGGCGATGTTGTTACTGATATTGCCCAGTTGGTTGTTGACGGCGTTAATGCCGGACAAAGCAATGTCGAAACTCATGGTCGCTCCAAAGTTCGTAGGTATCTTGAATCGGCGCTTCAGGCCTGGGTCTTGCCCAGCAGGCGGGTAATGGCGGAAGCGGGGAATTCGCCCAGTCCGGCCAGCGTCAGCGTGGGCTCGCCGCCGTTGATGGGCAGACGCACGCCGGACACGGTGGCCAGCATCTCCAGCCCGGCCTTGGACTTGGACGCGGTGCGCACTTCCAGCTTGTAATCGCCTTCCACCAGCCCGTGCTTGCTCGGGTCCACGTTGAAGTCGAATTCGCCGGCCGGGCGCTTGCCCAGATCGATCACGGTCTGCTGGCCGCCGGAGTCGGTCAGCACCAGGGACACCTGCTGCTCTTCGCCGGACAGGGTGACGCGGCCGGACAAGGGATCCTTGCCGCTCAGGTGCGCCTGATCGGCCTGCACCAGCACCTGCCTCCCCACTTGCGAGCCCAGCGACACGCCCTGCAGTTCGCGCAGCATCAGCGCGTTGCCCTGCAATTGCTTGAGCATGTCGGCGGAACTCTTCATCTGGCTCATCTGCGCCAGCTGGCTGACGAACTGCGAAGCGTCGGTGGGGTCCAGCGGGTTCTGGTTCTGGATCTGGGCCAGCAACAACTTCATGAACATATCGTCCATGCCGGTGCTTTGTCCGGCGGCCGGCGCCACGGCCGGGTTGGCGCCGTTGGAGGCGGCGGACTGGCTTTGCTGCCCGTTCTGCGCGGCGTTCACGCTCATGCGTTGTCTCCCAGTTTCAGCAGGTCCTGCTGCATGCCCTTGACCCGGGCCAGCACTTCCACATTGGTCTGGAACGCGCGAGAGGCCGACAGCATGTCGGTCATCTCCTCCACCGCGTTCACATTGGAATAGAAAACATTGCCGTCAGCGTCGGCCAGCGGATTGCCCGGCTCGTGCGCCTTGCGCACCGGCTCCTGGTTCTGCACCACGTCCAGCACGCCCACGCTGGCGCCGCGCCAGCCGTCGAAGCCGTCGCCGCCCCGGTACTGGGTGGCGAACACCGGCTTGCGGGAGCGGTAGGCCGCCTGCTCGCTGCCGGCGGCGGTGTCGGCGTTGGCCAGATTGCTGGCCACGGTGTTGAGACGCACCGTCTGCGCCGTCATGGCGGAGCCGGCAATGCGGGAAATATCGCGGAAGGACATGGCTTACTGACCTGCTATCACTTTGGCCAGCCCGCGGAACTTCATGTTCAGAAAGGCGAGGCTGGTCTGGAATTCGGAAACGTTCTGCGCGAACTCGGCCTGCTCCACGCCCAGCTCCACGGTGTTGCCGTCGCGCGCGGGATGATTGGGCAGCCGGTATTGCAATTCGCCGGACGGCGAATCCAGCGGAAACGCGGCGTCGTCCGCCGAAGCGGCCAAAGCCGTTTTGAAGTCGATGTCCCGCGCCTGGTAGCCGGGCGTGTTCTCGTTGGCGATGTTGGACGCCAGAATACGGGTGCGCTCCGCCCTCAACTGCAAGGCAGCAGGGTGGACGCTCAATGCTTTATCAAGGTGCAAACCCATTGCCTAGACCCATGCGGTTCTCTACCATGTTTAAACATCGGCTATCTAATTCACATTAAATGGCCGGTCGATTGAAAAGCGATACTAATAACCGCACCCCCTCACGTATACGGGATAATTACCAAGTCATCCGTAATGGCAATTTTCACATCCTATCGGCATCAAACCGCGCCGCTATTGGCTGCGCTGCTCATCCTGCCCTGCCTCCCGGCGTTGGCGGCCCCCTATCCGGCCGCCGCCGCGGTGGAGCAAACCGCACGCGCCTTGCTGCTGCAAAAACTGGAAAAAGCCGGCCTGGAAGCCGCCCGCGTCAACGTCAAGGCGCTGCCGCCGCGGGGCTTCAACGCCCCGCCCTGCCCCGAGCCGGTGCGCGTCGCCGCGCTGGACGAACGCGCGCCCAGCCGCATGCGGCTGCAGGCGCGCTGCGACGCCGCCGGCTGGGACGCTGAATTCATCGTCCGCGCCGATATCAGCGCCCGCGTGGCGGTGGCGGCGCGCGACATCCCGGCGCGCAGCCTGCTGGACGCCGGCGACATCGAATGGATGGAACGGCCAGTGCTGGACCCGGCCGACATGGTGGGCGCCAAGACCAAGCTGGAGGGATTGAGCAACCGCACCGCGCTGCGCCAGGGCCAGCCGCTGCGGCTCAAGGCGCTGGAGGCCAGCCTGCTGGTCAAGCGCGGCGAGGAAGTGCGCATCGTGGCGCGCAACAGCGGCATCGAGGTGGTCGCCGCCGGCGAGGCGCTGGGCAACGGCCGCCAGGGCGAGATCATCCGCGTGCGCAACAGCGCCACCGGCAAGGTGATCCGCGCCCGCGCCAGCCAGCCGGGCGAGGTCAACCCGGTGGACTAAGAAGCTGTTCAAGGTCTGCTGCGCGTCGTGAAACGCGACACGGTGAGTACCGCTTCGAAATGCTCATGTACCACGTGTGCATTCCGCTTTCTCAGCGGTT
>NZ_LDUR01000039.1:0-137585 GCF_001043705.1 Chromobacterium sp. LK11
CGTACATTCCGCTTTCTCAGCCGTTTTCGCCTTGTCTCGCTTTTGCTCGCGAGATCGTAAACACGTTCTTAAGAGCGGCCAACAAAACGTCCGACCTTGCGTTGCGCCGCCTTGCCTCAGCCGTGAAACTGATTGTTGTTAGCCGCTCTGAAGAAGAGGTTCACGATCTCGCGACGGGTCATGAATCTTTCCTTCGGCGCCTGCAATCCAAAGGCATAACCGGCCGGCAAAACCAAGCCGTCGGCATCCGCCCCGGATGAAAGAAGAAAGCGCTTACTTGAGCAATATCAAGACAAACGAGGACAGCGACTCTGAGGCAAAAAGCCTTGCCCCTTGTTTTTACAGGAAAAATTAGCGTCACAGGATTGAAACCTAAAACCCTGTGGATAACTTTGTTGATAAAACTGTGCAAATATGCTCTCAAGCCAAGCGCCAAGCCGTTTTGAGCCTGAGTCCGCCCTGGATAAGAAAACAATCAAGTTATTGATTTTATTGATTTTTTTAGAGATATCAAACGCTACGCAAGCCAAGTTGCAACTCGTTTTATCTGAAAATATTTTCCACCCAACGCTGTGGATCACTTGACAACCATGTTTTTTACCGCACCCCAGAACGACGTCATCAGCGTCTCCTCCCTCAACCGCATGGTGCGCGATCTGCTGGAAAGCGGACTGCCGCCGATGTGGATAGGCGGAGAGATCTCCAACCTCACCCTGGCCGCGTCCGGGCACGCCTATTTCTCCTTGAAGGACGGCGGCGCCCAGGTCCGTTGCGTGATGTTCCGCGGCAAGGTGTCGCAACTGCCCTTCCGCCCGGCCGAAGGCATGCAGGTGGAGCTCAAGGGCACCGTCACCCTGTACGAGGCCCGCGGCGACTTCCAGATCAACGTCGATCAGATGCGCTCCGCCGGCCTGGGCCGCCTGTACGAGGCCTTTGAAAAGCTCAAGGCCAAGCTGCAAGCCGAGGGCCTGTTCAATCCCGCGAACAAGCGCCCCTTGCCTGCGCACCCAGCCGCCATCGGCATCGTCACCTCTCCCGCCGCCGCCGCGCTGCGCGACGTGGTCAGCACCCTGCGCCGGCGCATGCCCGGCATCCCGGTGATTCTCTACCCGGCCCAGGTGCAGGGCGAAGGCTCCGCCCAGCAAGTGGCCGACGCCGTCCGCCGCGCCGGCGAACGGCGCGAGGTGGACGTGCTCATCGTCTGCCGCGGCGGCGGCAGCATCGAAGACCTGTGGTCGTTCAACGAGGAAATCGTCGCCCGCGCGGTGGCGGCCAGCCCCATCCCCACCGTCAGCGGCGTCGGCCACGAAACCGACTTCACCATCTGCGACTTCGTCGCCGACAAGCGCGCGCCCACGCCCACCGCCGCCGCGGAACTGGTGTCCCCCAGCCGCGAGCACCTGAACGCTCAGCTGGAAACCGCCAAGCGCGGTCTGGAGCGCGCGCTCGGCCGCCTGCTCACCGACAAGTCGCAGCAACTGGACTATCTGGCGCGCCGGCTGGCCCATCCCGGCGAAAAGCTGCAACGCCAGCGCGAGGCGCTGCAGCGCCAGCAAGAGCGGCTGCAGCACCGGCTGAGCGGCCTGTTCGAACAACGCCGCTGGGCGCTGCAGCTGGCGGACAGCAAACTGCAACGCCGCCGCCCGGACCTGGCCCAAACCGCGCAAACGCTGGACCGGCTGCAAACCCGGCTGCAACGCGCGCGCCAGGACCTGCTCAACCGGCAGACGCAGAAGCTGGACACCCTGGCGGCCACCCTGCTGGCGCTCAATCCGGAAGCGGTGCTGGCCCGCGGCTACGCCATCGTGCAAAAACAGGACGGCACCGCGGTCAAATCCCCGGCTGAACTCCGCGACCGCGAACGCGTCAGCCTGCTGCTGGCCGAAGGCAGCACCGAGGCCGTGATCGACCACCCGCAAGGCGCGCAGCCCAGCTTGTTCTAGCGATAAGATCAGGAATCTATATTGTTCCGTCGCTCCTGCTTATTTTGCCAGCCTCACTACATGGGATATCTAGCCTAACCGCTAATGCACATGCCAAACTTGCCCCTGCTGCGCTTATTCAGATAAGCGGCCTAAAGCTGAGCAGCAACGATTGCACCTTCTCACCATGATCAACCGGTGTGCGCCCATGCAAGGTGCTCACCCCAAAGAAAATAGAGAGCTCACCCGGCTTCAACTGATAGTCCAAACGGCTTTGGTCCGGCCAATACACCACGCTACGGGATGCAAAAGTCCCGCGTTCACACTCATGTCGCAGCCCCAACATTACTGTGATAGCAGTAAAAGCGTTGTCGACATGTGGCGGGCTAGATTGGCCAGCACAATCGTAATAGATATAGCTGGTCATAAAGCTTGGCAACGCAGCACCAGCATATTGTTGCACCAAGGCCAGCATGACATCCGACGCAGCCAATTGCTCTGCTATTGTGATATTGTCCTCACTTATTGGCTGATAGATATACTGCGAAGACTCGCCCAATGTGGCAGGTACAGCCAAGACTCGACAAGCATCAGACTCTTCCTTCAGACTGTCGAGCAAGGCATCCGTCATGAAGTCTGGCCTCCCTCGATAAACAATACCGTACGGTGGCACTCGTTCCGAAAACGGTTGTATCGTTGCTAGCAAACGCAACGGCTCATAAAACCTATTTAACGCTTCTCGCTCTGTTCCAATTTCAAAACCATTAAACAACTCTTTTACACTCAATAAAGACAATGTGTATTTCAAGGCATCAACTTCACCTTCGCTCAGGTCATCCGACAGTCTTCCCAGCCCCCCCATTACTTTTCCCTCCTAATTACCTTCGATTAAAGCCGATGGTTAGTAAGTGAATATCTTCACTCAGATTGATCATAGTGCGGGTGTGAATCGTACTGCTTCCATACATCAACATGACCTCACCCACCTGTAGCTTGTAATATTCGGGAGGTAGGCCCGGTGGAAATAGCACAGTAGATGAAGACTCACCCTCACTCGCCACCTGATGACGCAACATCAACATCATATTTATAGAGAATACCTCAGTATCCACGTGCGGCTTAATACCACCACCTGCAAAATCATAATACAAATAGCTAGCTATTCCGGTAGGTACTACTTTACCTGTGTGACAGGCAACAAAATCCACTATTTCACTGTTTATAGCAAGAGCATCTGCAACGGGTCCTCCACAACTCAAAAAGTGATCAGTTCGATCCAATTTCTGATACTTGCGATCTAATGCTTCTGCTTGTAATTTCATTAAAAGTGTGGCATTCATCCACTGAGGCCTACCATAATAGGCCACACCATTGATAGGAATCTCTTCATGAAATGGAGTCAAGTAACGAATAATACTGGCCACTTGAAAAAAAGAATCTTCCTCCTCAAGCCCGTGAAGTGACAAGTTATTAGCTTCATCAAAATACTCACTAATTTTTTCACATATCAAGGACTTGAAAATCGATCGTTCTTCAGGAGACAACTGATCAGTGAACGCACAGACAGAAACTGGCCTCAAACTTTCTGACATATCTCCTCCTTAATATAACAAATCGAAAAAAGCTCAATCTCAACACAAGAGATTGAGCTTTAATTCACAAGAATTAAGGAATTACCCCATCATTGCTGATGAGCCTGCTGAGGCTTCAAATACACTGCAGCATTCCCCATGTCAGTATTACTTTCGCGAGACAGTGTCGACTCTGCTACTATCTGCAATTTTTCAAACAACCTTCCCTCATCACCCTGTGTTCCCTGTTGGGCCTTCAGCTTGTCCAACAAAGAGGCCATTGCAGCAGCTTTTTCCGACTCAAACCTTTTGAGAGCCTCAATTGTTTGCTGCTTCGCATCAACAGGAAGGGTCGAATCAACACTGAGTGCGCTGGCCGGAGCCATCACAGGGATAGACGCCGTCAACATCACACCAAGACCACTGGCCAACTTCTTCTTACCATATTTTTTCATCATACTTCTCCTTTAAATTAAACAAGAAATCAACTCATGAATATCACCTTTCTCCCTCCATTTCTTGCATTAAAAATACCCAACAGGACGCGATGAAAAACTATCGAGAACAGCATCCCAAAGCGAATCAGCACACTTCACCATGCAAGCAGAATCACTACGATGTTGCAATTCCATGGGCAATTTTATAAAGCCAAACTGCTGGTAAAACTCGAAATCTATCTCTGCATACAACATAAAGATATCAGCCTGACCACTAACAACATATCCTTCCATCACCTGCTCAAGCACAAAACTAGCCAATCCTCTCCCACGTACGGCCTGCGCTGTCGCCAATGACCCTACTCCAATCACAGATCTATCTGCTAAGGGTGGTAACACATAGCTGATCACAGCACTCACCAACTCACCAGAGGCGATCTCAGCAACGTGCCATACCCCTTTTTTGTATTTAGGCGACTGCCTACATGCTTGGAGATACTGATCAATGGACATACCATCTTGCCAAGCATCCAAACCTAATAAATAAATGGCCTCCATGTCCTCTTGCCTTGCCACCCGAAATTTTCGGCCACCCCGCACAACAGAAGACAACGCTTGCGGTTGGCTCAATAAATCGATCACCATAAATGCCTCTACATGAGCAGCCATAATTAACGATAAAACACTTGCAGAGTGTTTATTCGCATGACAAACAAGTCAACAAACAACGCACTTACCATATGAAAACCTCATTAAAATGCTGTATAAATGTCGACCACTCCGCTCAGGCTAGGTAGCTAGCTTTATCACAACGAAAAAGCCTAACGGCTTGGAAGCCATAATGTCGCCAGTACACAAATGGGAAATCACCGTCGCCGCCGGCGGCTACTATCCCGACCTCGCCCATAATTTCTTCGGCAACGACATCGACCTGGGCTACGAAAACGACCACATCGGCATGCAGTTCTACGCCTATTCGCGCCATATCGACGAGCTGGACGACCCCGAGCACGTTTCCCAACGTCTCTACAGCCTGCAGCTGCTGCTCAACGGCGCCTTGCGCGCCGCCGCCGGCAGCGTCAGCAGCATGCCGGTCCAGTTTCTGGGCTTCAGCGCTTACGAAAACGGCTGCAGCTATCCCATCAGCGCCCACCGGATCGAAGAAGAACCGTTCAGCCGCACCCCCAGGATCGACCAGATCCACACCCGCTACGAGAATCCTCGCCAACGCTACCCGTCCTATCTGCTCTACCTGGCCAAGCACGACCCCTGTCTGCGCGATCTGCTGTTCCTGCTGGGGCTGATCTCCACCAACACTACGCTGGAAAAAGTGCTGGCCTGGAGCACGCTGTACAAGATACTGGACAGCGTCAAACACTACGCCAAGGACATCGACGCCGGCATCGACGCCTTCGCCAACCCGGAGCAGCTCAGCCTGTTCACCGCCGCCTGCAACAACACCAGCATCCTGGGCATCTACGCCCGTCACGGCGCGTCGGAGAACCCGCCGCCCAAGCGCGCGCTCACCGATATCGACGACGCCAGCGCGCTGATCGCGGGCATGACCGCCCGCTTCTGCCGCAGCTACGTCGCCGCCAAATATTCCTGAGCCGCGCCCGCGGCCGCAGGTGCGCGACGACGCCGATCTCCATGAGGATATTGCTTACCAGATCCACCTGAACGACGTGTCGGTCAGCGCTTACATCCCGCCCAATGAACCACTGTCTGTTCCGCTGATTGAAAACGGCAAGGGCATCGCCACCTTCGCCGGCCTGCTGCCCGGCGGCACATGGTCGGTGGCCGTGGCTGGCGGCGAGCGGCCTAACCCGCTGCAAGAAGGCATGACCGTCACCATCGCCGGCATCAATGTCGCCACCGGCAAGCCCTTCCACATTCCAGCGGTTTTCGAGACCAAGGAAACCGGCGAGCCCGCCGAATTCGTGGAGTGGCGCGTGCTGCGGGAACTATAAGCGGAACGGCCGGCTGTCCGCCGGCCGCCATTGACGTCTCCTTGCGGACGACAGCTCAAGCTGCCGTCCGCAACGGTTGCTGAAGCGCTTATTTGACTTGCAGCAGATCCGCCAGATGCACGTCCACGCCGCCGGCCGCGCCCGCCGCGTTGACGTGATCGAAATAATCGTACCAACCGCTGGCGCGGATGCCGGCCAGCATCGCCTCACAGGCCTCGTGATTAGGCAGGCTCCAAACGCCCAGGAAACGATAGGGCGCCGCCTGGTCGGCGTCGGCCGCGATCTGGCTCAAGGTCAGCAATTGAATGCCCAGGCCGGGCAGCGCCTCGATATTGGTTTTGACCTGGTCCAGAAAATCGGTGCGGTGCAGAAAACTCAAGGCCAGCCAAGCCGGTTTCGGGCTGTACAATTCCACCAGATAATGCGCCATAGAAAATCTCCGTGAGTGTGAATGGCCGAAGCCGCGACCTATTGATTAAGCCGCGCGTCGCCGCGCCTGTCATTGCATCTTATTGCCAGCTGAAAAACTTTGATGTTATAAAAAGCATCCGCCCGCTCCCATTGAAGTTTCGATGAGCGGCGCTCAGCCACCGCGGCCATGGCCGCGTCAGCCAATTCTCCCAACAAGAAGCATTCCGCGCGCCCTTCCCTGCCTGGCAGCAGCCGGGCGCCAGCGGCATTGCCACCGCAGGACAAAGATTCATCATGCAGTGTAGACACGCCCTATTGCTGTCGCTGGCCGCCTTGAGCGCAAGCCTGGCGGCGGCGCCCCTGCCTTCTTACGACTTCGCATTGAAAGACCCGTGGGACGCGCGCGCCAAGCCGTCGATGAAACAGACGGACAAAAAGAACAAGCCGCTCAAATTCAAAAGCGCGGTGCAGTTGAAGGAACTGGACGCCGGGCCGGACTTTTCGGTCAAAGCGGAGCTGAACTCGCCCAGTTTGCTGGAGCGGACGCAAAGAGAGCGGATGCAGCATTGCGTCGGCGCCAACCCGCCGCCGGGCTGCCCTGGCTTCAACCCGTTGCCGCGCGGCTTCGGCCGAAGCGACTGCGCGCAGCATGCGCCGTCGCCGGCGCATCCGCTCAGCGGCCCCACCCGGCCGCAGGCCGGCGATTACTCGCTGCGCGGCAGCTGGCTGCCGCGTTGAGTCGCAAAAAAAACCCGCTCCTTGCGAGCGGGTTTTTCATTGCCGGCGGGCAACTCAGCGGGCGTTCTGCGCCAGCCGCGCCACTTCCTCGGCGCTGCGCTTGTTGTAGCCCAGCAGATAGTAGGCCACCACCAGGAAGGCCAGCCAGCCCGGGCCGACGATCAAGGCGATGCGGGTGTCCGGGAAGTAAGCCATCAGCCCCACCACCAGGATCAAGAAACCCATGGCGATGTAGGAACCGTAAGGCCAGAACGGCATTTTGTAGGCCAGCTCCGCCAGCTGCTCGCGGCTCAGGGTGCGGCGGAAGCGCAGTTGGGCCAGCAGAATGATCACCCAGGTCCAGATCGCGCCGAAGGTGGAGATCGCCGTCAGCCAGGTGAACACTTCCTTGGGCGCCAGATAGTTGAGCAGCACGCCCACCAGCAGCGCGAACACCGACATCAGCAAGGCGAACACCGGCACGCCATGGCGCGACACTTTGGCGAACACCGGCAGCGCCTGCTGTTGCTGAGCCAGGTTGTACAGCATGCGGCCGGTGCTGAAGATGCCGCTGTTGCACGAGGACAGCGCGGCGGTGAGCACCACGAAGTTGATGATGCCGGCGGCTGCCGGGATGCCCAGCTGCTCGAAAGTCAGCACGAAGGGGCTGCCGCGGGTGCCCAGCTCGTTCCACGGGTAAATGGCCAGGATCACGAACAGCGCGCCGATGTAGAAGATCAGGATGCGCCAGAACACCGAATCCACCGCGCGGGCCAGCGCTTTCTTCGGGTTCTTGGCTTCGCCGGCGGTCAGGCCCAGCATTTCCACGCCCAGATAGGCGAACATCACCATTTGCAGCGACATCAGCACGCCGCTGAAGCCGTTGGGCATGAAGCCGCCGTGGCTCCACAGATTGGAGATGCCGGTGGCCACGCCGCCGTGGCCCAGGCCGAACACGATCATGCCCAGGCCGCCGATGATCATCAGCACGATGGTGACGATCTTGATCAGCGCGAACCAGAACTCGAATTCGCCGTAAGCCTTGACCGCGATGAAGTTGACCCCGCCCATGGCCACCAGCGCGGCCAGCGCCCAGTACCAGGCCGGCACGTCCGGGAACCAGATGCCCATGTAGACGCCGACGGCGGTGATTTCCGCCATGCAGGTGACCAGCCACAGGAACCAGTAGTTCCAGCCGGTCAGATAGCCGGCCAAGGGGCCGAGGTAATCCAGCGCGTAGCGGCTGAAGGAACCGGCCACCGGATTGTGGATGGCCATTTCGCCCAGCGCGCGCATGATCAGGAAGATGGCGAAGCCGCCCAGCGCGTAGGCCAGCATGATGGCGGGTCCGGCCATCTTGATGGCGGTGGCCGATCCCAGAAACAGGCCGACGCCGATGGTGGCGCCCAAGGCCATGAGGTTGATATGCCGCTCTTCCAGTCCCCGATGCAGGGTGTCCTGAGCAGGTTGCATAGTTGCTCCTTTAACTGTCTTTGTATTGCGTAAGGGATGTGGCCTTGACGCCTTAGAGCCTGTTTAAAGTCTCGCGAGCAAGCGCGAGACAAGGCGAGAACGGCGGAGAAAGCGGAGTGCGCATAACGCACATGGCCTTTCCAAGCAGTACTCACCGTGTGACGTCCCACGAAGCACAGCAGACTTTGAACAGGTTCTCGCGGCGCCGCCGCCGGTGTTATGGCTTGGGATTGTCGTTATGGCCCATAACACATGGGGCAGGAGATTACCTCAAGACCCTTGTCATGTCATGTTTAAGAATATAGATACGCGCAAAAGGCATAAATGCGGCGCTTTATGCCGGCGGCGCCGCCCCCGCGCCGGACAGACGCCGTCCGGCCGCTTCCGCCGGGCTTAAGCGCCGCCACACAAGGACCCGGCCCAAGCCGACAGGTGCTATCAATAAAGCGTTGAATCGGTTTCTCGAGCCGGGAGCATGCACCCATGCGGCACCACAGCATCAGCCTGAAGCTCAACCTGGCCTTCATGCTCATCATGTCCGCCCTGCTGGCGGCCTTCGGCGCGCTGGACTACTGGCGCACCCAACAGGAACTGCGCCAGGCGCTGGACAGCGAAATCGCCGCGATCGGCGCGCGGCTGGCGGCCAATCTGGCCGGCCCGATGTGGAATTTCGACAGCGCCCAGGGCTTGCGAGTGCTGGAGGCGGAAATGGGCAAGCGCGCGCTGCGCGGCGTTTTCGTCCGCGACGCCAACGGCGCGCCCTTCGCCGGCTACCGCCGCGAGGCCGACGGCTCGCTGCTGCGCGGCGGCGCGCCGGCTCAGGACGCGGACATGACCCGCGAGCGCGCCGTGGTCTTTCACGACGGCTCGGCCGCGCGCACCGTGGGCAAGCTGAGCCTGCAAGTGTCCACGGAAGAAATCCGCGAGAAGCTGCGCGCGGTGCTGTGGCGGGTGACGGCGGAAATCCTGCTGCTGGATCTGCTCACCGTCCTGGTGCTGTCCCTGCTGGTGCGCCGCCTGCTGCACCAACCCATCCGCGAGGTCAGCCAGGCGCTGCACGCCATCGCCGACGGCGATCTGACCGCGCCGCCGCGCTACGCCAGCCAGGACGAGCTGGGCGACCTGGCCGAATCCACGCGCCGGCTGGTGGCCAAGCTGGCCGGCATTCTGGCGCACATCGACGCCTTCTCCTCGGACTTGGCCAACGCCGCGCGCCAGATCAGCCAGGCGGTGGACACGCTGAGCCAGCAAGCGTCCGAACAGGCCAACAACATCGACAAGAACAGCGCCAGCCTGGAGCAGATTTCCGCCTTCGTGTGGAAGAACCGGGACGACGCCCGCACCACGGACCAGATGGCCAGCGACAGCAGCAGGCACGCGGCGGCCGGCGGCCAAGCGGTGGACGAAACCATAGCCGCGATGTGGGACATCGCCAACAAGGTGCTGATCATCGACGACATCGCCTATCAGACCAATCTGCTGGCGCTGAACGCGGCGATCGAGGCCGCGCGCGCCGGCGAGCACGGCCGCGGCTTCGCGGTGGTGGCCGGCGAAGTGCGCAAGCTGGCGGCGCGCAGCCAGCTGGCGGCCAAGGAAATCAGCCAGCTGACGCAAAGCAGCGTGCGCCGCGCCGAACACGCCGGCGAACTGTTCAACCAGATGCTGCCGTCGATACAGAGCACCGCCAGCTTCGTGCAGGAAATCAACCAGTCCTCCAACCAGCAGGCGCTGCGAGTGGAGCGGATCAATCAGGGCGTCAGCGAAATCAGCCGCTCGATGCAGGCCAACGCCGCGGCGTCGGAGCAACTGACCGCCACCGCGCGCGGCATGAGCGAGCAGGCGGTGGAGCTGGCGCAGACCATAGGCTATTTCAAATACTGAGCCGACCGCCGCGCCGTGAAAAAACCGCCGGGCTGACGCGCGGCGGTTTGACGGACGGCGGCGGGGCTCACACCGCCTTGAGCTTGCCCTTGGCCGGACGCGCCTCGGGCTTGGCTTCGGCGCCCGGTTCGCGTTCCCAGCTCTCCTTGTAGGCGCGGCCGTAATAGCTGTCCAGCAGCAGCTGCTTCAGTTCGCTGATCAGCGGATAGCGCGGGTTGGCGCCGGTGCACTGATCGTCGAAAGCGGCTTCCGCCAGCAGGTCCACCTTGGCCAGGAAGTCCGCCTCGGCCACGCCGGCGGCCTGGATGGACGCCGGAATGTCCAGCGTGCGCTTGAGCTCGTCCACCCATTCGATCAGCTTCTCCACCCGCTCGTGGTCGCGGCTGGCCTCCAGGCCCAGGTGGCGGGCGATTTCGGCGTAGCGCGCCACGCTCTTGGGCCGGTCGTACTGGCTGAAGGCGGTCTGCTTGGTCGGCACGTCGGCGGCGTTGTAACGGATCACATTGCTGATCAACAAGGCGTTGGCCAGGCCGTGGGCCAGGCCGAACTCCGCGCCTATCTTGTGCGCCATCGAATGGCAGACGCCGAGGAAGGCGTTGGCGAAGGCGATGCCGGCGATGGTGGCGGCGTTGTGCACCTGCTCGCGCGCCTTGGGATCGCCGGCGCCGTTGCGGTAGGCGGACGGCAGGTAATCCTTGAGCAGCTTCAGGGCTTGCAAGGCCTGCGGGTCCGAATACTCGTTGGCCATCACCGAGGCATAGGCCTCCAACGCGTGGGTCACCGCGTCGATGCCGCCGAAGGCGGTCAGCGACTTGGGCATGTTCATCACCAGATTGGCGTCGACGATGGCCATGTTCGGCGTCAGCTCGTAGTCGGCGATCGGGTATTTGACCCCGGTGTTCTCGTCGGTGACCACGGCGAACGGCGTCACTTCCGAACCGGTGCCGGAGGTGGTGGGCACCGCCACCAGCTCCGCCTTGCGTCCCAGTTTCGGGAACTGGTAGATCCGCTTGCGGATGTCCATGAAGCGCAGTGCCAGGTCTTCGAAATGCACTTCCGGGTGTTCGTACATCACCCAGATGATCTTGGCCGCGTCCATGGGCGAACCGCCGCCCAGGGCCATGATCACGTCCGGCTTGAAGGCGTGGGCCAGGTCCGCGCCCTTGCGCACCACCGCCAGCGTCGGATCGGCCGGCACCTCGAAGAACACCTCCACCTCCAGGCCCATTTTCTTCAGCAGGCGGATAGGCTCGTCGACGAAGCCGTTGTCGAACAGATACTGGCCGGTGACGATCAGGCAGCGGCGTTTGCCGGACAGGTCTTCCAAGGCCACCGGCAGGCAGCCGCGGCGGAAGTAAATCGATTTGGGCAGCTTATGCCACAGCATGTTCTCGGCCCTCTTGGCCACGGTCTTCTTGTTGATCAGGTGTTTGGGGCCGACGTTCTCCGAGATAGAGTTGCCGCCCCAGGAGCCGCAGCCCAGGGTCAGCGACGGCGCCAGGCTGAAGTTGTAGAGGTCGCCGATGCCGCCTTGCGAGGACGGCGTGTTGATCAGGATGCGCGCGGTCTTCATCTTGTCGCCGAAGTAGCGGATGCGCTCGCCCTGCAAGTCCTGATCGGTGTACAGCGCCGAGGTGTGGCCGATGCCGCCCATCGCCACCAGCGCGGCGGCCTTGTCGCAGGCGTCGATGAAGTCGCTGGCGCGGTACATCGCCAGCGTCGGCGACAGTTTTTCATGGGCGAAGGCTTCGGCGGCGGACAGGTCGCTGACCTCGCCGATCAGCACCTTGGTGGCCGGCGGCGCTTCGATGCCGGCCATCGCGGCGATCTTGGCCGCGCTCTGGCCGACGATGGCGGCGTTGAGGCTGCCGTCCTGCAGAATCACCTTGCGCACCGCTTCCGCTTCGCGCTTGGACAGGATGCAGCCGCCGTGCTTGGCGAAACGCTCGCGCACCGCCTCGTAGATTTCGTCGACGATGATGACGGACTGCTCCGACGCGCAGACCACGCCGTTGTCGAAGGTCTTGGACATCAGGATGGAGGCGACGGCGCGCTTGATGTCGGCGGTCTCGTCTATCACCGCCGGGGTGTTGCCGGCGCCGACGCCGATGGCCGGCTTGCCGGAGGAATAAGCCGCCCGCACCATGCCCGGCCCGCCGGTGGCCAGGATCAGATTGAGGTCAGGGTGATGCATCAGCTGATTGGACAACGCCACCGAAGGCTCGTCTATCCAGCCTATGATGTCCGGCGGCGCGCCGGCCGCCACCGCCGCCTGCAGCACCAGCCGCGCCGCCTCGCAAGTGGAACGCTTGGCGCGCGGGTGCGGCGAGAAAATGATGCCGTTGCGCGTCTTCAGCGAGATCAGCGCCTTGAAGATGGCGGTGGAAGTGGGGTTGGTGGTGGGCACGATGCCGCAGATCAGGCCTATCGGCTCGGCGATGGTGATGGTGCCGAAGGTGTCGTCCTCGGCCAGCACGCCGCAGGTCTTGTCGTCCTTGTACTTGTTGTAGATGTATTCGGAGGCGAAGTGGTTCTTGATCACCTTGTCCTCCAACACGCCCATGCCGGTTTCCGCCACCGCCATCTTGGCCAGCGGTATCCGCGCGTCCGCGGCGGCCAGCGCCGCCGAGCGGAAGATGTGGTCCACCTGCTCCTGGCTGAAGCCGGCAAACGCGGCCTGCGCTTTTTTCACCCGCGCCACCAGCGCGTCCAGTTCCAATTCATTGCCTACGGTCATTTCAAGTCTCCCAAACAGTTAAACCTGTCGCGGCGAGAGAATGACTTATTAGTGACATTTTACTTTCATTTATGAAAATAAAATCGAGACAATATTATTGTCCATTCACCACGCATTCTCATCGCTACAAAACTTTTTTGTAGCAAGCGCATTACATCAATACGCTTTCAACGCAGAAAAACCCTGTCGCCCGCAAACGCGAAACCATAGCGGCGGCATCGATAAGTCCATGCTAAGCGAAAAAACGATATTCGTTTTTGCGCATTGCCAAACAAATACGGATTAAGCGGAGAAAAAAAGTCCGAACCGGAATCGTGAAGAAAAAAGAGCGCGCCTCGGCTGTAGCGGCGACGCTACCGCGCCGACGCCGCGCAAATAGAATGGCCGCCTGACGGCGGCCATGGGGAAGCGAAAAGCGGCGCGCCGCTATTTCATGAAACTGTATTTGAAGAACTGGCCGGCGCGGCTCATTTCGCGGATCTTGGCCGGATCGGTCTCGCCGTTCAGATTGGTGATCACCAGCTTGCCGTAGCCTTGCTTCAGATCGTTGCGGAAGTCGTAGAACGCGCCCAGCACCGCCAGCTTGCCGGCCTCCACTTCGCCGGCGTAGGTCATGATCGCGGTTTCCACCTGGTTGTTGACGTTCAGCAGCGCGCCGTTGGTGGGGTCTATGCCCTTGGGAATGTCTATGGTGGCCAGCTCTTTGCGTATCGCCGGCTCCAAAGCGCCGTAGTCGCCGGAGGCGGCCTTGATCGCGCCGCAGGCGGCATGGCCGATGATGATCAGCAAGGGGGTGTGCAAATGCCTCACCCCGTACTCCACCGAGCCCTCGGCGGTGGCCAGTTGATTGCCGATGTCGCGCACCATGAACAGATCGTTGACCGCGTCGGCGTGGAAGGCGTTGGTCTGCACCCGGGAGTCCGAGCAGGTCACCACGGTGGCGCGCGGGCTCTGATGCTCGGCGAATCGCTCGAAATAGGCCTTGTCGTGCGACTTCATATAGCGGGCGTTGGCTTCGACGATGGCGTCCACCACGCCGCGCACTTGCTGGGCTTCGGAGGCGAGATGCGCGCCAGCGTGCGCGTCGCCATGCTCGGCCGGAGCCGCCTTGCGCTTGGGCTTGGCCACGCGGCGCTTTTTCACCGGCGCATGCACTTCCGGGCTGGGCTCGCTCAAATTCTTGGCCGCCGGCGGCGGCGCCATCTTCACCGCCGGCTCCAATTTCTCCGGCGGCTTGGTTTCGGCGTGTTTGGCTTCAGCGGGCTTGGCCTCGGCCGGCTTGGCTTCCGCGTGTTTCGCCTCGGGCTTGGCTTCCGCCTTGGCGGCGGGCTTGGCCTCGGTCTTGTGTTCCGCCGCCGGCGCGGCCGGCTTGGCCGGCTCCGCCTTATGGGCGTCGGGCGCCGCCGGCTTCAACTTCAACGGCAGCTTGATCACCGTCTTGGGCTGAGAGCCCTCAGCCGGCGCCGCCTCTTCCGCCCAAGCCTGGGCCGTCAACAACAGCAGACAAAGCGCCAGTCGGCGCTTGCGTCCAAGCATCCCCATTTACAGCTCCTTATTGTCATCTTGGCCGTCATTATATTTATGCAATATCGGCCATGTTTGATAAAACTGAAAGTCGATATTAATAGACCGGCAATTAACACAAATCAATGACAATAAGTTAAAACTTCAGCACAAACCATGCTAACGGCACTGACCGCTCAGCTGCTCTGTATCCAATACTCGACGATGCGCCCATCCGCCACCCGGTAGCAGGCGCTGCCGATCTGGCGCAAAGGCGCGCCGCTGGGCGGACGGCCGTCGCGGCCGGCCAGATCGCGCCCCGTCTGGGTCCAGCGCGCGTACGCCTTGTCCCCGTCCACCAGCAACTCGTCCACCCGCAGCTCGAAGACGCCGTAGTCGCGCAAAAACTCGCGCACATGCGCGGCGTAATCGGCCGGGCTGCGTTCCAGCGTATGCGGCGACTCCGCCACCAATTGATGCGCCAGCACCTTAGGCGCCAGATAATCGCCCGCCGCGTCCGGATTGCGTCCGGAGCGCACTTCATTCAAAAAGCCGGTCACCACCGCTCGCGTATCCTTCATCCCAAACTCCTCTGCCTGCCCACCGTTTTCAATGAAACATCCGCTTGATCCGCCCGCATTCGCTCGGCTCCGCGCACAAGCGCCCTCCGGTGCCCGCCGCGGCGCGCGCCCGCTCCAGCGCCTCGCTTTCATCCCGCAGCGCGCGCCGCGCGTGGGCTTGCATGCCCTGCCACCACCAGCGGCCCAGCCGCCCCCAGAACCAGCTCCATCCCCTCCAGGCTCCCGATGCCATGATGCGCTCCAATTGTTCTGCTATTGATCACGCAAGCATGCTAATCTACATGCCTAAACAATAAAATCCGTGAAATACCCACACACTGTTCTGAAATGAAAACAAACCACCCTCCCTCTCCGGACGCGTTGCTGGCCTTCGACGCGCTGGCCCGCCACGGCAGCTTCACCGCGGCCGCCGACGCGCTAGGCTGCGCCAAAAGCCGCGTCAGCCAATTGGTCAAGCAGCTGGAACTGGAGCTGGGCGCGGTGCTGGTGCTGCGCAACACCCGACGCGTGGCGCTGACCGAGGCCGGCCAACGGCTGGCCGTGCACGCGCGCCAGCTGCGCGAGATGCTGGACCGGGTGCGCGGCGACGTGGGCAATGTGCAGGATTGCGTGGAAGGGCCGCTGGTGATCAGCTCCGCGTCCGCCTTCGCCCAGTTCCTGCTAGTGCCCATCCTGTCCGAACTGTCCAACCAGTACCCGGGCCTGGAAATGCAGCTTCAAGTGGAGAACCGCTTGCAGGACCCGGTGGCGGAAGGGCTGGACTTCTGCGTGCGCACGCGCAATGTCTACGACGACGGACTGGTGGCCAAGCCGCTGGGCTTCATGCGCGAAACCGTCTACGCCTCGCCCGGCTACCTGGCGCAGGCCCCCAGGCTGGAACACCCGGAAGACTTGTGCCTGCACCGCGTGCTGTACGACTCCAGCAAGGCGCCCAGCGAGGCGGTGGAATGGGCGCTGGAGAAAGACGGCGTCTACGTGCGCATGCCGGTGCGGCCGGTGCTCAGCTGCAATCAGTATTCGCCGCTGGTTTCCGGCGCGGTGGCCGGCTGCGGCCTGGCGCTGCTGCCCCACTACGTGGCCAGCAGCTTTCTCGCCACCGGCCAGCTGGTGCCGGTGCTGCCCGGCTGGAGCCACGACTGCTGGCCTGCCTTCCTGGTCTATCCTTACCGCCATCCGCTGCCGCGCAAGAACGAAGTCTTCGTTCAGCACGTGGTGCCGCGGCTGCGCGCGCTGCTGGCGGCGGAACCGCAAACGGCTTGATCCAGGCCAAGACGCGTGGCCCCGCCCCTGGGCTATGCTGGCGCGCGACCCGGCGCTCGGCGAAAAGCGCGGGCAAACGATTGGAAAGGGATTTATGCAATACAGCGATATTCTCATCGTCGGCGGCGGTATGGTGGGCTCGGCGCTGGCCGCCGCGCTGTCCGGCCACGGCCTGAGCATTGCGGTGCTGGAGCAGACGCCGCCCGCCCCGTTCGACGCGGCCCAGCCGCCGGATCTGCGGGTTTCGGCGATCAGCCCCGCCTCGGCCCGCTTTCTGGCCGGCATCGGCGCCTGGGACGCGGTGCTGGGCATGCGCGCGGCGCCCTATCTGCGCATGCAGGTGTGGGAGGGAGAGGAAGCCGACGGCACGCTGTTCACCGCCGAGGAGGCCGGCGAAGCGGCGCTCGGTCATATCGTGGAGAACCGGGTGGTGCAACTGGCCGCCACCCAGGCGCTGCAACGCAAGCCGGACATCGACTACCTGGCGCCGGCCGCGATCCGCCGCATCGTCTACCAGCCCCTGGCCTCGCGCGTGGAACTGGAAGACGGCCGCCAATTGAGCGCCCGCCTGCTGGTCGCCGCCGACGGCGCGCGCTCCTCGGTGCGCGACGCCGCCGGCATCGGCGTCACCAGCTGGGATTACCCCATGCACGCGCTGGTGGCTTGCTGCGAGCAGGAGCAAACTCAGCAGGACATCACCTGGCAGCGCTTCACTCCCACCGGCCCGCAAGCCTTCTTGCCGCTGACGGGGCAATACGGCTCCTTGGTCTGGTATCACCGCCCGCCGGAAGTCCAGCGCCTGCTGGCGCTGGACGAGGCGGAGCTGGCCGCGGCCTTTCACGCCGCCTTCCCGCGCAAGCTGGGCAATATCCGCCGCATCGTCGCCAAGGGCAGCTTCGCGCTGACCCGCCGCCACGCGCAGCGCTACGTCAAGGACGGCGTGGCCCTGGTGGGCGACGCCGCCCACACCATCCACCCGCTGGCCGGCCAGGGCGTGAACCTGGGCTTCCAGGACGCGGCCAAGCTGGCGGAAGTGATTCTGGAAGCCGCGGCCCAGGGCAGGGATTTCGCCGCCGTCGACGCGCTGCTGCGCTACCAGCGCGCGCGCAAGCCGGCCAATCTGGCGATGCAGACCGCGATGGACGCCTTCTGCTACGGCTTCGGCAACGACATCGCCCCGCTGCGGCTGGCGCGCAAGCTGGGGATGCGTCTGGCCAATCACGCCGGCCCGCTGAAGCGCGAAGCGATACGCTACGCGCTGGGGCTGAAAGGCGGCTGAGTCCGGCCGCTCTCCTCTGTCGGCGGCGGCGTCATGCTTTGGCGGCTATGCTGAAGGGTTCCGACCCCATCCGCGCCGGCGCCGCCTTCACGACGGGCCGGCCATCGCTCAAGGAGGCTGCCCGATGAAACGTCTGAGCTTGCTGGCCGTGCTGGTTTGCGCGCTCGCTTCGCTGTCCGCGCCCGCGTGGACCTTCTCCCCTGTCCACGGCCCGCTGTTCAGCCAGGCCGGCGGCGGCGGCGGCGGCTCTGGCGGCGGCGGACATGATGGCGGCGGCGGCGGTTCCGGCGGCGGCGGACATGAAGGCGGCGGAAGCGGTTCCGCCGGAGGAGGACCTGGAGGCGGCCCGCAAGGCGGCGGCCATGCCCCGGGCGGCCCGCAACACGGCGCGGAGCCGGGCAAGGCGCCCTCCGGCGCGCCCCATGGCGAACCGCCGGGAGAGCGCCGCGCGGCGCCGGGCGCCGACGACGCGCCCGCGCAGAATCAAGGCCAAAGCGGCGGCTCGCAATAAGCCGGCGGACAGCACGAGGCCGCGCCCTGGGGCGCGGCCTCGTTCACGGTCTCGAGACGACGGCTAAGGCCCGCTCAGACCGCCTCCACATTGTTGTGCACCTCGCTGTCGCGCAACACCACCTGCGCCCACACCGCCGCGTCCATATAGTACTGGTTGACCAGCTCGACTTCGAAATCCAGCACCTTGGCCAGCGCCTCGATCTGTTCGCTGTCGCCCTGTTCGCAAGCCAGCGCCATCGCCAGGAAGGGCGCGAACATGCCGCGGTGTTCCACCACCGCCTCGCGCACCGGCGTGGCCAGCTCCAGCGGGTCCAGCACGTCGGGGAAAGGCGTGCCCAGCAAAACGTCCAGCATAGAGAACATGCCGGTCAGGAAAAGATGCTCGGCCTCCACCCGGTTGCCGCGGTAACTGCCCATCCGTTCCAGCAGGCGGGCGCGGATCAGCGATTTTTCCAGCAGCGACACCGCGGTGCCGTCGTCCTTGCGCGCGGTGAACAGCAGCATGGACAACCACTTGAACAAGGTTTCCCGACCCAGCAGCAGCAAGGTTTCCTCTATGGTCTGCACCTTGCGCGACAGGCCGTGCACCGGCGAATTCATGAAACGCAGCAGCTTGAACAACAGCACCGAGTCCAGCTTGAACTGGGTCTCGATCTCGGCGGCCTCGGCGTTGGCGCGCAACATGCGCATGATTTGCAGCACCCGGGTCTGGCTGGCGTCCACCTTGCCGCCCTCCAGCGCGCGCACGGTGGCGATGAAAGGACCGTGGAACAAGGCGAAGCGATTGTGTCCCGGCCCGCGCAGACAGACGTCCAGATCCTCGGCGGTGCCGACGTTGCGCGCCATCCAGCGCACGGTGGGATAGCGCTTGGGCAATTGATCCAGGATGGGCTCCAGCACCTTGGCCGACGGCGCGTCGAAGTCCAGGATCATGAAGTCCATGCGGCTGAACAAGTCGTTCTGCAGATGGGCCGGCAGGCTGCCCGGATCGTAGGCGGCCGGCTCCAGCGCGAAGCGCATCGCTTTTTGCTTGAGCGCGTCCAGCTGCCGGATCATCTCCTCGGACACCGTGCCGGTCTGCGACGGCTCCAGCACGAAGATCACGCTGCTGGCCGGCATATTCGACAGCATGGGCTCGTCCAGGGTGTCGATGGAGATGTGGACAAAGGCGCGGCGGAAGGCCAGCAGGCGGAAAATGTCCATATTCTGCAGCGTGCTGAGCATCAGCCTGTCGAATTCCTGCTGCTTGCCGGCGGCGATATTGCGCTTGCCCTGGCGCACGAAGAAATCGTAAGCCACCACCCTTTGCAGCCTGTCCATCACCGGCTGATGCGAGACGAAGCCCAGGGTGGGCGGCAAATCCAGCGGCGGCGCGTTCTCCAGCTGCCGGCTGGCCGGCGAGTCGTGCGCCAGCTCGGTGAACGGCGCGGGCACGACCTGTTCGTCGCTGGAGGAGTCCGAAGATTTCTTCATACGGCCGGTCAGGCCGCTGATCAGATTTTTCAGCATGTTCCATCCTACCGGATATGCCGGCGTCGTCCCGGCTTACGGTTTACAGTCTAGCCGATTCGGCCGGCAATTCTGGGAGTATCTACCGAAACATCGCCGCATTGCGCTCGATGGCGCAAGGCGTGGTCGATCAACACCAGCGCCAGCATCGCCTCGGCGATAGGCGTGGCGCGGATGCCGACGCAGGGATCGTGGCGGCCGTGGGTTTCCATCGTCAGCGGCTGGCCCTGCTTGTCGATGGAACGGCGCGGCTGGGCGATGGAGGATGTCGGCTTGATGGCGATGGACACTTCGATGTCCTGGCCGGTGGAAATGCCGCCCAGCACGCCGCCGGCGTGATTGCTGGCGAAGCCCTGCGGCGTCAGTTCGTCGCCGTGCTCGCTGCCGCGCTGGGTCACGCAGCCGAAGCCGGCGCCGATTTCCACGCCCTTGACCGCGTTGATGCTCATCATCGCGTGGGCGATGTCGGCGTCCAGCCGGTCGAACACCGGCTCGCCCCAGCCCACCGGCACGTTCTCGGCCACCACCCGCAGCCGCGCGCCGATGGAGTCCAGGCTCTTGCGCACGCTGTCCATATAGCTTTCCAGCTGCGGCACCACCTCGGGGTCGGCGGCGAAGAAGGGATTGCCGGACACGTGCTCCCAGCCCTTGAACGGGATGGCGACTTCGCCGATCTGGCTCATGTGGCCGCGGATGACGATGCCATAGCGTTCGCTCAGCCATTTCTTGGCGATGGCGCCGGCGGCCACCCGCACCGCGGTTTCGCGGGCGGAGGAACGGCCGCCGCCGCGCGGGTCGCGGATGCCGTATTTGTGCCAATAGCAGTAATCGGCGTGGCCGGGACGGAAGGTGTCGGCGATATTGCCGTAGTCCTTGCTGCGCTGATCGGTGTTGCGGATCAGCAGCGCGATCGGCGTGCCGGTGGTCTTGCCCTCGTACACGCCGGACAGGATTTCAACGCTGTCCGGCTCGCGGCGCTGCGTCACGTGGCGGCTGGTGCCTGGCTTGCGCCGGTCCAGCTCCGCCTGGATGTCGGCTTCGCAGATCTCCAGCCCCGGCGGGCAGCCGTCCACCACGCAGCCGATGGCCGGGCCGTGGCTTTCGCCGAAGGAAGTCACCGTGAACAACAACCCCATGGTATTGCCTGACATCTTCACTGTCCTTTGTATGCGGAATCCTTGGCGAAGATTCTAGCACGACCCGTCGGACTACCAGCCGGCCGCCGTCGCCATCCGGCGGCGAAACCAGCCGGTGATGGACAAACGCTGCCGGCCGGCCGGCAACACCTCGTGCCAGAAGCGGTCGGACAGGAACAGCGCCAGGGTGCCGGCCTCCGGCCTGACGTCGACATGGCGTTCGCCGTCCTCGTCCAGGTACAGGCGCATCTCGCCGCCGGCGTCCGCCGGCCAGTCGTCGTTCAGATAGAGCACCGCGGTCAGCGCGCGCGCGTCGTCGTCGCGGAAGCGGTCCAGGTGTTTTTTATAGAATGCGCCCTGCGGATACACGGCGAAATGGGACTCCAAATCCTCCAGGCCCATGTAAAAGGCCTGATTGACCGCCTGACGGACGGCGTCCAGCTTGGAGAAATACAAGGACGCGGCGGAATCCGCCTGCTCCGGCTCCAGCCACAGCACCGAGTCGGAACGGATTTCGCTGCGGCGGTTCTGCTGCGCGGCGCGCCCGACGGCGGCCTCGTGGAATTTGCCCTGCTGCCAGTTGGCCAGGCATTCCTCGCGCAGCAGGCGGATCTCTTCGACGGAGAACAGGCTGCGGTCCACGACCCAGCCCTGTTCGGCAAGGTTGTCGATAACGGGCCCCAGCAAATAGGGCGAAACTTCAAAGTCTTGTGTCATGGTTCATTCTCCCAGCCGCGATTTCTACCACAGCCGCGCGTCCAGGAGAATGCGGTTTATCAGTAATTTTCGACGACTTCCTCATGCCGCCCATGCAGCCATGCCAATACCAGCGGGAAATGGTCCCGGATGGCATCCGGGTGGGTCAATAATGACACATGGTTGTAGTCGTGCAGGTGGCCGGCGCTCCGGGACAGCAGATGCAGCCGCGACAGATGCGGGCCGGATTCGTCGCGAAACCGGCGCACGTCCTCAGGGTGGCCGCGGCAGGGATCGTTGCCGGCGGCAAAGTACAAGGCCGGCGGCAAGCGCGCGCGGCTGGCGGCTGCGCCGTAGTCGAAGCCGTCGTCGCTGTCCACCCACGGCTTGGGCTGCGCCCACAGCTTGCTTTGCAGATGGCTCTTGTCGCTTTCGTCGTCCGCGCCCAGCCGGATGCGCCGCGCCGGCAGATAGCCGAACAGGCGGATCAACGCCCGCGAGGCGATATTCCACATGAAGTCCACTTCCACCAGCTTGTTCAGATTGCTCACCCGCACGCTGCGCTTGCTGCCGAAATAGACCAGGCCGGCCACTTGCTGCGCCAGCTCCGGAAAACGGATCAGACAGCTGGACATGTGCACGCCGCCCCAGGAATGGGCCATCCAGTGCAGGGGCGCGCCGCCCTTGAGTTCGCGGATGTGGCGGTGCAGCGCCGGCAGGTCCTCGCAGATGGTCTCGGTCTGCCCGTGGCGCGAGGCGCGGCTGATCTTGGGCAGGCTGCGGCCGCGTCCGCGCAGGTCGGCGACGAACACATCGCAGCCGGCCTCGGCCAGGTAATGGGCCAAGCCTCGGCCGGAATCGCTGTAGAAAGTGCGGCCGTTGGCCATCACCCCGTGCAGCAGCAACACCGGCGGGCCGTCCTCTCGGCAATAAATGCGTTTCAGATACAGCTGCTCGTCGCCCACCGCGACAAAGCGGTCCTGCTGGCGCTTTTCCATGCGTTCTCCTCGTATCGGCGTCTGCTTCGTCGTCTGCGCGACAATTCAAACAAGCGCTTGATCATGACAAAAAAGCCGCCAAAGAGAAAGCCCGCCCCGCCGCAGAACCGGTTCACGATCCCGCGAGACCTTGAACAGGCTCTCAGACCTTCAAGGCCGAAGCCCGCCAACCGCCGCCGCTGCGCGCCTGCCGCAAGGCCTCGCCGCGCAGCGCCAGCCACCAGGCCAGCGCGCACAAGCCCGCCATCGCCGCGAACAAGGCCCCGCCGGACGCGCGGGCCAGCACCCAGCCGGCCAACATAGGCCCCAGCGCCCCGCCCAGGCTGGCCAGGTTCTGCGCGCCGTAGTAGACGCCCTTGCAGTCCTCCGGCGCAATCGCGTCTATGTACAGATATTCGGCCGGCACCAGCACGATCTCGCCCACGGTGAACACCAGCATCGCCGCGCACATGCCCCACAGCCCGCCGGGCGCCCAGCCCAAGCCCAAGACGCCCAGCCCCAGCAATAGAAAGCCGGCGCCGATGGCCTTCATCAAGCCGGCCTGGCCGATACGCCGGCCCAGCGGGTATTGCAGCAAGATCACGCCGACCGCGTTGCAGCTGATCAACGCCGACATCCAGCGCAGCACCTCCGCCTCCGGCAGCGACTGCATCAGATACAGCGGCAGATAGCTGGAAAAGCGCGCGTACACCAGATTGGCCAAGGCGCAGCTAAGGGTGAACAACACCAACACCCGGTCTTGCCGCAAACGGCCGAGCGTCGCCAGAAAACCCGGCGCCGGCGCGCCGGTCTCGCGGCGCGGGGCGTCGGCGCCGCGCGGCGTCGCCAGGCCACCGGCAACGGCCAAGGCGATCGCGCACCAGAACGGCCAATCGCCGTCCCAGGCCAGCAGCAGGCTGCACAACAGCGGTCCCAGCGCCCAGCCGACATTGGCCAGGGTGTAGCGCAGCGAGAAGACCTTGCCGCGCCGCTCCGGCGGCAGCAGGTCGCTGATCATGGCCTTGATCGCGATGCCGTGCACCGCCTGGCCGATCTCGCTGAGCGCCAAGGCCAGCGCGCTCCACCACAGCTGCTGGCTCAGCGGCAGCACCAGGTAGTTCAGCGCGATCAGCGCCGAAGCCCCCAGCAGCACCGGCCGTCGCGGCCAATGATCCAGCAAGTGCCCGCCGTACAGGCCCACCAACGCGGACAGCAGCAAGACCCCGCCCAGCAACAGGCCGGTCTGCTCGCCGTTCAAGCTCAGCTGCCGTCCCAGGGTCAGCACCAGCAAGGGCGCGATCACCGCCCGGCTCATCGTCAACAAGCAGGAACCGGCCAACAGCCAGCGCACCTGGATTTCTTTTTCGCGCATCGCTCCAACGCCTATGCAAACAGGGAATGTCCCCAGTATCCTGCTAAAAGCGGAATGTAAAAATGGATGCCAACGCGAAAAACGACTTCCGCTTTTAACCAAGGCCTCAATCGGGAACGAGCATGAAACTGGAACAGCAATATCAGGCGCTGCACCAGGCCTACGCCGGCCGGCAGCCCGCCCAGCCGGGGCTGGCCGAGCTGTGCGCGCTGTGGAGCTGCAGCGAGCGCAACGCCCGGCTGCAACTGGCCAAGATGCGCGCCCGCGGCTGGCTGGACTGGGAGCCCGGACGGGGGCGCGGCCATAAATCGCGGCTCAACCTGCTCTGCCCGCCGGAGCAGCCGGAGTGGCAACGCCTGCAGAACTTGCTGCGCGACGGCAAGCTGGAACAGGCCTTCGCCCAATTGCCGCCGCAGCGGCGCGAGCAGCTGCTGAGCGCGCTGCCGCAATACCTGGGCAGCGCCGCCCAGGGCCGCTGTCTGCGCATTCCGATACCGCATGCGCCGCTGAGCCTGGATCCGGTCACTGTCAGCGGCCGGCTGGAATCCCACCTGGTGCGGCAGATATTCGACCGCCTGTGCCGCTTCGACCGCGCGCTGCAAAGCCTGCAAGGCGGCCTGGCCCACCACTGGGAGAGCGACGCCGAGGCTCGACGCTGGCGCTTCTGGCTGCGCCCCGGCCTGCAGTTCCACGACGGCTCGCCCTTGCAGGCCGACGCCGCGGCCGCCAGCCTGCTGCGCCTGCGCGAGGCCGACAATCCCTATCAGCGGCAATACCGCCACCTGAGCGCGGTCGAGGTCCACGACGCGCTGTCCTTCAGCTGCCGCCTGGACGACGGCGATTTCCTGTGGCCGCAGCGGCTGGCCACCGCCAACAGCTCCATCGTCCCGCTGCGGCGCGGCGCCGATTTCGCCCGGCTGCCGGTGGGCAGCGGACCGTTCCGGACGCTGCGTCACAGCGAACAGCGGCTGAGCCTGGCCGCCTTCGCCGCCCATTACCGTGAGCGGGCGCTGCTGGACGAGATCGAACTGTGGTTCATTCCCTCCGGCGACGACGGCCAGGACTTCCATCTGCGCCTGGACTACGCCAGCGACGACGCCAACGGCACGCTGCAATCGGCCTGCACCTATCTGCTGCTGAATCCGGCGCTGCCGGAGAGCGAGCGCGCGCCGCTGATGCGCTGGCTGGCGGAGCCCGCGCTGGTTCAGGCCCACGACGCCTTGCAGACGCCGGCGGCGGGCCTGCTGCCGGGCTGGCGCCATCCCTTGCCGCAAGCCGAGCGTCGACCCCGGCTCGACCACGCCCGCCTGCGCCTGTTCCATTACGACCTGCCCAGTTTCCCGCCGCTGGCCGCCGCCATCCGTCAGCGGCTGGCCGGCCTGTCCATCGAACTGGAAATCCACGCCCTCAGCCGACGCGATTTCTTTCACGATCAGAACTGGTGGCGGCAAGCCGATCTGATGCTGTGCAGCGAGGTGCTGCACGACGACCGCGACTACAGCTGCCACGAATGGCTGGGCACCCGGCAACCGTTGCAGCGCGGACTGGACGCGGCGACGCAGGCGCGGCTGAACGCGCAGTTGCGGGACATCCAGCGCCAAGCGGACACCCGGCGGCGCATGGCCGGATACGCCGCCATCGGCGACTGGCTGTGCGCGGAAGGCTGGGTGCTGCCGCTGTCGCATGAGCGCCAGGGCCATCAGGCCAGCCCGCAACTGGCCGGCCTGCAAATGAGCGAAAACGGCTGGACCGATTTCGCCGGCCTGTGGCTGCGGCCTGTCCCATCGGACTGGCCGGCGTGAATCGCGCCGAATTCCTCCCTCGCGGGGGCTTGAGAATCGGCGCGGCGTCCCTATATCGACAACAGGGCACGTTATACACCTAAACCATTGATCAAAAAGGAGAGTAAGATGAACATCCTGCCTTCCCGCGGCAATGTTAGCCTGTTTGACGAACTGTTCCGCGACTTCACCCCCGGCTTCTTCATCAAACCGCTGCACGGCGATCCGCTGCCCAGCCAGATCAAGATCGACGTCAAGGAATCCGAAACCCAGTTCACCGTTCACGCGGAGATCCCCGGCGTCGGCAAAGAGGATATCCACGTGGAAGTGGACGGCCCGCTGGTCACCATCAAGGCGGAAGTGCGCCAGACGGACAGCGAGCGCAAGGACGAACGCCTACTGCGCAGCGAGCGTTTTTACGGCGCGGTGTCGCGCAGCTTCCAGCTGCCGGCGGAGATCGAACGCAACGCGGCCAGCGCCAAGTACGAAAACGGCGTGCTCAGCCTGACGCTGCCGAAGAAACAGGGCGGCCAGGGCGGACAGCGGCTGCGCGTAGAGTAAGTCTCGCCGGCCATGAAAAAAGCCCCGGTTTCCGCCGGGGCTTTGTGTTGAGCGCGAAGCGGCTCAAGCTTCCAAGATCTTGGACACGATCTCGTACACGTCCTTGGACAGCTGCTGTCCGGCCAGGCGCTGCAATTGCTCGCGCATCAGCGCCTGACGCGCCGGCTCCAGCTTCTTCAGCCGGCGGAAGGCGTTGACGATGCGGCTGGCCACTTGTGGATTGATCGCGTCCAGCGCCAGCACCTGGTCGGCGAGGAAGCGGTAGCCGCTGCCGTTGGCGGCGTGGAACAAGGCCATATTGGCGCCGAAGGTGCCGATCAGCGCGCGCGCCTTGTTGGGGTTCTTCAAGGTGAAGGCCGGATGCTGCATCGCCGCCTGCACATGCTCCAGCGTGCCCGGCAGCTGGCTGCTGGCCACCAGCATGAAGAACTTGTCCATCACCAGCGCGTCGCCCTGCCAGCGGGCGGCGAAGGCGGTGAAGCAATCGTCGCGCTCGGCGCCGTCGCGATCGCGCAAGGCCAGCATCGCGCCCATCTGGTCGGTCATATTGTCCGCCTCCCGGCACTGCTTGGCGGCGGCCTCCGCCGGCCAGGCGTCGTCCAGGCGGTTCAGCATCGCCAGCGCGCGGTTTTTCAGGTCGCGCTTGCCGGCGTCCTGCGGCTTGTAATCGCGGGTCTGGCTCAATTCGTACGCCTCGCGCCATTCGCCGCGCAGCGCCTGCGCCAGTTCGTCCAGCACGAAGTCGCGCACCAGATGGATGTTCGCCGGATCGGCCGTCTCCACCATCTCCAGGATTTCCGCCTCGGACGGCAGGGCCAGCATCAGGGCCTTGAACGCCGGATCGGCGACATGGTCCTTGAGCACCGCGCGGAAGGCGGCGACGAAGGTCTCCGGCAGCTTCAGCTCGCCGCCTGCGGCCAGCGTCGCCAACAACTGCTTGAACAGGCGCTCGGCCAAGGTCTGGCCGGCTTCCCAGCGGCTGAAGCTGTCGCTGTCGTTGGCCATCAGGAAGGCCAGCTGGTCGTCGCGCCAATCGAAATCCAGCTTCACCGGCGCGGAGAAGCCGCGCAACAGCGAAGGCACCGGTTCGGCCGGCACGCCGACGAAGGTGAAGCTCTGCTCCGCCGCCTTGACGTCCAGCACCCGGGTGCCGCCCTGCGCCTCGGCCTCGCCCTCCAGCTGCAGCGGCAGGTCGGCGCCGTCGGCGCCCACCAGGCCCAGCGCCAGCGGGATGTGGAAGGGTTGTTTCCCTTCCTGGCCCGGCGTGGCCGGGCAGGACTGGCGCACGTTCAGCGTATAGCTCCGCGCCACGCTGTCGTAACGGCCGCCGACGCTGAGCACCGGGGTGCCGGCCTGGCTGTACCACAGGCCGAACTGGCCCAGGTCCACGTCGTTGGCGTCGGCCATCGCCGCGCGGAAGTCGTCGCAGGTCACCGCCTGGCCGTCGTGGCGTTTGAAATACAGGTCCATGCCCTTGCGGAAGCCGGCCTCGCCCAGCAAGGTGTGATACATGCGCACCACTTCCGCGCCTTTTTCATACACCGTCATGGTGTAGAAGTTGTTCATCTCGATATAGCTGTCCGGGCGGATAGGGTGCGAGGTGGGGCCCGCGTCCTCCGGGAACTGGTGAGCGCGCAGGCCCTTGACGTCCTCGATGCGCTTGACCGCGCGGCTGCTCATGTCGGCGCCGAACTCCTGGTCGCGGAACACGGTCAGGCCTTCTTTCAGCGACAGCTGGAACCAGTCGCGGCAGGTAACGCGGTTGCCGGTCCAGTTGTGGAAGTATTCGTGGCCGATCACCCGCTCCACGCCCTGGAAGTCGGCGTCGGTGGCGGTGTCCTTGCGCGCCAGCACGTACTTGGTGTTGAAGACGTTGAGGCCCTTGTTCTCCATCGCCCCCATATTGAAGTCGCCGACGGCGACAATCATATAGATGTCCAGGTCGTATTCCAGGCCGAAGCGCTGCTCGTCCCACTTCATCGAGTGCTTCAAGGACTCCATCGCGTGCTGGGTCTTGTCCTGATCGGCCGGCTCGGTCCAGATCTCCAGCGCCACTTCGCGGCCGCGCATGGTGACGAACTTGTCCTTCAGCGCCGTCAGCTTGCCCGCCACCAGCGCGAACAGATAGGACGGCTTCTTGTACGGGTCCACCCACTTCACCCAGTGGCGCTTCTTGTCCACCATGCCCTCGCCCACCTTGTTGCCGTTGGAGAGCAGCACCGGGAATTTGTGCTTGTCGGCCATGATGGTGGTGGTGAACTTGGCCATCACGTCGGGACGGTCCAGGTAATAGGTGATCTTGCGGAAGCCTTCCGGCTCGCACTGGGTGAACAGATTGCCGTTGGACGCGTACAAGCCCATCAGGCTGGTGTTGGCAGCCGGGTCGATCTCGGTCTCCACCTCCAGGATGAAGCTGTCCGGCACGCCGCGCACGGTCAGTTGCTCGTTGGCCAGCGCGTAGCCGCCCTCGCCCAGGCGTTCGCCGTCCAGCGTCACCGCCACCAGCGCGGCGCTGCCGTCCAGCACCAGATCGTCCCGGCGCGCGGCCTTGTCGTTGCGGGTCACCACCAGGCGCGCGTGCACGCGGGTGGCGTCGTCTTCGATGTCGAAGCTCAGATCGACCCGGTCGATCAGAAAAGCGGGGGCTGCGTAATCGTTGCGATACTTGACTTGCGGCTGTTGAGCCATGTCTACGTCTCCTTCGATGCCGGCTGCGCCGGTCTTGGCTGGAGGGGGGCGGCGCCGGAACGCGGCGCCGTCCCGATGAATGTTAGCGGCGCAGCCAGCGGGCGCCGCCGTCCTGCAACAGCAGGCGGCAGGCGTCGGCCGGCGCGGCTTGCAGCTCCACTTGCGCGCTGATCAGTTCGTCGCGGCGGAACCAGTGCAATTTCAGCTTTTCGCCCGGCTGGTAACGCGCCAGCGCCTTGTCCAGGTCCACGGCCTTGAGCTTGTCCACGGCCACGATCACGTCGCCGCCGGACAGGCCGGCTCGCTGCGCCGCGCCGCCGTCGTAGACGTTGATCACGCGCACGCCCTGGGCCTCGGCCACCGCCTTGACGCCCAGGCTGGCCGGAGCCGGCTTGCCGCTCAGCGCCAGGCCGCCGCGATCGCCGGCGTTGGCGGCCGGCTCGAAGCGCAGCTCAACGCCCTGGCCCGCCAGCAGCTCGGCCAGCGGCAAGGGCTCGACGCCGCGCAGCGCGCGCTCGAAGAAGGCCTTGAGGTCCAGGCCGGTGGCGGCCTGCGCCTGGCTTTCCCACTCGTCCTCGGCCAGGCCCTTGCCGTCGTCCAGCCATTTGCGCCACAGCGCGCGCATCACGTCGTCCAGCGACTGACGGCCCTGGCTGTCGCGGCGTATGGTCAGGTCCAGCGCCAGCGCGGCCAGCGCGCCCTTGGTGTAATAGCTGACGATGCTGTTGGGGCTGTTTTCGTCTTGCCGGTAATACTTGGTCCACGCTTCGAAACTGGATTGCTCCAGCGTCTGCTTCAAGCGGCCGGCGCCGCGCTCGACGCCGCTGATGGTTTCCGCCAGCAGGCCCAGATAGCGCTTCTCGTCTATCAGGCCGCAGCGCACCAGGCTCAGGTCGTCGTAATAAGAGGTGATGCCCTCGAAGGCCCACAGCAAACGGGTATAGCCTTCCTGGTTCAGGTCGTAGGGCGTGAACGCCGCCGGCTTCATCCGCTTGACGTTCCAGCTGTGGAAATATTCGTGGCTGATCAGGCCCAGCAGCTTCAAATAACCGTCGCCAATTTCCTCGACGCCCTGCTGCGGCAGATCGTCGCGGTTGGCCACCAGCGCGGTGGAGGCGCGATGCTCCAGGCCGCCGTAAACGTCCTTGCCGACGAAGAGCATGAACACGTAGCGCTCGAACGGCGCCGGCTCTCCGAACAGCTTGATCTGGTATTCGCAGATTTTCTTGGCGTCGCGCGCCAGACGCTTGAGATCGGCGCGGAAGCGGCCGGAGACGACGAATTCGTGCGGCACGCCGCAGGCTTTGAAGCTGACGCGCTCGAAGGCGCCCAGTTCCACCGGGTGGTCGATCAGTTCGTCGTAGGAAGCGGCCTGGTAGCCGCCGAAGCCGGTTTTCTTGTCCGCGCCGCGCGTCGGCAGGCTGGTCGCCACTTTCCAGTCGGCGTAGGCCTTGCCCTCCGGCGGCAGGATGTCCACCGCGCAAGCCTCGTTTTCATAGCCGTCCACCGCCAGGAAAACGCTGGTGCCGTTGTAGAAGCCGCGCTGAGCGTCCAGATAGGCGCCGCGCACCGACAGATCAAACGCATAAACTTTATAGCGCAGAACCAGCGCGCCCTTGACTGGCGCGGCTTGCCAGCTGTTTTTTGTCAGCTGGACCAGCTGAACCGCTTTTCCCGCGGATTCCGCGCGAATCTCCACAATATGCTTGGAGAACTCCCGGATCATGTAACTGCCCGGAATCCAAGCCGGCAACGAGAAAATCTGGCCATTCTTGGCGGGCCGGGAAACGGTCAGGACGACCTCGAAAAGATGCGCCTCCGGGGCGCAGGGACATAGGGTGTAGCGGACGGAAACGGTCATGATCTGCCTGCAATCGTTGCAAAACCTTCTGATTTTAGCACTTGCCGCGGGGAAACGCTGCGTTTTATGACATCTTGATCCAGGTCAAGAAGGCTGGGCCGCCAGACAATACAATCTCGGTCAGTAGCAACAGTATTTGCAAGAACTGTCACGCTCGCTTGAGACATAAATAAAGACAAATGGGAAAGCGACATCCCCCGGCCGTCCAAACTGGCCCGATATGGGTAATTGATTTAGAATGCCGGGTTAACTAAATGGGGAAATTGCGCTGTCGCAATACGGGATGAACTGCTAATACAGACATCAGTACCGCTGCGATCTGGGTCAAGCGCTTGATTTTAATAAAAATCGTTTTCCCTGCGGCTTCGTCTGGATACAGTCACATCAGTACAGATGGGGACAGTATCCCGGACTTCAAGCCGCCGATTAGATATGTCACGTTCTGAGTTAGCAACCTTGGAGAAAACCCTAAATGGAAACGCAATCCACTTATAACTATAAGGTGGTGCGCCAATTTGCCATCATGACCGTCGTGTGGGGCATTGTCGGCATGTTGGTGGGCGTCATCATTGCGGCCCAACTGGTCTGGCCCGAATTGAACTTCGGCCCCTGGTTCCACTTCGGCCGCCTGCGCCCGCTGCACACCAATGCGGTCATCTTCGCCTTCGGCGGCTGCGGCCTGTTCGCCACCTCCTACTACGTGGTGCAGCGTACCTGTAACGTCCGGCTGATCTCCGACAAGCTCGCCGCCTTCACCTTCTGGGGCTGGCAGCTGGTGATCGTGCTGGCCGCCATCACCTTGCCGCTGGGCCTGACCACCAGCAAGGAATACGCCGAACTGGAATGGCCGATCAAACTGCTGATCGCGGTGATCTGGGTTGTTTACGCCATCGTTTTCTTCGGCACCATCGCCATCCGCAAGGTCAAGCACATCTACGTGGCCAACTGGTTCTACGGCGCCTTCATCCTGGCCGTGGCCTTGCTGCACATCGTCAACTCCGCCTTCGTGCCGGTGTCGCTGTGGAAATCCTACTCCGCCTACTCCGGCGCCGTGGACGCCATGGTGCAATGGTGGTACGGCCACAACGCCGTGGGCTTCTTCCTGACCGCCGCCTTCCTGGGCATGATGTACTACTTCATCCCGAAACAGGCCGGCCGTCCGGTTTACTCCTACCGCCTGTCCGTGGTCCACTTCTGGGCGCTGATCTTCACCTATATGTGGGCGGGTCCTCACCACCTGCACTACACCAGCCTGCCCGACTGGACCCAGTCCGTGGGCATGGTGTTCTCCCTGGTGCTGCTGGCTCCGAGCTGGGGCGGCATGATCAACGGCATCATGACCCTGTCGGGCGCCTGGCATAAGCTGCGCACCGACCCGGTGCTGAAGTTCCTGGTGGTGTCGCTGTCCTTCTACGGCATGTCCACCTTCGAAGGCCCGATGATGTCGATCAAGACCGTCAACGCCTTGTCCCACTACACCGACTGGACCATCGGCCACGTGCACTCCGGCGCGCTGGGCTGGGTGGGCTTCATCACCATCGGTTCCATGTACTACCTGATTCCGCGCCTGTTCGGCCGCGAATCCATGATCAGCCTGAAGCTGGTCGAGGCTCACTTCTGGCTCGCCACCGTCGGCGTGGTGCTGTACATCGCCGCGCTGTGGATTTCCGGCGTGACCCAGGGCCTGATGTGGCGCGCGCTGAACCCGGACGGCACCCTGACCTACGCCTTCGTCGAGGCGGTCAAGGCCACCTATCCGTACCACTTCGTGCGTCTGCTCGGCGGCTTCCTGTACCTGCTCGGCATGTTCCTGATGGCCTACAACACCTTCCGCACCGTAACCGCGGGCCGTGCCGTAGACGCCAAGATCCCGGCCATCACCGCCCACGCTCATTGAGGCGCAAGGAAACATCATGGATAAGATACAAAAACTGATCGAAGAACACGTCGGCTATCTGATCGTGTTCACCCTGCTGGTCGTCAGCGTGGCCGGCCTGGTGGAAATCCTGCCGCTGGCCTTCCAGAAATCGACCACTCAGCCGGTGGCGGGCGTCAAGCCCTACACCGCCGTGCAGCTGGCAGGCCGCGACATCTACATCCGCGAAGGCTGCCACACCTGCCACACCCAGATGATCCGTCCGTTCCGCGCCGAAACCGAACGCTACGGCCACTACTCCGTGGCCGGCGAGTCGGTGTACGACCACCCCTTCCTGTGGGGCTCCAAGCGCACCGGTCCTGACCTGGCCCGCGTGGGCGCCCGCTACTCCGACGAATGGCACCGCGTGCACCTGATCAACCCGCGCGACGTGGTTCCCGAGTCCAATATGCCGGCCTTCCCGTGGCTGGCCAAGAATCTGGCCGACGCCGACATCGTGCCGACCAAGATGAAGGCGCTGCGCCTGGTGGGCGTTCCCTATACCGACAAAGACATCGCCGAGGCCAAGGCCCAGGTGGAAGGCAAGTCGGAAATGGACGTGCTGGTCGCTTACCTGCAAGGCCTGGGCCTTGCCTTGAAGAACGTTCGTTAAGCCATGGACTGGGTAACCATCGGACGCTCGCTGTTCACGGTAGTGTGCTTTGCATTCTTCATCGTGGTGCTGGGCATCGCCTACAGCAAGCGCTCCAAGAACCGGTATGAGGACGCGGCCAACCTGCCCTTCCTCGACGACGACAAGGTGCAGGAAGCGGAACAAGACCAAGCTTCCAACGGAGCAAAAAAATGAGTGATTTCGTGAGCGAATTCTGGAACATCTGGATCACCGCGATCGTGCTGGGCGGCCTCGTCTGGCTGACCTATCTGGTGTTTTCGCAATCCAAGATCAAGGTGCAAAAGGGCGAACAGGTTGAGATCACCGGCCACGTGTGGGACGGCGACCTCTCCGAGTACAACCACCCGCTGCCGCGCTGGTGGATGCTGATGTTCTACGTGACCCTGGCCTTCGCCGTGGTCTACCTGATCCTGTACCCGGGCCTCGGCACCTGGAAGGGCGTGTTCGGCTGGACCTCGGTGGACCAGTACAAGAAGGAGCGCGCGCAAGCGGAAGCCAAGTATCAGCCGCTGTACGACCAATTCCTGAAGCAGGACGTCAAGGCCGTGGCCGCCGACCCCAAGGCTCAGGAAATGGGCAAGCGCCTGTTCCAGACCTACTGCGTGCAATGCCACGGTTCCGACGCCCGCGGCGCCAAGGGCTTCCCCAACCTGACCGACAACAAGTGGCTGTGGGGCGGCGACATCAAGACCATCCACACCACCATCTCCGAAGGCCGTCACGGCCAGATGCCGGCCTGGGGCGCGGCGTTCGGCGAGGAAAAGGTCAAGGACGTGGCCAACTACGTGCTCTCCCTGTCCAAGCGCAAGCATGACGCGGAGCGCGCCGCGCGCGGCAAGGAAACCTTCGCCACGGTCTGTATCGCCTGCCACGGTCCGGACGGCAAGGGCAACCCGCAGCTGGGCGCGCCCAACCTGACCGACAACAACTGGCTGTACGGCGGCAGCGAGAAAACCATCATCGAAACCATCACCAACGGCCGCAACAACCAGATGCCGGCCTGGAAAGACTTCCTAGGTGAAGGCAAGGTGCATCTGTTGACCGCTTACGTCTGGGGCTTGTCCAACAACCCCAAAGCGCCGCAATAAACCGGTACCGATCTACTGCCCGCTGATGCGGGCAGTATTCTTTCGCGAAGATGTTATATGATTTTATATAACATCTTCACTCCGACGCAGCCGCGCATTTCGCCAAGTCCATGCCCCGCATGGCCTTGGCCAAATCCGCAGAGAAGGAAACGCCCATGTCCGATTCGCTCAAGGAAATCCCGATCAAGGTAGAACCGCCGCGCCAGGCCGGCCCGCAGCCCGACGCCACCGAGACCGTTTCTCTGTACGAGTCGCATACCAAGATCTATCCGCGCGCCGTCAAAGGCCTGTTCAACAATCTGCGCGTGCTCTTCGTCATCGGCACCCAACTGGTCTTCCTCGGCCTGCCCTGGCTGAGCTGGAACGGACGCCAGGCGCTGCATTTCGATCTGATCGAACGCAAGTTCTACCTGTTCGGCCTCACCATCTGGCCGCAAGACTTCGTCTATCTGGCCGCGCTGCTGATGTGCTGCGCCTTCGCCCTGTTCACCTGGACCACTATCGCCGGCCGGCTGTGGTGCGGTTATTCCTGTCCGCAGACGGTCTACACCGAAATCATGCTGTGGATAGAGCAATGGGTGGAAGGCGACCGCAACAAGCGCATCAAGCTGGACAAGTCGCCGATGAGCTTGCGCAAATTCCGCCTCAAGTTCACCAAGCACGGCTTGATGATTCTGTTTTCACTGTGGACCGGCTTCACCCTGGTGGGCTATTTCACGCCGATCCGCGACCTGGTCGCCGCCGCGCCGCGCTTCGACTACGGGCCCTGGGAAGCGTTCTGGATGTTCTTCTACGCCGGCTTCACCTATCTGCTGGCCAACTTCATGCGCGAGCAGGTGTGCAAATACATGTGCCCGTACGCGCGCTTCCAGAGCGTGATGTTCGACGCCGACACCCTGATCATCTCCTATGACGAGAAACGCGGCGAGCCGCGCGGCGCGCGCAAGAAAGGCAGCGACCCGAAGGAACAGGGCCTGGGCGCCTGCATCAACTGCAGCATCTGCGTGCAAGTCTGTCCGGTGGGCATCGACATCCGCAACGGCCTGCAGTACGAGTGCATAGGCTGCGCCGCCTGCATCGACGCCTGCGACGAGGTGATGGACAAAATGGCCTATCCGCGCGGCCTGATCCGCTACACCACCGAGAACGCGCTGGAAGGCAAATATCCGGAAAAAGCCATCGCCTCCCGGCTCAAGCGCCCGCGCGTGGTGTTGTACACCCTGGTTCTCGCCGTCGTCATCGCCACCGCCATCGGCTCCATGTGGATGCGCAAACCGTTCAAGGTGGACGTGATCCGCGACCGCGCCTCGCTGGTGCGCGAAACCGACGCCGGCTGGCTGGAAAACACCTATATCATTAAAATTATCAATACTACGGAACAGAATCAGCATTTCAGGATCACAGCATCGGGCTTGCCCGGCCTGAAAGTGCAGGCCGACCGCGGCGACATCGCCGTTGCCGCCACCGGCAACACCGACGTCACCGTCCACGTGCAGGCCGATCCGCAGTACGCGACCAAAGGCAGCCATGAAATCCGCTTCCTGATCCAGTCCATCAACCACCCTTCCCTGCAAGTGGAAGAGAAGTCCAGCTTCATCGGAGAGTAATACATGCAGCACACCCACTCCGCTCCGCGCCCCTGGTACCGCGAGCCCTGGCCCTGGATTCTGTTCGGCATTCCGCTGGTGTCCGTCATCGTCGGCGTGATGTTCCTCGCCACGGCGATCCGCACCGACGACGGACTGGTCACCGACGACTATTACAAGAAGGGCAAGGCCATCAATATGGAGCTGCGCCGCGACAAGCAAGCCTCCAATATGGGCTTGAGCGCGCAGCTGATGGTGGGCTCGGACCAGCGCACGCTGCGGCTGATCACCACCAGCAAAGTGGCGCTGCCCGCCGCCATCACCATGCGCATGGTGCATCCGGCCCAGGACGACTTCGACCAGCAGGTGGAAATGCGCCAGGCCGGCCCCAACCTCTACCAGGCCGTGCTGCCGGCGGTGCCGGTCAAGGCCAACCACTGGTATATCCTGCTGGAAGACCAGGCCAAGCAATGGCGGCTGCAAGGCGAATGGAAGCCGGCCGAGGGCCAGACCGTCTCGCTCGGCCACCCCAATCTGGAGCCGGTGGACTGATGATGAAACGACTGCCCCTTTCCCTGCCCGCGCTGGCCTTGAGCCTGGCCTTGAGCGTCGCCCACGCCGGCGGCTTCGTGCCCGCCTACCTCAGCGGCACCATCGCGCCGCAACAGAGCGCCACGCTGTCCCAGGCCAAGGACGTGCTGGTCAAAGTCCGTCTACTGGATCAAAGCCGCCAGGACGCGCCGCCGCAACTGCTGGCCGAACAGATCCTGGAAAAGCCGCGCAGCATTCCGGCCGACTTCTCGCTGTGCTACGACAAGCAGGCGATCAAGCCCGACGGCCGCTACGTGGTGGAAGGCCAGATCTTCGTGAACGGCGAACTGCGCTACAACAGCAGCCGCCAGACCGAGGTGCTGAGCGCCGGCGCCGCCGAACATCCGCAGCTGCGGCTGGACGCCGTCGGCGGCAACTAAACGCCGAAACGCTCCGCCTCCCGGCCCTGCTTCCCGCAGGGCTTTTTCTTTGCCCGCCCCCGCCGCCCCTCCGGCAAGTGTTGCTGTTTTGCCTCAGCGCCGACTCGCCGCGCCCCCAAGCGTCCGGCGCGCGCCCGTTCGCCCGCAAACATGCTTAAACCCTTCACCCAACGGGATTTTCGACAATAGCCCAAATACGAAGCCACGACGCGCCCCTGTCATTTTGCTTACAAATAAATATGCCAAATGAAGACAGTTAGTGACGCATTTACTCTATAAATACCGATTGTATGGCAATAAAGATTAAAAAATTTTCACATACAAACATTTACTAGTTATTATCAAAAATTGCCTACAAAATCCAAGGCAAGTAAAAACTAAAACAACACCCTCACTCGACCTTGCTCGTTCAAGTGGTGTCACTCAAGTCACACAAGGAAATAATCTATGTCGACCACTTCGCATCCCAAAGGGCTCTACCTGCTTTTTGTGACCGAAATGTGGGAGCGCTTCAGCTATTACGGCATGCGCGCCATTTTCGTGCTGTTCATGATCAAGGCCCTGATGTTCGACAAGGCTCACGCCGCCGACATCTACGGCACTTACACCGGCCTGGTCTATTTGACTCCGCTGATCGGCGGCTATATCGCCGACCGCTACTGGGGCAACCGCCGTTCCATTCTGGTGGGCGGCGTGCTCATGGCCATCGGCCAGTTCATGCTGTTCTTCTCCGGCTCGCTGCACGACAGCAATGTGCAAAGCGCCTCCTGGCTGCTGTACGGCGGCCTGGGCATGCTGATCGCCGGCAACGGTCTGTTCAAGCCGAACATTTCCTCGATGGTGGGCCAGCTCTACCCTGAGGGCGACAAGCGCGTCGACTCCGCCTTCACCATCTTCTACATGGGCATCAACGCCGGCTCGCTGATCGCGCCGCTGGTGTGCGGCACCCTGGGCGACACCGGCCATCCGGCCGACTTCAAGTGGGGCTTCATGGCCGCCGGCTTCGGCATGCTGCTGAGCCTGGTCGTGTTCTCGCTGTTCAAGAACAAATACCTGGTGACCCCGGAAGGCAAGCCCATCGGCATGGCGCCCAAGCGTCACCACGACAGCGGCGAGAAAGTGGTGCACGCGCCGCTGACCCGCGTGGAAAAAGAACGCCTGGCGGTGATTCTGATCGTGTCCGCCTTCGTGATCTTCTTCTGGTCCGCCTTTGAGCAGGCCGGCGCCTCGCTGACCTTCTTCGCCGAAGAGCAGACCAATCGCAATCTGCTCGGCTTCACCGTGCCGGCGTCTTACTTCCAGTCGATCAACCCGATCTCGGTGGTGATCTTCGCCCCCATCTTCGCCCTCATCTGGACCAAGCTGGGCCACAACAACCGCGAGCCGAACTCGCCGGTGAAAATGGCGCTGGGCCTGTTCTTCCTGGCGCTGGGCTACCTGGTGATCGCCTTCGGCGTGGAAGGCCTGGAGCCGGGCGTCAAGGTCAGCATGCTGTGGCTGGTCAGCCTCTACGTGCTGCACACCTTCGGCGAGCTGTGCCTGTCCCCGATCGGCCTGTCGCTGGTGGTGAAACTGTCCCCGGCCCGCTTCACCGGCCTGATGATGGGCATCTGGTTCCTGTCCAACGCCGCCGCCAACAAGTTCGCCGGCACGCTGTCGGAACTGTACCCGGACCCGAGCAAGCCGGTGCCGCACTTCCTCGGCTACGCCATCAGCAATCTGCACGACTTCTTCATGCTGTTCGTGGCCATGGCCGGCGTCAGCTCGCTGGTGCTGTTCGCGCTGTCCTACAAGCTGAAGAAAATGATGCACGGCCTGCAATAAGGCCAAGCGTCGCCGGCCGGGCGCCCTGCCCGGCCGCGCAGCAAGCCGGCGAACGCCGGCTTTTTTTGCGCCTTCCCCGGTCAACACAGAGCGGGGAAAAGGCTTTATCATACGGGGCTTCCAGATCCCGGCCCTTACTCGCCGCCGCGCCCGCGCGCGCCGACGGCCTTCGTCCCGAATGAAAAGAACAAGTCTCCCCCGCTGGCAGCAAGGCGCCGTCGTCGTCCTGCTGCTGCTATTGCTGCTCCGCCTCGTCGGCATGTGGGCGATCCCGCTCACCGACACCACCGAGGCGCGCTACGGCGAAATCGCCCGCAAGATGCTGGAAACCGGCAACTGGGTGACGCTGTGGCACGATTACGGCATCCCGTTCTGGGCCAAGCCGCCCTTGTCCAGCTGGCTGTCCGCCGCCGGCATGGGCCTGTTCGGCGTCAATGAAATCGCCGCGCGCCTGCCCTCGCTGTTGCTGGCCGTCGCCACCCTGGGCCTCAGCGCCCACCTGATGCGCAAGCGCAGCGGCGGCGACGCCGCCATGGCCGCCGCGCTGATCCTGGCCAGCGGCCTGCTCTTCCTCGGCGCCGCCGGCACGGTGATGACCGACCCGGCGCTGCTGTTCTGCGTGACGCTGAGCCAGGCCGCCTTCTGGCACGCGCTGACGCGCGGCAGCCGCGGCTGGGGCTACGTCTTCTTCGTCGGCCTCGGCCTCGGCCTGCTGGCCAAGGGCCCGCTGGCCATCGTGCTGGTGGGCATGCCCATCTTCTTCTGGGTGTTGCTGCGCATGCAGTGGCTGGCGCTGTGGCGCAAGCTGCCGTGGATCAGCGGCACCCTGCTGATGTTCGCCGTCGCCGCGCCCTGGTACGCGCTGGCCGAGCTGCGCACCCCGGGCTTCCTCGATTACTTCATCATGGGCGAGCACGTCAGCCGCTTCCTGGACGCCGGCTGGAAAGGCGACAAATACGGCTTCGCCCACGCCACGCCGCGCGGCATGATCTGGCTGTACGCGCTGGCGGCCATCTTCCCCTGGTCCCTGGCCATGCTGGCCTGGCTGCTCCGCCACGGCGCCAAATTGCCGCGGCTCTGCCGCGACGACGACGGCTGGCTGCTCTACCTGGCGCTGTGGACGCTGATGACCCTGCTGTTCTTCACCCTGTCCGGCAACATCATCTTCCCCTACTCGCTGCCCATGCTGCCGGGCTGCGCGCTGCTGTTCGCCGAACTGTGGCGGCGCGCGCGCGCCGACGGCGCCGAGCGCAGCGCGCTGCCGTGGATCGCCGCGGTCGGCGGTCTGTTGATGCTGGCGCTGCTGGCCTTCAACCACTACGACGGCAATCGCTACCTGCGCACTCAGAAGCAGGTGATCGCCGCCTGGCAAGCGCAAAACCCGAGCAAGGACAGCGCCCTGGTCTATTGGGCCGGCCGCCGCGAGTTCTCCGCCGAGTTCTATTCCCACGGCCGCGCCCGCGCCACTCAGGACCCGCAGCAGCTGCGCGCCTGGCTGGCCGGCAAGCCCGGCAGCTTCATCGTCAGCGACGAGAACGAGCTGGCGCGGCTGCCCGCCGACGTCCGCGCCCGCTTCGCCCCGCTGGGCCGCTTCCAGATCATGAACGACACCGTGCTGCTGCTCGGCGACGCCGCGCGCGCGCAGCCGGCCCAACGCGAGGACGCCCAGCATGACTGAGGCTTTTGTGCCGCCCTATCTATTGGCCCAACGCGCCAAGGAGCGCCCGGCCGACCCGCTGGTCAGCTGCGTGGTGCCGGCCTACAACGAATCCGCCAACATCGTGCCGATGCTGCAAACCCTGCATCAGCTGCTGAACGACGCCGGCTACCGCCATGAGCTGGTGGTGGTGGACGACGGCAGCGGCGACGACACCGTGGAACAGGTGCTGACCCACGCGGCGGAACTGCCGGTGACGCTGATCCAGCTGTCCCGCAACTTCGGCAAGGAGATCGCGCTCACCGCCGGCGTCGACCACGTCCAGGGCGACGTCGCCGTGCTGATAGACAGCGACTTCCAGCACCCGCCGGAAATGGTGCCGGTGTTCCTGCAGGAATGGCGCAAGGGCTACGACATGGTCTACAGCGTGCGCAGCAGCCGCGAAGACGAGCCGCTGGCCAAGCGCCTGTTCACCCGCGTCTTCTACCGGCTGGCCAACAGCGGCAGCCGCCACAAGATGCCGGCGGACACCCAGGACTTCCGCGTGCTGGACCGCTGCGTGGTGGAAGCGTTGCGCCAGATGCCGGAGCGCAACCGCTTCATGAAGGGCTTGTATCACTGGGTGGGCTTCACCCAACGGCCGATGCCTACCCAGACCCGGGAACGCCGCGCCGGTCAAAGCAGCTTCAACTACCGCCGGCTGCTGGACCTGGGCATTACCGGCCTCACCGCCTTCTCCAATATGCCGCTGCGCATCTGGACTGTGATCGGCTGCCTGATTTCGCTGTGCTCCATCGGCTACGCCGCCTGGGAGCTGACCCACACCCTGCTGTTCGGCAACCCGGTCAGCGGCTGGCCGACGCTGGCGGTGGCGATCAGCTTCCTCGGCGGCGTGCAGCTGCTGTCCATCGGCATTCTCGGCGAATACGTCGGCCGCATTTTCGACGAGGTCAAGCAGCGCCCCACCTATCTGGTCAGCCGCATCAGCGGCCGCCGCCAGCCGGGCGCCGGGGACGCGACGGAATGAGCCGCGAATTGTTCTGGTTCGGCGTGGTCGGCGTCTCCGCCATGCTGGTTCACTTCGGCGTGGTGGCCTGGCTGCTGGTGCCGCTGGGCATGGCGCCGCTGCACGCCAATGTGCTGGGTTTTCTGATCGCCTTCCAGGTCAGCTACTGGGGCCATCGTCAACAAACCTTCCAGGCCCGGCACATCCCTCACCGCCAGGCGCTGCCGCGCTTCTTCGGCGTCGCCTGCCTGAGCTTCGTCGTCAACGAGGCGATGTACGCGCTGCTGCTGCGCTTCACCCCGCTGAATTACCGCGCCGCCCTGTTGCTGGTGCTGATCGTCGTGGCGGCGCTGACCTTCGCGCTCAGCAAGCTGTGGGCCTTCCGCGGCCCGTCGACGGCACAAAAACTACACAAAACCCCTTAATTTCCAGCACAAACGGGTATAAAACTTTATCCGCTTGCCGCGGTCACACCCCCCATGACAAAACGACTGACACTCTGCGCCGACGACTTCGCCCAGTCCGACGCCATCAGCGCCGGCATTCTGGAACTGCTGGCCGCCGGCCGCCTGTCCGCCACCAGCGTGATGAGCCAGGCGCCCAGCTGGGCCAGCCGCGCTTCCGAACTGAAAGCCTTCGACGGCAAAGCCGACATCGGCCTGCATTTCAATTTGAGCCATCCCTTTGGCGAACACGTCCGCCCGCTGTCGCATTGGCTGATGAAAAGCCAGCTGCGCCAGCTGTCGCGCCCGATGCTGCGCGATGCCGCGGTCCTGCAAATCGATCTGTTCTGCCAGCATTACGGCCGCTTGCCGGACTTCATCGACGGCCATCAGCATGTGCACGCGCTGCCGGTGGTTCGCGACGCGCTGTTCGAAGCCATCGCCCAGCGCTGGCAAGAGCAGCCGCTGCCTTATCTGCGCTCGCCGGACCGCCTGGGCCACCCCGGCGACAACCGGCTCAAGGCGCTGGTGCTGCGCAGCGTCAGCACCGGCTTCGACGACGGCGCCCGCGAACAGGGCTTCAGCACCACGCCCTGGTTCGGCGGCATGTACTCGTTGACGCCGCAAGCCGACTTCGCCGGACTGATGCAGCAATGGCTAGCGCGCACCCCTGACCGCGGGCTGATCATGTGCCACCCCGGCCATCCGGCCGCCGACAAGGACGATCCGATTGCCGCGACGCGGGAAAAGGAATACCGCTTCCTCGGCAGCCAGGCCTTCGCCGACCTTTGCGGCCAGTACGACGTGGAAGTGGCGCGCTTCGACAAGGCCGCGCCCGCTCCCGCGCCGATGGCGGCCTGAAAGCCGGGCCCCGGCCAAGCCTAGCTGCTCACGCCGCCGGCCAGCTCAACTCCCACGGCCGCGCCAGCTGCTGCAGCGCCGCGCCGCAGGCCTCGGACAAAAAGGCCTCGCCCCGGCTCGGCGGGCAGACGAAGCAGAAGCGCTCGCCCTCCAGTTCGAAACGCAGCGCGTAAGCGTGCAGATAGCCACGATCCGCCGGCGTGCCGCCGTACAGCAGATCGCCCAGTATCGGCGCCGACTGCGACTTCAAGGCCACCCGCAACTGATGCGTCTTGCCGCTTCGCGGCCGCAGCAGGAACAAACGCAGGCCGGGCTGCAGCGAATAGCTGAAAAACTGCGTCACCGCCGGGTTCTGCTGGCTGTTCAGCAAACGCCAGGCGCCGCCGCGCCCCTTGGCCATGTCTCCGGCCACCCTGCCCTGCTTCTTGCCCGGCTTGCGGTCGGACAGCGCCAGGTAATATTTCTCGATCTCGCGGCCGGCGAAGGCCTCGCCCAGCCGCGCCGCCGTCTCGGCCGAACGCGCCACCAGGATCAGGCCGGAGGTGATGCGGTCCAGCCTATGCACCGGCCACACCGCCTCGTCGCCCAAGCCGGCGCGCAAGGCCTCCATCAGGCCGGCCTCCTCGCCGTCGCGGTGGAAGCTGACGCCGGGCGCCTTGTCCAACAGATAGAAACGCGGATCGCTATGCAATAAGGTGAACGCCGCCTCAGGCATCGGCGCCGTCCTGGCGGGATGCCTGGCGCATGCGCTGCTCGGTTTCCATCCGCATCTTCTTGCGGATTTCCGCGTCGCGGAAACGGTGTTGCTGCTCCGTCGTTTCCAGCGTCAGCGGCGGCACCGGCACCGCCTTGCCGTTCTCGAACGCCACCATGGTGAAATAACAGCTATTGGTGTGGCGCACCGTGCGCTTCTGAATGTCTTCCGCCACCACCTTGATGCCCACCTCCATCGAGGTCCGCCCCACGTGATTGACGCTGGCGAGAAAGGTCACCAGTTCGCCGACGTGGATGGCCTGCTTGAACAGCACCTGATCCACCGACAAGGTCACCACGTAACAGCCGGCGTAACGGCTGGCGCAGGCGTAAGCCACCTGGTCCAGCAGCTTCAGCAACACCCCGCCGTGGACATTGCCGGAAAAATTGGCCATGTCCGGCGTCATCAACACCGACATCACCAGTTCGCGCTGGCTCGCCTGATCCACCTGTTGCCCCATGCCTCACTCCCAAAATCGGACCCCGTCCGCCGCCGCTCGCGGCGCTCCGCGTGGTCGCGCAAAGATTCGAAACGGCGTATTTTGCGCTCATAAACTTGTTTTAAACAGTTTCGAGCGAGATTTCCGCCCCCGCCGCTCGCGCAATCGCTTTTGGACAAAAACCCCGCATAGCGGCTAAACTGGAAATATCAAGCTAAGGCAATGAATTCATGAGCATTTCCGGGATATCCAGCTACGGAGGCTATGGCGGCTACGCATTGCAGGCCAGCCATGGCGCCAACTGCCAGTGTCCGGCCTGCCAGCAAAGTCTGGCTAGCGCCGCGACGCCGACGGCGGCCGCCGCTGCGCCCGGAACCCCGGCCGCCGACTCAAGCTCAAGCGCCGCCGATCAGAAAGAGCAAGCCCGGCCCAACGCCACGCTAGGCGCCGACGGCAAGCCGCTGGACGAACAGCAGCAGAAACAAGTGGAAGCGCTGAAGGCGAGAGACAGCGAAGTGCGCCAGCACGAGCAGGCGCATCTGACCAGCGGCGGCGCGCTGGCCGGCGGCGGCGCCACCTACACCTATCAGCAAGGCCCGGACGGCAAGCAGTACGCGATAGGCGGCGAGGTCGGCATCCGCCTGGCGCGGGGCAGCACGCCGCAGGAAACCATTTCCAACGCGCAGACCGTGCAAAGGGCGGCGCTGGCGCCGGCCGACCCGTCCGGCCAGGACCGCGCGGTGGCCGCCGCGGCGGCGCAGATGGAACAACAAGCCCGCATCGAACTGATGCAGCAGCAGGCCGGCAAACAGGGACTGAGCCCGCTGCAGGCGCGGCAGCAAATCAACAGCCCCGAGCGGCAAGGCCCGGGGCTGGGGTCCAAGATCGATACCTACGCCTGAGAAGCTGTTCAAAATCTGCTGCGCGTCGTGAAACGTGACACGGTGAGTACGGCTTCGAAATACGCATGCACCACGAGTACATTCCGCTTTCTCAGCCGCAACGCCTTGTCTCGCCCTTGCTCGCTAGACTTTGAACTGGCCCTGAGAACCAGGCGCCGTTTCTATCACTCCGCCTTGCGCACGCCGCGCGCCAGCCGCAGACCGTTGGCGATCACCACCAGGCTGGTGCCCACGTCGGCGAACACCGCCATCCACAAGCTGGCCAGGCCGAACATGGCCAGGCCGAAAAACACCAGCTTGGTCAGCAGCGCCACCGCGATATTCACCTTCAGCACCCGCGAGGTGCGCCGCGCGTGGCTGAGCAAGTCCGCCAGCTTGGCCAGCTTGTCGTCCATCAGCGCCACGCCGGCGGTTTCCTGCGCGCTGTCGGAACCGGCCGCGCCCATGGCGATGCCCAGGTCGGCGCGGGCCAGCGCCGGCGCGTCGTTGACGCCGTCGCCCACCATCGCCACCGTCTTGCCGGAGGCTTGCAAGCGAACAATGCGCTCCAACTTGTCTTCCGGCAGCAGGCCGCCGTGGGCTTCGACGATGCCGGTCTTCGCCGCCACCGCCTGCGCCACCTGCTGGTTGTCGCCGCTCAACATCACCGTCGCCACGCCCAGCTTGGCCAACTGGCGCAAAGCCGCCGGCGCTTCCGGACGAATCCGGTCCGCCACCGCGATCACGCCCAGCGCGCGCTCGCCCTCCAGCAGCACCAGCGCGCCCTGGCCGGCCAGCTCCAGGCGCGACAGCTCGGCCCGCAGGCCCTCGCTCAAAGCGCCCTGCTCCCGCGCCAGCCGGCTGCTGCCCAAGGCCAGCTTCCGGCCGTCGGCCAGGCCGCTGACGCCGCGTCCGGCCTGCTCGCTGACTTGTTCCGCCTCCGGCCAGGACAGGCCGCGCGCGCTCGCCGCCGCCAACACCGCCTTGGCCAGCGGATGGGTGGAATGCGCGTCCAGGGCCGCGGCCCAGCGCAGCAGTTGATCCTGATCCGCGTCGGCCAGCGCCACCACCTCGGTCACCTGCGGCTCGCCCTCGGTCAGGGTGCCGGTCTTGTCGAAGCACACCGCGTCTATCCGGGCCGCCATCTCCAGCGGCGCGCCGCCCTTGATCAGCAGGCCGTGCTTGGCGGCGGAGGCCAGCGCGCTGACCACGGTCACCGGCGTGGCGATCACCAGCGCGCACGGGCAGGCGATCACCAGCATCACCAGCGCGTTGTAGATCGCCTCGCCCCAGCTCAGCCAACCCAGCAAGGGGGTGGCCACCGCGAACAGCAGCGCGGCCGCCAGCACCACCGGGGTGTAGACCTCGGCGAAGCGGTCGATGAAACGCTGCGTCGGCGCCTTGCTGGCTTGGGCGTTGCGCACGGTGTCGATGATGCGCGCCAGCACGCTGCCGTTGGCCGCCGCCGTGGTCAGCACTTCCACCACGCCGCTGCCGTTGATGCTGCCGGCGAATACCGCGTCGCCCGGCGACTTGTCCACCGGCAGGCTCTCGCCGGTGATCGGCGCCTCGTTGAAGGCGCTGTGGCCTTGCTCGATGCGGCCGTCCAGCGGCACACGCTCGCCCGGACGCACCCGCACTCGGCTGCCCGGCGCCACTTCGGCGGCCGGACGCTCCACCCATTCCCCGCCGCTTTGCAACCAGGCGGTTTCCGGCGCCAGCGACATCAGGGCCTTGACCGCCTCGCCGGCGCGCGCCAGCGACATCGCTTCCAGCCGCTCGGCGATGGCGAACAGGAACAACACCATCGCCGCTTCCGGCCACTGGCCGATCAGCATCGCGCCTATCACCGCCACCGACATCAGGAAATGGATGTTGAGCGTGCGCGTGGACAGCGCGATCCAGCCCTTTTTCAAGGTGGGGATGCCGCCCAGCAGAATGGAAGCCAAGGCCAGCGCCGCGCTGCCCCAGCCCTGATCCGCGCCGCTGAGCCAGGCCACGCCTTCGGAGCCGGCCGCGGCCAGGCCGGACAGCGCCAACAACCAGTTGCTGCGACGCGAAACCTTGGGCTGTTCCACCGGCGCGGAGGCGTCGCTCAGCTCCACCGCCTTCATGCCCACCTTGGCGATGGCCTGCTTAACGCCGTCCAGATTGGGCAGGTCATGGCGCACCAGCAGCACGCGTTCGATGAAATTGAACTCCAGCGCGGCCACTCCCGTCATACCGCCCAGGGCTTTTTCAATCAGCTTGGCCTCGGTCGGGCAGTCCATCGCCTGGATGTGCAGCCTGGCCTGCTGCCGGCCGCCCTCGCCCAAGGACACCGCGCGCGGCGCCTCCGCGTCGTGATCGTGGCCCGAGCAGGCCTTGCCGCCATGATCGTGGTCATGACCATGATCATGGCCGTGCTCGTGGACATGTCCGGCCGCTTGAGCCGGCAACGCCGCCTCCAGTTTGCCTCCGCAGCAATCGTCCGCCGGGCGCGGATCGGGCTTGCCCTCGCCGCCGCGGCAAGATGCGTGGCCGGCGTGCGGCGCGAACCCGCGCCGCCGTCTTTGCGCTGGATGGAACATGGTGGCCTCCCTTGGTCGGATTGATATAGGCTCATTGCAAACCCTATAGTCGCTACAAGGTCAAGCTTTTTTGCTAAAATTTCCTCATCCGGCGGAGAACCGCCGCCACCGCCCGTCGCCGGGCGCCTTGCGGGAGAACTGAGATGCTGATTGGAGAACTGGCGCGCCAGACCGGCTGCGAAGTGGAAACCATCCGTTATTACGAACGCGAGGGCCTGTTGTCCGCGCCGCTGCGCAGCGCCTCGGGCTACCGCCGCTACAACGCCGAGCAATTGGGCGAACTGAATTTCATCCTGCACTGCCGCTCGCTGGGCATGTCGCTGGCCGACATCCGCCAACTGGCCGCGTTCAAGGCCGACTCCTCGCTGGCCTGCGACGACATCAACCAGTTGATAGACCGCCAGGTCAGCAAGGTTCATCAGCAAGTGGAAAGCCTGCGCCTGCTGGAGCAACAGCTGCTGGCGCTGCGCGACCGCTGCCACGACCATCACACCGTGGCGGAATGCGGCATTCTGCAAACCCTGGTGGAAGCGTCCGAAGGCGAGCCTTGCGTCTGCCACACGCCCTTCGGCCAGGACCCCCACCCCCACCCACATTCCATGGAGAAGCAATGACCCGTTTGTTCAAGCCCGCCACCGCCGCCGCGACCCTGTTCGCGCTGGCCCTGTCCGCCTGCACCACCAACCCGCAAACCGGCCAGACCGAGATCAGCAAGACCGCGCTCTACGGCCTGGGCGGCGCGGCCGCCTGCGGACTGGTGGGCGCGCTGACCCATGGCGGCAAAGGCGCCCGCAATTCGGCGCTGGCCTGCGGCGCGATCGGCGCCGGCATCGGCGGCTATATGGATTACCAGGAAAAACAGTTGCGCGAGAAGCTGAAGAACAGCCAGATCGCGGTCGAGCGCATCGGCGACCAGCTCAAGCTGTCCCTGCCCGACAACATCACCTTCCCCACCAACGGCTATCAATTGAACGCCAGGGCGCAAAAGCCGCTGGGCGACATCGCCGGCGTGCTGGTGCAGTTCCCGGACACTTCGATCACCGTGGCCGGCCACACCGACAGCACCGGCGCCGCCGCCTTCAACCAGACGCTGTCGGAGAAGCGCGCCCAGTCGGTGACCGAATACCTGCAAGGCCAGGGCGTCAACTCGGTGCGGGTGCGCACCATGGGCTACGGCGCGGCCCAGCCGGTGGCCAGCAACGCCAGCGACAGCGGCAAGGCGAAAAACCGCCGCGTGGAGATCATGATCACGCCGCAGCAGATGGGTTGAGCGGCGGCAGACCTGCAGGCCCGGCTCCAGCCGGGCTTTTTCGCGCCCGCGCCGGCGGAGCGGCAAAAAAAATGGGCCAACCCACTGGGTCGGCCCTAACAACGCTCGTTTGGGGAGATGAGGAGAAACCACCGCACGCCACCCCACGGGAATGCGGTCACAACAAGTACACACACAAACTACAACAACAAACCTATCAGCGGCGCGGCGAACACCGTCGCCAAACCGCCCAGCATCATGGTCAGGCTGGCCACCACGCCTTCTTCCGCGCCCAGTTCGCTGGCCTTGGCGGTGCCGGCCGCGTGAGCGGCGGCGCCGAACAAGGCCCCGCGCGCCAGGCTGGAGCGCAGCGGCATCCAGGCCAGCATCACTTCGCCCAGCAGCATGCCGCACACCCCGGTCATCACCACGAACACCGCGGTCAGGTCCGGCGAGGCGCCGATGCCGGAGGCCGTCGCCAGCGCGAACGGAGTGCTGATCGATCTCGGCGCCAGGCTACGCTGCAACAGCTCGGACAAGCCCAGCAGGCGCGCCAGCCAGATCGAGCTGAACACCGCCACCGGCATGCCCACCAGCACGCCGCAGCTCAGCGACAGCCAGTGCCGGCGTATCATCGCGCGGTGCTCGTAGATCGGCACCGCGAAGGCCACCGTGGCCGGGCCCAGCATCCAGGTCAGCCAGCGGGTGTCTTCGAAATACACCCGGTACGGCACCTTGGCCAACACCACCAGCGCAATCACCAGCAGCGGCACCGCCAGGATCGGGGCACTCCACCAGTTGCGCTTCTTCAGATAAAACTTTTTGACCAGTCCGTACAAAACAACGGTAATCAGCAGACTGGCCAGTGCGATCTCATGCTCCATGCGTCTTCACCTGTTTCTGGCGGCCATGCCAACGCAGGGCCACCTCCAGCCGGTAACACTTGTCCACCACCCAGGAGGTCGCCGCCATCACCAGCAAGGTGGACAGCACGATCACCGCGACGATGCGCAGCCCGGCGGCCATGATCACGTCCGGGTACTGGATCACCGCCACCACGGCGGGAATGAAGAACAACAGCATTTCGGCCAACAACCAGCGGGCGCCGCTGCGGCACCAGTCCAGCGGCAACCAGCCCAGCCAGAGCGCCGCCAGCACCAGGAACATCCCCAGCACGCCGGCAGGCACCACAGGCAGGAAATGGCTGCTCAACTGGCTGGCCGCGATCCACACCACGCTCAGCAAGGCCACCTGACCGATGGTCAGCGCCACTTGCTTGAATGCGGAAAGATTCGGGTTTGCCATGATTGAGCCACTACACAACACAGGGAGTGTTTCGAGTATAGAGCGCCGGCATACATTCAAAAAATGAATTAAAATTATTTCACGCATTCCAATATGGAATGCACGACCCGGACTAAGGCATCTATGGACATCCGCGCGCTGCGCTACTTCATCGAGGTGGTCAAACGCCAAAGCTTCACCAAGGCGGCCGAGGCCCTCTACGTGACCCAGCCCACCATCAGCAAGATGGTGCGCCAGCTGGAGGAGGAATTGGCCTGCCCGCTGATCCTGCGCGAAGGCCGCAGCTTCCGCCTCACCGACGCCGGCCGCGCCACTTACGAGCGCGGCCTGGACGTGCTGTCGGCGATGAACCAGTTGAAGACCGAGCTGTCCGACCTGTCTGCGCTCAAGCGCGGCGAACTGGTGGTCGGCCTGCCGCCGATGGTGGGCGTGGCCTTCTTCGCGCCGGTGGTCAGCAGCTTCCGTCAGCGCTATCCGCAGATCGAACTGAAGATGGTGGAAGACGGCGCGCTGGCGATCGAGAGCAGCGTGCGCAGCGGCGAGCTGGAAATCGGCGTGGCGGTGCTGCCGGTGGACAATCAGGCTTTCGATCAATTCGCCGTGGTGCGCGACCCTTTATGCCTGGTGGCGCCGGCCGGCTCGGCATGGCGGGGCCAGAGCGTGGTGCGGCTGGAACAGATCGCCGACCAGCCCTTCGTGCTCTATCCCCAGGATTTCACGCTGGCGCGCCGGGTCAGCGACGCCTTCCGCGAACTGGGCCGTCCGCTGCACGTGGTGGGGCGCAGCGCGCATTGGGACTTCATCGTGGAACTGGTGTCGGCCCATATGGGCGTCACCCTGCTGCCGCGCTCCATCGTCGAACGGCTGGACCGCGCCGACTACGACGTGATCCCGCTAGCCGAACCCAAGCTGGTCTGGCATCTGGCGCTGATCTGGCAGAAGAACGGATACTTGTCGCACGCGGCGCGCGCCTGGCTGGCGGTGACGCGCGATGTGCTGGGCGGTTTGGAATAAAGCCAGTCAACTCAAGGAAAACCGAAGATGAAACGATATCTGGGCATCGCCCTGTTCGCGCTGCTGCTGAGCGGTTGCGCCGCCTTGAACTACCAGAAACCCCAAGTCAGCATCGCCGACGTCAAGCCCGGCCGGGCCACGCTGTTCGAACAAAGCTTCGATGTCAGCCTGCGGGTCAGCAATCCCAACAATCTGGCCTTGAACGCCAAGGGCATGACGCTGGAGCTGAACGTGGCCGGCGAGAAGCTGGCCACCGGGGTCAGCAATCAGGCCATCGCGGTGCCGGCGCTGGGCGAGGGCCTGATCACGCTGCAATTGCACACCTCGCTGGCCGGCTGGCTGAAGCAGATAGGCAAGGCGATGGAGGCCGGCAACGGCGGCAAGCTGGAGTACCAGTTGAACGGCACGCTGGAGGACTTGAACGGCATGGGCCGGGTGCCGTTCCGCAGCAAGGGCGAATGGAAGCTGCCCGGCCAATAAACGCCCCCTCGCGGCCTTGCCGGCGCTTCCGGGCCGCCGCTATCTGCCCGCGGCCCCGTCGACGACGGGGCCGGCACTCACTGCCGCGGCACCGCCACGCAGTTGTTGCCCTCGAAGCTGACGGTCTCCACCAGCTGGCTCTTGGGATTGACCACGAAGTTGGTGGTGCAGCTGTAATGGGTGGAGCCGCCGCCTATCATGCCGGTATTGACCCAGCGTCCCGGCGTTTCTATGGTCTTGGTCTGGCCGTTCTCGTTGTAAGTCACCTTGGCGCCCGGCTCGTACACGCGGTTTTCGCGCAGCGGCTCGCGCTGGGTGAACTCCTTGCTGTAGGTGTAGAGCATGTTGCCGTTCGGCATCTTCAGCGTTTTCTGCGGCGCGCCCCACTCCGCCAGCAATTGATTCACGTCGCGGCCCTGCCAGTAGTAAGCCTTCTGCGCATAGCCTTCCTGCGTCGGAAAGGTGCCGCAGGCGGTCAGCAGCAACGCCGACACCATCATCAGTCTTTTCATCCGAAATCCTTCAATCCCCGTTTCACTATCCATAGCATAACAAAACGCCGGCCCCTGAACGGAGCCGGCGCAGTGTGACTGACCATGGGGCCGCGCAAGAGTTTCCCTGCGCGGACAATCCGCTGGTTTACAGACGGAAACGGTTGAAGGTGCTTTGCATCCCGCGCGCCAGATCGTTCAAGGCGCCCAGGGTCTGCATCGCCGATTGCAGCGCGGAGTCGGAATCGATGATCTGGTTGTTGATCGACTCGGTGCTCTGCGCCATCGCCGTGGTGGCGTTGTGCTGCTCGCTGGTGGACAGGGCCACGTCGCCGATCTTGTCCACCACCTGCTGCATCGCCTCGCTGATCGCGGTCAGGCGCGCGCGCGCCTGGGCGGTCAACTCCACGCTATTGTCCACCGCGCCGACGGTGCTGTTCATGTTCTGCACCGCCTTGCCGGTTTCGCCCAGGATGTTTTCCACCATCTGACTGATTTCCACCGTGGCCTGACCGGTGCGCTCGGCCAGCTTGCGCACTTCGTCGGCCACCACCGCGAAGCCGCGGCCCTGCTCGCCGGCGCGCGCGGCTTCGATCGCCGCGTTCAAGGCCAACAGATTGGTCTGGTCGGCGATGTCGCGGATCACGTTGGTGATCTTGGAAATCTCCTGCGAACGCTGCTCCAAGGACGCCAGCAGGCCGGACAGCTCGCCCACCGATTCGCTGGTGCGCGACATCTCGCTGCTGATGCGCTGCATGTCGTTGGCGCTTTCGCGCGAATGCTCGCCGGTATTGCGCGCCAGGCTGTCGGTTTCGCGGGTGGCGTCGGCGATGTGGGAGATGCTCACCGTCACTTCCTCGATCGCCGCGGCGTTGGAGCTGGAAATGTCAGCCAGCACGTGGGAGTCGTCGGCCAGGCGCTTCACCGCGCCGCTGACTTCGATCACGCCCTGAGTCAGTTGTCCGGCCTCGTCGCGCAATTCGCGGAACATGCCGTTCAGGCGTTGCACGAACTGGTTGAAGGCCTGCGCGGTCTGCGCCACCTCGTCCTCGCCGGCCACTTCGATGCGGCGGGTCAGATCGCCTTCGCCCTGGGAGATTTCGCGCATCGCGTCGCGCACCTGGAACAGGCCCTTGAGCAGGCGGCCCAGATAGGCAGAGCTGAAGGTCAGCATCACCGCCAGCACGATGGCGACGGCGCCGGCAATCAGCCAGATGATGCCGTTGACCTGGGAGGAAATCACCTCCTCGTCCGCGGCCACGCCCATCACCCAGTCGGAGCCGGCGATAGGCCGCAAGGCCACCATATAGGCGCCGCCGTCGATGTCCACGCTCTTGGCCTGGTCGCTTTGCAGCAGGCTGGCGAACGCGGCCTCGTCCAAGGCCGGAATCACGCTGCCTATGGGCTTGAGCTCATTGCCCGGCTTGGGATAGGCGATGATCTTGCCCTGCTTGGTCAGCAGGAAGGCGTGGCCCTTGCCGGCCAGCTTGATGTCCAGCACCGACTTGACCAGCTTGTCGATCAGGATGTCGCCGCCCACCACGATGTCCTGGCCCTTGACCTTGTCGGCGATGGTGATCACCAGCTTGTCCTTGGTTTCCGGCTCGGAGTCCTTGTACGGATCGGTGACGATCAGGCCGTCCTGGGCCTTGGACTGCTGGAACCACGGCCGCTGCGCCGGCTGGTAGTCGGCGCTGGGCTTGGGACGCCCCGGCACCGAATACTTCATGTCGCCGGTGACGCCGTTGCCGGCGTAGATCACGTTGAAGCCGCCGCCCTTGGCCAGCTGCTGCAGATAGTAGCTGACCTGCGCGTCGTCGGCGTGGCTGAGGCTGGCGCTGATCAGGTTCCTGCGGACCGACAGCCATTCGGACACGAAGCCGCCCTGCAGTTGGGCGACCTGGTTGATCTCGCGCTCCGCCTCTTGGTAAGCGTGGGCGCGGATGTTCAGGCAGGCGGTGATGGTGATGCTGAGCGTGGCGACCAGAATGGACACCGCTGTCAGCAGCGTGAGCTTGTGACGGATGGAGCGCATGATAAGCCGTTGCTGATAAAAGCGTTATTATCCGTCATACGAGATGTCATGCATTGTTAAAAATAACAATGTCTTTAAATATTTGCGCATGTTTTAAATCAAATTAAGAGCTCAATCATGCGTTTCAAATATTCAGGGCGGCCGCAAACCTGGTTTTGCCGATTCTCGCGTCACAAAATGTCGACAATTTGCCCTAACAACGACAATTGCACCCCAATTTGAGCGATACTGGCGCCTGGACGCCGTCACGGCAATGGACGGCGCCCGGTTATTAGACAGAAAGGGGCCAAGATGAGTAAAAGCGGCAACCGGTCGCAAACCTTTCAGAACATCGTCGACGCCAGCCTGCAGCTGTTCAATCAGGAGGGCGAACGCGTCATCACCACCAACCATATCGCCGAGCGGATGAACATCAGCACCGGCAAGCTGTACTATCACTTCCGCAACAAGGAAGAGATCATCAGCGAGCTGTACCAGCGCTACGTCAAGGGCATGGCGGAACAGCTGTCCGCCGCGCTCCGGCACAGCAACTCGATCGAGGCGATGGTGGGCGCGATGGAAAAAACGCTGCGCCACATCTGGAGCTTCCGCTTCCTGCCCAAGAGCATGCCCAGCCTGTACTACCTGCACCCGGAACTGGCGGAAAACCACCAGCAGCTGTCGCGCGGCCAGTTGGCCGGCAGGCTGGCCCAGTTGTTCGCCCGTCTGCGCGAACAGGGGGTGCTGCTGGGCGACGACAAGCAACTGGCCCACCTGGTTCAGCACTTTCAGATGGTGCAGACCGGCTGGGTGACCACGCTCAAGCACTCCGCCACGCCCAGCGAGCTGGAGCGCATGGTGAAAGACGGCTGTCGCAGCCTGCTCTATCTGCTGACGCCCTACGTCGATCCGCGCTACCGGCCGCCGTTCGACCGCGTCTGCGCGCGCTACGCCTGAACGGCGGCGCATAAAAAAACACCCCTGGCCAACCAGGGGTGTTTTGCATGCGGCCTTAGAATCCATCCACGATCTCGCGAGCTAGAACAAGCGCAGCAGATCGTGAACAGGTTCTTAGATCATGCCCTTGCTTTTCAGCAACTCGAACATGGTCTTGCCGATTTCCGCCGGGCTGCGGGTGTAGGCGATGCCGGCCTTCTCGAAGGCCTTGAACTTCTCTTCCGCCGTGCCCTTGCCGCCGGAGATGATGGCGCCCGCGTGGCCCATGCGCTTGCCCTTCGGCGCGGTCACGCCGGCGATGTAGCCGACCACCGGCTTGGTCACGTAGGACTTGGCGAACTCGGCCGCCTCTTCCTCGGCGGAACCGCCGATTTCGCCGATCATCACGATGGCGTCGGTGTCCGGATCATCCTGGAACAGCTTCAGCGCGTCGATGTGGCTGGTGCCCGGGATCGGGTCGCCGCCGATGCCGATGCAAGTGGACTGGCCCAGGCCCAGAGCGGTGGTTTGCGCCACGGCTTCATAGGTCAGGGTGCCGGAACGGGACACGATGCCGATGCGGCCCGGGTTGTGGATGTGCCACGGCATGATGCCGATCTTGCACTCGCCCGGGGTGATGATGCCGGGGCAGTTCGGGCCGATCAGGCGGATGCCGGCTTCGTCGACGGCCTTCTTCACGTAAAGCATGTCCAGGGTGGGCACGCCTTCGGTGATGCAGACGATCAGCTTCACGCCGCTGTCGATGGCTTCCAGGATGGAGTCCTTGGCGAAGGCTGCGGGCACGTAGATCACCGAGGCGTCGGCCTGGGTCTGACGCACGGCGTCCTTCATGGTGTTGAACACCGGCAGGCCCAGGTGCTCGGAACCGCCCTTGCCCGGGGTCACGCCGCCTACGACCTTGGTGCCCACTTTCAGCGCCTGCTCGGCGTGGAAAGTGCCGTTCTTGCCGGTGAAGCCTTGCACCAGCACTTTGGTGTCTTTGTTTACCAATACGCTCATTTTGTATTCCTCAGCTCAGTGCGGGTCTCAGGCAGCGGCCTTGACGGCGGCGACGATCTTCTCGGCAGCGTCGTTCAGACCCTGGGCGGAAGTCAGTTTCAGACCGGAGTCGTCCAGGATCTTGGCGCCCAGCTCGGCGTTGTTGCCTTCCAGACGCACCACTACCGGCACGGTCACGTTCACTTCCTTCACCGCGGCGATGATGGCTTCGGCGATCATGTCGCAACGCACGATGCCGCCGAAGATGTTGATCAGCACGCCCTGCACCGAGGTGTCGGCCAGGATCAGCTTGAAGGCTTCGATCACGCGCTCCTTGGTGGCGCCGCCGCCCACGTCCAGGAAGTTGGCCGGCTGGCCGCCCTTCAGCTTGATGATGTCCATGGTGGCCATCGCCAGGCCGGCGCCGTTCACCATGCAGCCGATATTGCCTTCCAGCGCCACATAGTTCAGATCGAACTCGGAAGCCTTCACTTCGCGTTCGTTTTCCTGGCTCTTGTCGCGTTGCGCCAGCAGTTCCGGGTGGCGGTACAGGGCGTTGGAGTCCAGGTTGATCTTGCCGTCCACGCAGGCCAGCTGGCCGTTTTCGCGCAGCGCCAGCGGGTTCACTTCGAACAGGGCGAAGTCGTTCTCGACGAAGGCCTTGTAGGAGCCCAGCATCAGCTTGGTGAAGGCGGCAACCTGCTCGCCCTTCAGTTCCAGCGCGAAAGCGGCGTCGCGAGCCTGGAACGGCTGCATGCCCACCAGCGGATCGACCTCGATCTTGATGATCTTTTCCGGGGTTTCCTCGGCCACTTTCTCGATTTCCACGCCGCCTTCGGTGGAGACCATGAACACCACGCGCTGGCTGCCGCGGTCAACCACGGCGCCCAGGTAGAGCTCGCGCTGCACCGGGTACATGTCTTCGCACACCAGCACGCTGTTCACCGGCTGGCCGGCGGCGTCGGTCTGGTAGGTCACCAGGTTCTTGCCGATCAGGCCCTTGGCCACTTCGGCGGCTTCTTCGCGGCTTTTCACCACTTTCACGCCACCGGCCTTGCCGCGGCCGCCGGCATGCACCTGGGCCTTGACGACGGCGAACTTGCCGCCCAGTTTGTCATAAGCGGCAGCGGCTTCTTCCGGCGTGGCGGCCAGAATGCCCTGTTGCACCGGCAGGCCGTACTTGGCCAGCAGCTCTTTCGCTTGGTATTCGTGCAGGTTCATCTATGGTTTCCTTTCGGAGAAATGGATGGCGGGCTGAAACCGACGCCCCTATTTCTTTGAGTCGCTTGTAAACCTTGAATGTATCTGGCGCGCGGCGCTTACCCCCCAGGCTAAACGCCGCCGCCGCATACTCCGTCAACCGGCCCCCGAGGGAGCCGTTTTGCCGGGCCGTGCGCGATTGTACACGACCCGGCGAACGCTCAACCGTGCAAAGCGCGCTTGTCGGCGGCCAGGGCGGCTTCGTGTATCACTTCCGACAAGGACGGGTGGGCGTGGACAATGCGCGCCAGGTCTTCGCTGGCGGCCTTGAACTCCATCGACACCACGCCCTCGCTGACCAGCTCGGACACCATCGGACCTATCATGTGCAGGCCAAGGATGCGGTCGGTCTTGGCGCAGGCCAGGATCTTGACCGTGCCTTGCGCCTGGCCCAGGCCCAGCGCGCGGCCGTTGGCGCCGAAGCCGGAAGAGCCCTTTTTGTACTCGACGCCTTCGGCCTTGAGCTGCTCCTCGGTCTTGCCGACCCAGGCGATCTCCGGAGAAGTGTAGATCACCCAAGGAATCACGCCGAAGTCCACGTGCGGCTTCTGGCCGGCGATGCGCTCGGCCACGGCCACGCCCTCTTCCGACGCCTTGTGCGCCAGCATCGGGCCGCGCACCACGTCGCCGATCGCCCAGACATTGGGCAGATTGGTGTGGCAGTGATCGTCCACCGCCACGAAGCCGCGCTCGTCCAGCTGCAGGCCCACCGCTTCGGCGCCCAGGCCTTGGGTGTTGGGCACGCGGCCGATGGAGACGATCAGCTTGTCGAACTCGGCCTTGACCGCTTCGCCGTTCAATTCGTAGTTGACGGTGACGCTCTTCTTGCCGGCCTTGACTTCGCCGATCTTGACGCCCAGCTTGATGTCCAGCCCGGTGTCCTTGGTCAGCGTCTTGAACGCTTCCTTGGCGATCTGCTGGTCGGCGGCGGCGAGGAAGGTCGGCATCGCTTCCAGAATGGTCACCTCGGCGCCCAGACGCTTCCAGACCGAGCCCATTTCCAGACCGATCACGCCGGCGCCGATCACGCCCAGGCGCTTGGGCACGTCCGTCAGCGCCAGCGCGCCCTCATTGTCCAGCACCAGCTTGTTGTCGGTGGCCAGGCCCGGCAGCGCGCGCGGGCTGGAGCCGGTAGCCACGATCACGTGGCCGGCTTCCAGGGTGTCCACCACCTTGCCGCCGTCGCTGACTTCGATCACCCACTTCTCGCCCTGGCGGCCCTTGAAGGCGGCCAGGCCGTGGATGTTGGCAACCTTGTTCTTCTTGAACAGGAAGCTGATGCCGGCGGCGTTCTTGGTGATGATGTCGGTCTTGCGCGAAATCATCTGCGCCACGTCCATCTTGGCGCCGGAAACGCTGATGCCGTGCTTGGCGAAGTCATGCTGCACCGCGTGGAAGTTTTCCGACGACTGCAGCAAGGCCTTGGACGGAATGCAACCGACGTTCAGGCAGGTGCCGCCCAGCGACGCCTTGCCTTCCGGGTTCTTGAACGCGTCCACGCAGGCGGTGTTGAAGCCCAGCTGGGCGGCGCGGATGGCGGCTACGTAGCCGCCGGGGCCGCCGCCGATCACCACTACATCAAACGATTGGCTCATCTTGTTTTCCTTTGTCGGTGGCGGGCGCGCGGCCCGCCGGCTGCCGGGTCTACTTGCCGACCTTCAGCAGCAGAATGCCGAATGCGATCATGAACAGACAGAGAATGCTTTTGCCGATCAGGCTGTACAGGTCTTCGCGAACGCCGTTTTGGCGTTTTTTCCAGGTCAGCCAGCCTATGGCCACGCCGGCCAGGATGGCGGCGATTCCGTAAAACCAGTCGGGCAACTGCATTCAAGCTCCATTCATCGCAAGACAGGCCGGGAGCGTGCCCCCGGCCGCGGGTGATTACAAGTCGAGGATCAGGCGGGCCGGATCTTCAATCGCGTCCTTGATCGCCACCAGGCTCAGCACGGCTTCGCGGCCGTCGATGATGCGGTGGTCGTAGGACTGGGCAAGATACATCATCGGACGCACCACCACTTGACCGTTCTCAACCACGGCGCGCTCCTTGGTGGCGTGCATGCCCAGGATCGCGGACTGCGGCGGGTTGATGATGGGGGTGGACATCATCGAACCGAAGGTGCCGCCGTTGGAGATGGTGTAGGTGCCGCCGGTCAGCTCTTCCACGGTCAGCTTGCCTTCCTGGGCGCGCTTGCCGAATTCGGAGATCTGCTTCTCGATGTCGGCCAGGCTCAGTTGGTCGGCGTTGCGGATCACCGGCACCACCAGGCCGCGCGGGCTGCCCACGGCCACGCCGATGTCGAAGTAGCCGTGGTAGATGATGTTGTTGCCGTCCACCGAGGCGTTGACGATCGGGTATTTCTTCAGCGCGGCGACTACGGCCTTGACGAAGAAGCCCATGAAACCCAGCTTGATGCCGTGCTCTTTCTCGAAGCGGTCCTTGTACTTGGCGCGCAGATCCATCACCGGCTTCATGTTCACTTCATTGAAGGTGGTGAGGATGGCGTTGGTCTGCTGCGACAGGATCAGGCGCTCGGCCACGCGCTGGCGCAGACGGGACATCGGCACGCTCTGTTCCGGACGGTCGGACAAGATGGCGGCGACATTGACCGCGGCCGGGGTGGCGGACAGCGCGGCGCCGGCGGCGGCCGGAGCCAGCACCGGACCGGCCTGGGCCGGGGCGGCTTGCTTGGCGGCCTGCACGTCTTCCTTCAGCACGCGGCCGTCGCGGCCGGAACCGGCCACTTTGGACAGGTCCACGCCGGTTTCGGCGGCCAGCTTGGCGGCGGACGGCATGGCGGCGGCGCCTGCCGGGGCGGCGGCGGGCGCCGGAGCGGCTGCCGGAGCCGGCGCGGCTGCCGGGGCCACGTCGCCGGCCTTGGCGGCGGTGTCGATCTTGGCGATCAGCTGGCCGGACACCACGGTGGCGCCGTCCTCTACGATGATTTCAACGATCACGCCTGCCTGGGGCGCCGGCAGTTCCAGCACCACCTTGTCGGTTTCCAGGTCGATCAGGTTCTCGTCGCGGCTGACGGCTTGGCCAACCTTCTTGTGCCAGCTCATCAGCGTGGCTTCGGATACGGACTCGGGCAGTTGCGGGACGGTGACTTCAATCAGCATGTTCTTCTCCATGTAGAGGCAGCCCTCCGGCTGCCTCGAACTCATTCAGTGGTTATTTGGCGACCGACATGGCTTCTTCAACGAAAGCCTTGAGTTGGGCGACGTGTTTGCTCATATAGCCTACGGCCGGGGAAGCGGACGACGGACGGCCGGCGAAGGACAGCGACTGCTTGGCGCCCAGCAGGCCTTCCAGGCGGTGGCGGATCTGGTACCAAGCGCCCTGGTTGCGCGGCTCTTCCTGCACCCACATCACCTCGCGCGCCTGCGGGAAGCGCGCCAGCTCGGCGGCCACCTGCTCGGTCGGGAACGGGTAGAGCTGCTCGATGCGGACGATGGCGATATCGTCGTCCAGGCCGCGCTCCTTGCGGGCGGCGGCAAGGTCGTAATACACCTGGCCGGCGCACAGCAGCACGCGCTTGACCTTCTTGGCGTCCTGCACCACCGAGTCGCCGATCACCGGGCGGAAGCCGCCGCTGGTGAACGCTTCGATCGGGCTCATCGAGTCCTTGAAGCGCAGCAGGCGCTTGGACAGGAAGATCACCAGCGGCTTGCGGTACGGACGCAGCACCTGGCGACGCAGCATGTGGAACATCTGCGAGGCTTCGGACGGCATCACCACCTGCATATTGTGCTCGGCGCACAGTTGCAGCCAACGCTCCAGGCGCGCGGACGAGTGTTCCGGGCCCTGGCCGTCGTAGCCGTGCGGCAGGATGGTGGTCAGACCGCACAGACGGCCCCACTTGGTCTCGCCGGAGGAAATGAACTGGTCGATGGCCACCTGGGCGCCGTTGGCGAAGTCGCCGAACTGGGCTTCCCAGATCACCAACTGATCCGGAGCGGAACAGGCATAGCCGTATTCATAGGCCAGCACCGCTTCTTCGTTCAGGATGGAGTCGATCACCAGGAAATCGGCCTGGTTGTCGGACATATTGCGCAGCGGAACATAGCTGCCCTGGTCCCAGCTCTCGCGGTTTTGGTCGTGCAAGACCGAATGACGGTGGGAGAAGGTGCCGCGGCCGGAGTCCTCGCCGGACAGGCGCACGCCGAAGCCGTTGGTCACCAGGCTGGCGTAAGCCAGGGTCTCGGCCATGCCCCAGTCCGCGTTCTGCTCGCCGGCGGCCATCGCCTTGCGCGCGGCCAGCACCTTCTGCACCGTCGGGTGCAGCTTGAAGCCGTCCGGCAGCGAAGTGAACTTGTCGGTCAGGCGCTGGATGTCGGCCTGCGGCAAGGAGGTGTCGGTCGGATGCGCCCAGTGGGTGCCCAGATACTGGCTGAAGTCCAGCGCGTGCTCGCGCTTGTAATTGGTCAGCGCGGTCTGCTCGACGTGCTCGCCCTTGTCCAGCGCGTCGCGGTAGGCCTGGATCTGCGCGTCGGCCTCTTCCGCCTTCAGCACGCCTTCCTGCACCAGACGCTCGGCGTACATCGCGCGCACGCCCTGGTGCTTGGCGATCTTCTTGTACATCATCGGCTGGGTCAGGAACGGGTCGTCGCCCTCGTTGTGGCCCAGTTTGCGATAGCACACCAGATCGATGACCACGTCCTTCTTGAAGGTCATCCGGTAGTCCAGCGCGGCCTGCATCACGTAGCAGACGGCTTCCGGATCATCGCCGTTGACGTGGAAGATCGGCGCTTCGATCATCTTGGCCACGTCGGTGCAATACATCGTCGAGCGGATGTCGCGAGTGTCCGAGGTGGTGAAGCCCACCTGGTTGTTGATCACGATGTGGATGGTGCCGCCGGTGCCGTAGCCGCGGGTCTGCGACAGGTTGAACGTGCCCTGGTTGACGCCCAGGCCGCCGAAGGCGGAGTCGCCGTGGATCAATACCGGCACCGCGGTCTTGCGTTCCGCGTCCTTGCGGCGTTCCTGGCGCGCGCGCACCGAGCCTTCCACCACCGGGTTGACGATTTCCAGGTGCGAGGGGTTGAACGCCAGCGACACGTGCATCGGGCCGTCGGCGGTCGGGATGTCGGACGAGAAGCCCATGTGGTACTTCACGTCGCCGGAAGCCATTTGCTGGGCGGCCTTGCCTTCGAATTCGGCGAACAGGTCGCGCGGCAGCTTGCCCAGGGTGTTGACCAGCACGTTCAGACGGCCGCGGTGGGCCATGCCGATGATCAGTTCCTGCACGCCCTGGCCGGTGGCGTTCTGGATCAGGTGATCCAGCGCGGCGATGGCGGATTCGCCGCCTTCCAGCGAGAAGCGCTTCTGGCCGACGTATTTGGTGTGCAGATAACGTTCCAGCGTCTCGGACGCGGTGATCTGCTTCAGGATGCGCTGCTTCTTGGCCGCGTCGTAATGCGGCGTGGACAGGTCGCCCTCGAAGCGCTTTTGCACCCAATGCTTTTCATCCGACTTGGTGATGTGCATGTACTCGACGCCGATATTGCCGCAGTAGGTCTGCTTCAAACGCGCCAGGATATCGGACAGCGGCATCTTCTGCGGGCCCACCAGCGAGCCGGCGTTGAATTGCACCGCCATGTCGGCGCCGGTCAGACCATGGGTAGCCGGGTCCAGTTCGCGCACCAGCTCCTGATCCATGCGCTTCAGCGGGTCCAGATTGGCCTGACGGCTGCCCAGCACGCGGTAGGCGGAAATCAGTTTCAGCACCCCCACCTGCTTCTGCATGGTGTCCCAGTCCGCTCCGCTGCCGGCGCGCTGGCCGGCGGCCGGCTTCTTGGCCAGCTGAATGAAGGATTCCTGGATCGGCATGTGCGGCACATCGCGTTCGGCAGCGCCCGGCGCTTGCGCCAGCTTGTCGAAATAGTCGCGCCACTCGTTCGGAACGGAGTTGGCGTCAGCGAGGTACTGTTCGTACAGCTCCTCGATGAACGGTGCATTCCCACCGAACAGGTAAGAATGGCTGTACATGGATTGCATCATGGGGCTACCCTTTGTCGTTTCTGTTCGGAATCCGGCCAGCTACGCTCTGGCGCGAACTCCCTGTTGCTGCATGGGGAAAACGCTATCGGAAAAACTTGTTGTTGTGCTTCCCATAACATTCTGACCCTGCCGCCCGGCCCGCCGTCGGGCCGGAAAAAAAGGCTGACTGAAGCCCTGCTCCAGCCAACCCTCGTTCCTGATTACTTGCGTTTCTCCACCGGGATGAAATCGCGGCGGGGAGCGCCGGTGTACAGCTGGCGCGGACGGCCGATCTTCATCGCCGGGTCGGAAATCATTTCGCTCCAGTGGGCGATCCAGCCCACGGTGCGGGCCAGCGCGAAGATCGGGGTGAACATCGACACCGGGATGCCGATGGCCGACAGCACGATGCCGGAGTAGAAGTCCACGTTCGGGTACAGCTTGCGCTCGATGAAGTACGGATCGGACAGCGCGATCTTTTCCAGTTCCATCGCCAGCTTGAACTTGGGATCGTTGTGCAGGCCCAGCTCGTTCAGCACTTCGTCGCAGGTCTGCTTCATGATGGAGGCGCGCGGGTCCATGTTCTTGTACACGCGGTGGCCGAAGCCCATCAGCTTGTAGCGCTTGTCCTTCACGCCCTGCATGAAGTCGGCCACGTTCTCCACGCTGCCGATTTCGTCCAGCATCTTCAGCACGGCTTCGTTGGCGCCGCCGTGGGACGGGCCCCACAGGCAGGCGATGCCGGCGGCGATGCAGGCGAAGGGGTTGGCGCCGGAGGAGCCGGCCAGACGCACGGTGGAGGTGGAGGCGTTCTGCTCGTGGTCCGCGTGCAGGGTGAAGATGCGGTCCAGCGCGCGCGCCAGCACCGGGTTCACCTTGTACTCTTCGCACGGGGTGGAGAACATCATGTGCAGGAAGTTTTCCGCGTAGGTCAGGCCGTTTTTCGGGTAGGAGAACGGCAGGCCCTTGTTGTAGCGGTAAGCTTGCGCGGCGATGGTCGGCAGCTTGGCCACCAGGCGGTGCGCGGAAATGCGGCGATGCTCCGGATTGGAGATGTCCAGCGAGTCGTGATAGAAGGCGGACAGCGCGCCCACCACGCCCACCATCACCGCCATCGGATGCGCGTCGCGACGGAAGCCCTTGAACAGGCTCATCAGCTGATCGTGCAGCATGTTGTGACGCATGATGCCGCGCTCGAAGTCCTTGCGCTGGGCCGCGGTCGGCAGTTCGCCGTTCAGCAGCAGGTAGCAGACTTCCAGGTAATCGCTCTTCTCGGCGAGCTGTTCGATCGGGTAGCCGCGGTAGTAGAGCTGGCCCAGGTCGCCGTCGATGAAGGTGATGCCGGACTCGCAGCTGGCGGTGGCCAGGAAGCCCGGGTCAAACGTGAACATGCCGGTTTTGGAGAAGGTGCGGATGTCGACGACATCCGGCCCCAAAGTGCCGCTCTGGACCGGCAGATCCAGAGTTTCCTTACCCTCGTTGTAGGTGAGCGTTACTTTGCGATTAGTTTCCACAGCAATACTCCCAGTCGGTTTATGGTCGTTGTAATTGGGGTGATGCATAGCCGTCAGAGCGACCTGAGAATCGCCACGATGGCCATCTCTTCCGGATCGTCCAGGTCGGCCTTGCCGCTGACGACGTCCAGAAAATCGGTATCGGGCAAATCCAGCAACCGCCTATAAGCTTCTATCTCGGCCGGGGCCAGCTGGTCGAAGGGGCCGGCGAAGAACTTCTCCAGCACCAGATCCAGCTCCAGCAGCCCCCGCCGAGACCGCCAACGGATCCGCTTGAGTTCAATCGGATCGTAGGCGGTCATACTGCACGCTTGACCATCAGGTCCTTGATCTTGCCGATCGCCTTGGTCGGGTTCAGGCCCTTGGGACACACGTCCACGCAGTTCATGATGGTGTGGCAACGGAACAGGCGGTACGGGTCTTCCAGGTTGTCCAGACGCTCCTTGGTCGCTTCGTCGCGGGTGTCCGCGATGAAGCGGTAGGCGGCCAACAAGCCGGCCGGACCGACGAACTTGTCCGGGTTCCACCAGAAGGACGGGCAGGACGTCGAGCAGCACGCGCACAGAATGCACTCGTACAGGCCGTCCAGTTCCTTGCGGTCTTCCGGCGACTGCTTGCGCTCGCGTTCCGGCGGCGGCGTGTCGTTGATCACGTAAGGCTTGATCGAGTGGTACTGCTTGAAGAACTGGGTCATGTCCACGATCAGATCGCGGATCACCGGCAGACCCGGCAGCGGACGCAGCTCGATCGGCTGTTTCAGGTCGCGGAAGTCGGTCAGGCAGGCCAGCCCGTTCTTGCCGTTGATGTTCATGGCGTCGGAGCCGCACACGCCTTCGCGACAGGAGCGGCGGAAGCTCAGCGTGTCGTCCTTCACCTTCAGCTTGACCAGCGCGTCCAAGAGCTTGTGCTCGGTGGAACTCATCTCCACGCTGATGTCCTGCATGTACGGCTTGGCATCGGTTTCCGGATTGTAGCGGTAGATGCGGAATTTGACGGTTTCGGTAGTCATCTTGATGGAACCCTTAGTAGGAGCGGGTCTTCAGCGCGATCGTGTCGACCGACAGCGGCTTCAGGTTGACCGGCTTGTAGTCCAGACGGTTGGCTTCGCGATACCACAGCGTGTGCTTCAGCCAGTTCTTGTCGTCGCGGCCGTTCGGGGTTTCCTCGGTGTCCTTGGCGTCGTCGCGCACATGGGCGCCGCGCGATTCGGTGCGGGCGTTGGCCGAGATCATGGTGGCCTTGGCCACTTCGATCAGGTTTTCCAGCTCCAGCGCTTCGATGCGGGCGGTGTTGAAGACATTGGACTTGTCCGAGATCTCGGTGCGCTGCACCAGTTTCTCCACTTCCAGAATCTTCTCCACGCCTTCGGCCAGCATGTCCTTGAAGCGGAACACGCCGCAGTGCGCCTGCATGGTGCGCTGCATCGCCTCGCGCGCGTCGTTGACCTGCACGCCGCCGGTCTGGGAGTTCAGACGCTCGACGCGGGCCAGCGAGCGCTCGACGTCGGCCTGCGCCAGTTCCGGCAGATCTTCCGGCTGCTGCTTGATGAACTCGATCATGGAGTTGGCCGAGCTCTTGCCGAACACCAGCAAGTCCAGCAGCGAGTTGGTGCCCAGGCGGTTGGCGCCGTGCACCGACGCGCACGCGCATTCGCCCGCCGCGTAGAAGCCCTGCACTTTTTCGCCGTGCACCACCACTTCGCCGTGGTAGTTGGTGGGAATGCCGCCCATCTGGTAATGGCAAGTCGGCACCACCGGGATCGGCGCCTTGATCGGGTCCACGCCGGCGAACTTGATCGAAATCTCGCGGATGCCCGGCAGCTTGGACATGATCACTTCCGGATCCAGGTGGGTGATGTCCAGCAGCACGTGATCCTTGTTCGGACCGCAGCCGCGGCCTTCGTTGATCTCGGTCACCATCGCGCGCGACACCACGTCGCGGGACGCCAGGTCCTTGGCGTTGGGCGCGTAGCGTTCCATGAAGCGCTCGCCCTGCGCATTGCGCAGAATGCCGCCTTCGCCGCGCACGCCCTCGGTGATCAGCACGCCGGCGCCGGCCACGCCGGTCGGGTGGAACTGCCAGAACTCCATGTCTTCCAGCGGGATGCCGGCGCGGGCGGCCATGCCCAGGCCGTCGCCGGTATTGATGAAGGCATTGGTCGACGAGGAGAAGATGCGGCCGGCGCCGCCGGTGGCGAACAAGGTGGCCTTGGCCTGGAACACGACGATTTCCGAGGTTTCCATTTCCATGGCGATCACGCCCTGGACATTGCCGTCGGCGTCGCGGATCAGGTCCAGCGCCATCCATTCAACGAAGAAATGGGTGTTGGCGCGCACATTGCGCTGGTACAGCGCGTGCAGCATCGCGTGGCCGGTGCGGTCAGCGGCGGCGCAGGCGCGGCGCACCGGCTTCTCGCCGAAATTCGACATATGGCCGCCGAACGGGCGCTGGTAGATGGAGCCGTCGGCGTTGCGGTCGAACGGCATGCCGAAGTGCTCCAGCTCCACCACCACCTTGGGCGCTTCGCGGCACATGAATTCGATGGCGTCCTGGTCGCCCAGCCAGTCCGACCCCTTGACGGTGTCGTACATATGCCAGTGCCAATGATCTTCCTCGGAGTTGCCGAGAGAAGCGGACACGCCGCCCTGGGCGGCAACGGTGTGGGAGCGGGTCGGGAATACCTTGGACAGCACCGCTGTCTTCAGGCCGGCCTCGGACAATTGCAAGGCCGCGCGCATGCCTGCTCCGCCTGCCCCAACGATAACGGCGTCGAAATGACGAACAGGAATACCCATTACAGCCCCCAGACCACTTTAACGGAATAGATAAAACAGGAAACCAGCCAGACGATGGTGAACACGTGCAGCGCCAGGCGAACGCCCGCCGGCTTCACATAGTCCATCCACAGATCGCGGATGCCCACCCATACGTGCAGGAACAGGGCGATCAGGCTCACCTGGGTCAGCAACTGCACCCAGAACTGGCCGAAGAACGCCTTCCAGCCTTCGTAGCCGGATGGCATGGTCAACAGGAACAAAGCCAAAGCCACGGTGTAGATCAACATGATCACCGCGGTGACGCGCTGCATGATCCAATCGCGCAGGCCATAGCCGGCGCCGACGACATTGCGATTTACCATAGAGCAACTCCCAGAACCACGGTCAGCGCCAGGCTGACGGCCACGACGGTCTTGGCGGTGGCGCGGGCGGTCTGCAGTTCGAGACCTTTATGAATATCGAGGAAGAGGAAACGGATACCGGCACAGAAGTGGTGCATGTACGCCCACAACAGGCCGAGCAACACCAGCTTCATCAGCGGGTTGCCCACCACGGCGCGGTAGGTTTCGAACGATTCGGCCGAGCTCAGCGAACCGTGCAACAGGTAAATCAACAGTGGGAGAGAAAAGAACAGCGCAACACCGCTGATCCGGTGCAAGATCGAGACGATGCCGGGAATCGGCAGTCTGATCTTGGCCAGATCCAGGTGCTTTGGTCGTTGCTTCTGCATATGGCTTCCTTGGATGTTTTTAGAACCAAGAGGTTACACAACAGACGGCCCGCTTAGAGGCCGCCCGCCTGAAGGGCTCCGTTGTTGTTATGGCTGGATGCCCGTCATTACCGCTCATGCCGCACCAGGAATATCGCGGTGCAATATGACCCGGGGATTCTAGCAAAACTGGCTGGCCGCGGCCCGTTTTTCGCCGCCGGCCCAGCCGTCCACGTCACGTCAAAAGCCCGCCGCGTCAAGCCCGGCGGGCGGTGTAAGCCCAATTGTGCGTCAGACAGTAACGCTGCCGCCACTCCAGCGGCACCCCTTCCATCGAGCCGGAAATCCGGATCAGGCTCAAGGCCGGCGCCTCGGCCACCATGCCGGTGACGCCGAGCAGCGCGCTTTCCTCGCGCGGCAACATCAGCGCGCGGAACTGCTCGCACAATACTTTCAAACGGATGCCGAAACGCTGCTGCAGCGCCTGGTACACCCCGGACGAGCCGCGCAGCCAGCGCGCGTCCAGTCCTTCGAATTCGTCGGCCGGCAGGAAGGCCTCGTCCACCGCCACCGGAATGCCGTGCCAGCGCCACAGCTGCCGAACTCTCAATAAAGGCGCAGCGCGCCGCAATTGCAATGCCGCGGCCATGTCGTCGCTGGCGTTGCCGCGCGAAATGCCGAGGAACTCCCGCGCCAGATCGTCCGGCTGCTCGTTGAACAGTCCGGGCGTCAGCAGCAGGCCCTCGCCCCACTCGCTGGGCGCCGGCGCCACGAAAGTGCCCCTGCCCTGCGCTCGGTACAAAAGACCGTCCGCCACCAGTTCGCCCAAGGCCTTGCGCACCGTGCCCTGGCTGGCGCCCAGTTCGTCCGCCAAGTCCCATTCGCTGGGCAAAGCATCGTTCTCCTGCCACTCGCCATCGCCGATCCGGCGCAGCAACTGCTGCTTGATCTGGCTGTACAGCGGCTGTCTACGCAGCGGTCGATCTGTCATGTTCTCTGTTGTATCACCAAACAAATCAAGCGTAAATACAAGTCTTATATAAGATACAAGACTTTATCCGGGCCATCAGCTTTTCTGATGAGGATTAGCCCGCCACTTTGGCTATACTCCGTGTTACACTCAGCCGCACAAAAGCATTCAATGCTGCAGAGCAACATCTGCATATCGTCATTATCGGATACATCAAAGGAGAGTCCGCCAATGAAAGCTCCCGTTCGCGTCGCCGTCACCGGCGCAGCCGGCCAGATCGGCTACAGTCTGCTGTTCCGCATTGCCAGCGGCGAAATGCTCGGCAAGGATCAACCGGTCATCCTGCAACTGCTGGACCTGCCGCAAGCGCAAACCGCCCTCAAGGGCGTGATGATGGAACTGGAAGACTGCGCCTTCCCGCTGTTGGCCGGCATGGTCGCCACCGACGACCCGAACGTGGCCTTCAAGGACGTCAAGGTCGCGCTGCTGGTGGGCGCCCGCCCGCGCAGCAAGGGCATGGAGCGCAAGGATCTGCTGGAAGCCAACGGCGCCATCTTCACCGTGCAGGGCAAGGCGCTGAACGACCACGCCGCCCGCGACGTGAAAGTGCTGGTGGTGGGCAACCCGGCCAACACCAACGCCTGGATCGCGATGAAGTCCGCTCCGGACCTGAATCCGAAAAACTTCACCGCCATGTTGCGTCTTGACCACAACCGCGCGCTGTCCCAGATCGCCGCCAAAACCGGCAAGCCGGTGGCCGCCATCGAGAAGCTGGCGGTATGGGGCAACCACTCGCCGACCATGTACGCCGACTACCGCTTCGCCAGCATCGACGGCCAGCCGGTCAAGCCGATGATCAACGACGAAGCCTGGAACCGCGACGTATTCCTGCCCACCGTGGGCAAGCGCGGCGCCGCCATCATCGAAGCGCGCGGCCTGTCCTCCGCCGCCTCCGCCGCCAACGCCGCCATCGACCACGTCCACGACTGGGTGCTGGGCAGCCAGGGCAAATGGGTGACCATGGGCATTCCGTCCGACGGCTCCTACGGCATCCCGGAAGGCGTGATGTACGGCTTCCCGGTTGTATGCGAAAATGGCGAATACAAGATTGTGCAAGGTCTGGAAATCGACGAGTTCAGCCGCGAGCGGATGAACTTCACCCTGGCCGAACTGGAAGAAGAGCGCGCCGCCATCGCTCACCTGTTTGGCTGATCCATCCCAAGTCTTTTCAGCAAAAGCGCACCTTACGGTGCGCTTTTTTGTCTTTGATCAAGACCCGATTTCCCGACTGCCTATATTTAACAGACTGCCATTTGGAGTTGAGCATGATTGAAGTCGAAGTACTGAACCAAATCGCGGCCAAGATCGACGACCTGGCCACCCGTAGCGCCGACATCCGGGGGTATCTTTGACTACGACGGTAAAAAAGACCGTCTGGAAGAAGTTTCCCGCCTGACCGAAGATCCGGACATCTGGAACGACCCCAAGCGCGCCCAGGAGCTGGGCCGCGAGCGCAAACAGCTGGAAGACGTGGTGCTGGTGATCGACGAGATCGGCGCCATGGTCAGCGACAGCGCCGAATTGTTCGAGATGGGCCGCGCCGAAAACGACGACGACACCATCCTGGCCGTGCAGGCCGACCTGGACACCGCCGAAGCCAAGCTCGCGCAGTTGGAATTCCGCCGGATGTTCCACGACCCGATGGACCCGAATAACTGCTTCCTGGACATCCAGGCCGGCGCCGGTGGCACCGAGGCTCAGGACTGGGCCGGCATGCTGCTGCGCATGTACATCCGCTACGCCGAGCGCAAGGGCTTCAGCGTGGAAGTGCTGGAAGAGTCCGAAGGCGAAGTGGCCGGCATCACCAGCGCCACGCTGAAGATCAGCGGCGAATACGCCTACGGCCTGCTGCGCTCGGAAGTGGGCGTGCATCGCCTGGTGCGCGTGTCGCCGTTCGACTCCAACGCGCGCCGCCACACCTCGTTCTCCTCGGTCTTCGTCTACCCGGAAGTGGACGACAGCTTCGAGATCGACATCAATCCGGCCGATTTGCGCGTCGACACCTACCGCGCCTCCGGCGCCGGCGGTCAGCACATCAACAAGACCGACTCCGCCGTGCGCATCACCCACAATCCCACCGGGATCGTGGTGCAGTGCCAGAACGACCGCTCCCAGCATCGCAACCGCGACGAAGCGATGCAGATGCTGCGCGCCAAGCTGTACGAGCTGGAACTGAAAAAGCGCAACGAGGCCAAGCAGGCGCTGGAAGACACCAAGACCGATGTGGGCTGGGGCCACCAGATCCGTTCCTACGTCTTCGACCAGTCCCGCATCAAGGACCTGCGCACCAGCTACGAAGTGGGCAACATCAAGGGCGTCATGGACGGCGACCTGGACGGATTCATCGAAGCCAGCCTGAAACAGGGCGTCTGAGCCTAAAACCCGCTTAACCCGGCCGCCCGCGCGGCGGCCAACAGCCATTGCATTGAATTACGGAGTGAACATGTCTGAACACGAGCAAGCATCGCCCAGCCAGGACGAAAACCAGATCATGGCGGAACGCCGCCAGAAGCTGAAGAGCATCCGCGAACAACGCATCGCCTTCCCCAACGACTTCAAGCGCAGCCACTTCGCGCAAGCCTTGCAGGACGCGCACGCCGGCAAGGAAAAAGAAGCGCTGGAAGCCGAGAAGATCGAGGTTGCCGTCGCCGGCCGCATGATGTTGAAACGTGTGATGGGCAAGGCCAGTTTCGCCACGCTGCAAGACGGCAGCGGCCGCATCCAGGCCTATATCTCCAATGACGGCGTGGGCGAAAACGCGCACGCCGAGTTCAAGCACTGGGACCTGGGCGACATCGTCGCCGTCAAGGGCACCCTGTTCAAGACCAAGACCGGCGAGCTGACGGTGCAGGCCAGCGAAGTGCGCCTGCTGTCCAAGAACATCCGTCCGCTGCCGGAAAAATTCCACGGCATCACCGATCAGGAAACCAAGTACCGTCAGCGCTACGCCGACCTGATCATGAACGAGGATAGCCGCCAGACTTTCATCAAGCGCTCCAAGATCATCCAGAAGGTGCGCGACGTGATGGTGGGCGAAGGCTATCTGGAAGTGGAAACCCCGATGATGCACCCGATCCCGGGCGGCGCCGCGGCCAAGCCTTTCGTCACCCACCACAATGCGCTGGACATGCCCTTGTACCTGCGCATCGCGCCGGAGCTGTACCTGAAGCGCCTGGTGGTCGGCGGCCTGGAACGCGTGTTCGAGATCAACCGCAACTTCCGCAACGAGGGGATGAGCACCCGCCACAACCCCGAGTTCACCATGATCGAGTTCTACGAGGCCTACAGCGATTACCAGCGCATGATGGAGATGACCGAAACCATCATCCGCGAATGCGCGCTGGTGTCCTGCGGCTCCACCACCGTCAGCTATCAGGGCAAGGAAGTGGACCTGGGCAAGCCTTTCGACCGCTTCACCATCGTCGGCGCGATCAAGCACTACAACCCGCAATACACCGACGCGCAACTGGACGACGCGGCCTGGGTGGCCTCCGAGATCAAGCGTCTGGGCGGCAAGCTGCCGCCGGCGCCTGGCCTGGGCAGCCTGCAGCTGGCGCTGTTTGAAGAGTGCGCCGAGAGCCTGCTGTGGAACCCGACCTTCATCATCGACTACCCGGTGGAAGTGTCCCCGCTGGCGCGCGGCTCCGACAGCAAGCCGGGCCTGACCGAGCGCTTCGAACTGTTCATCGTCGGCCGCGAGCACGCCAACGGCTACTCCGAGTTGAACGATCCGGAAGACCAGGCCGCGCGCTTCCTGTCCCAGGTGGCGCAAAAGGACGCCGGCGACGACGAAGCGATGCATTACGACGCCGACTACATCCGCGCGATGGAATACGGCCTGCCGCCGACCGGCGGTTGCGGCATCGGCATCGACCGCCTGGTGATGCTGCTGACCGACGCGCCGTCCATCCGCGACGTCATCCTGTTCCCGCAGATGCGTCCGGAATAAGCGCCTCCCGCCTCCGGCACGATGAAGCCGCTCGCCAACCGCGAGCGGCTTTTTCATTCGCGCTCGTTCAAGGCCGCGCCAAGGCCGAAGCCGCGTTTCGAAACAGCCCCGCCCACAGCGCTGCCGATTCTGATCGGGCCGCCCCCCTGTCCCCCCTCGCTTGCTTGATCTCGGCCAGAGCGCGCCCGCGCCAGGCGAGTATCATGGCGATGCGCGACGCGGCGCCCTGCCCGGCGTCGCAAGCCGTGCAGGCCCGCTCCCCATAGGGTTCTTCATCCCCAAGGAAACGCTTTCATGCCCAAACTGCTACAAGTCCACTTCGACTACCCCGGCCCCTTCGGCGACGACATGAGCGCGCAACTGCAAGCGCTGGCGGCCTCCATCAATCAGGAACCCGGCTTCATCTGGAAGATATGGACGGAGAATCCGCACCGGCAAGAAGCCGGCGGCGTTTATCTGTTTGCCGACGAGGAAAGCGCGCAAGCCTATTTGCGCATGCATAGCGCCAGACTGAAGGCCTTGGGCGTAAGCGAGGTGAGCGGCAGAATCTTCGACGTCAACCCGGCGCTCAGCCAGATCAACCACGCGGATTTCGTCTGCGGCCCGGTCCAGGGCTGAGCGGCCGGAAAGTTTTGCTTTTGTTTGCCAAACCCCCTTGCCGCCAACATTAGACATCATTCCGCCGTGCAGCTTCGCGCATGCGCAATAGTCCCGGACGATATTGGCAGTACAACACTCGCTTGTACGACCAAAAGGACATTCGCCATGAAACGCCTATTCGCATTCGCCGCGCTGACCGCCTCGGCATGGTTCTGCGCCATGCCGGCCCAGGCCGGCGTCTCCATCGCCATCGGCCAACCCGGTTTCTACGGCCAACTCACCCTTGGCGGCTTCCCGCCGCCGCAACTGATCTATCCGCAACCGGTGCTCATCCAGCCCGCTCCGGTATCGGTGGCGCCGATGTATCTGCGGGTGCCGCCCGGTCACATGAAGGATTGGCGCCGCTACTGCGGCCGCTACGGCGCCTGCGGCCGCCCGGTCTACTTCGTCCGCGACGAGTGGTACCGCCAAGTCTATGTGCCGCGTTACCAGCAGGTCCGGCACGGCCATGAGCACTGGCGCGAACATGATCGGCGCGAGTGGCGCGGCGGCGACGATCACGACCATGGCCGCGGCCATGAGCGCGACCGCCGCGACTGGCGGCGAGACCGCTAGGGCCCCGCTCAGCGCTGCACCGTCGCCATCACTTCAGCCGCGTAGCGCAGGCCGCTGACGGCCTCCGGCGGAAACAGCGCGTCGATCTCCGCCCGCTCCGCCGCGCTCAGCTCCACCGCCAGCGCGCCCAGATTGTCGTCTAGATTGCGGATGCGGCGCGCGCCGGGAATGGCGACGATGTGATCGCCGCGCGCCAGCACCCAGGCCAGCGCCAATTGCGCCGGCGAGCAGCCCTTGGCCTCGGCCAAGGCCTTCACCCGGTCCACCAGCGCCAGGTTGCGTTGGAAATTCTCGCCGAGGAAGCGCGGATTGCCGCGCCGGTAGTCGTCGGCGTCGAAGTCGTCCGGGCTGCGGATCGCCCCGGTCAGAAAGCCGCGGCCCAGCGGGCTGTAGGCGACGAAACCGACGCCCAGTTCCCGGCACAGGGCCAGCGCCTCTTGTTCCGGATCCCGCGTCCACAAGGAGTATTCGCTTTGCAGCGCGTGGATGGGGTGGACGGCGTGCGCGCGGCGCAGAGTCTCGGGCGCGGCTTCGGACAAGCCCAGATAGCGGACCTTGCCGGCGCGCACCAGCTCCGCCATCGCGCCCACCGTTTCTTCGATCGGCACCTGCGGGTCCACGCGGTGCAGGTAGTAAAGGTCGATGACGTCGACGCCCAAGCGCTTGAGACTACCCTCGCAGCTGCTGCGTACGTACTCGGGCCGGCCGTTGACGCCGCGCGCGGCGGGATTGGCCGAATCCATCACGATGCCGAACTTGGTGGCCAGCACCACCTCCTGGCGGCGCGATTTCAAAACTTGCGCCAACAACTCCTCATTGCGATAGGGACCGTACATATCCGCGGTGTCCAGCAGATTGACGCCGCGGTCCAGCGCGTGATTCAGCGTGCGCAGCGATTCCGCGTCGTCATGCGCGCCGTAGAAGGCGCTCATGCCCATGCAGCCCAAGCCCAGCGCGGAAACGGAAGGGCCGTTACGGCCCAGGATACGTTGTTTCATGCCTGCCATCTTTCGTGGTTGGTTAAGATGCCTGCAGCATAGACTCTTGCCTCAATGGGAAAAATGGGCTTAATCTGCATGCATTACGTAGAATAACTTCACAATGCCGCAAAATTCCCTGCACGCGCTGCAAGCCTTCCGTCTGATCGCCCAACACGGCAGCTTCACCCGCGCCGCCGCTCAACAAGAGATCACGCCTTCGGCGCTGAGCCAGACGCTGCGTCAGCTGGAAGCCCAGTTGGGCGTGCGCCTGCTGAACCGCACCACCCGCAAGGTAGGACTGACCGAGGCCGGCCAGGCGCTGCTGGCTCGGATCACGCCGTTGCTGGAACAATTGGACGGCGCGCTGGACGACACCCGTCAATGGCAGGGCCAGGTCAGCGGCACGCTGAAGCTGACCCTGCCCCACATCGCCGCCAGCCTGCTGCTGTATCCGCTGCTGCCCGGCTTCATGCGCGCTCATCCGCAGCTGCGGCTGGAACTGGATGTGAACAACCAGCTGGTGGACATCGTGGAGCGCGGCCTGGACGCCGGCCTGCGCTTTGGCGAGAGCCTGCAGCAAGACATGCAGGCGGTGGCGGTCAGCGCCCCGCTCCGCTTTTGCGTGGCCGCCAGCCCCCGCTATCTGCAGGCGCGCGGCGCGCCCGAGCATCCGGCCCAATTGCGGCAGCATGATTGCCTGCGCTATCGCTTCGCCAGCAGCGGCCAGATCTACCGCTGGCAATTCGTCGACGCCGGACGGCCGTTCGAAGTCGCGGTGCAAGGGCCGCTGACCGCCAACGACACCGGAGCGGCGCTGCACGTCGCGCTGGACGGGCTGGGGCTCGCCTATTTGCCGCAAGCGATGGCCACGCCGCATCTGGCGGACGGCGGCCTGGTGACGGTGCTGGACGAGTGGATGCCGCCGGCGGAGGCCTTTTACCTGTATTACCCGCACCACCTGCATCAGCCGGCGAAACTGCGGGTGTTCATCGATTATCTGAGACAGGCCATGGCCGGGCCCGCGCCGGACGCCCGCTGACGGCGCGTCGGCCTCAGCCCGCCCGACAGCAATTGCGTCCCGCCGCCTTGGCCAGATACAAGGCGGCGTCCGCGCGTTGCAGCAGAGCCTCCACCTCCAGGCCCGGCTGCGCGCAGACATGGCCTATGCTCAGCGTCAGGGGCACCGGCTGCTGCTGCCACTGCAGCTGGGCGCCGGCGAGCCGCTGCCGAGCCCGCTCCGCCAAGACCGCGGCCTCGGCCCCATCGGCGTCCGGAGCCAGCAGCAGGAACTCCTCCCCGCCCCAGCGCGAACAGAGCAAATCCGGAAACGCCTCGCGCAGCAGGCGCGCCGCCTCCACCAGCACGTAGTCGCCGCCGTCGTGGCCGAAGCGGTCGTTCACCAGCTTGAAGTGGTCGATGTCGCACAGCAGCACGGCGAAGGGCCGGCGCGTCTGCAGCCATTGCAGCCAGGCGGACTCCAGCTGGCGCACCGCCTCGCGGCGGTTGATCAGTCCGGTGAGAAAATCGGTGCGCGACAGCCGGGCGTTCTCGTCCATCATGCACTTGAGGTCGTCCACGTCGCGAAAGGTAACGATGTGCCAGTTGGGCAGCAGGTCGGCGTGCAGCTGCGCGGTGACGATGAACCAGCGCAAGCGGCCGTCGGCACAACAGACCCGCACCGTCATCTCCGCCAGATTGCGGCCCAGCGCCAGGCTGTCCTTCACCGCCTGCAGCCAGCTTTGCTCCACCTCCAGGCGGTAGGCCGGGTCGGGATAAGCCAGCCGGAACCAGGCCTCCATGTCCGGCATCTGCTCCAGCGTATAGCCTATCTGTTGCAGGAAAGCGCGGTTGAGATAGCGATGGACGCGCCGGCCGGGCTGGTCCAACTTGGCGTCGGACTCCGAAATCAGGATGGGAATGGGCACGAAGTCCAGGCTGCGCGACAGCACCTCCTTGCCGACATCCACCGCCTCGTCGCCAATCCTGAAAGTCATCAGCGCGCTCCCGCCCAGCCCTTGGGTCAGCTCACTCCTGCGGCAACAGGCTGTCCTGCGCCAGCAGTTTGACGAACTCGTCCGCCGGCAGCGGCCGGGCGATCAGATAGCCTTGCACGTACTCGCAGCCCTCGCGTTGCAGGAAGTGCCATTGCTCTATCGTTTCCACCCCTTCCGCCACCACCTTCATGTTCAGGTTCTTGGCCATATTGATGATGGCGCGGGCAATGGCGGTGTCGTCGGCGTCGTGCGGGATGTCGCGCACGAAGGAACGGTCGATCTTCAGCTTGTCCGCCTTGAAACGCTTCAGATAGGACAGGCTGGAATAGCCGGTGCCGAAGTCGTCGATGGACAGCTTCAGCCCCATGTTCTTCATATTGTCGATGGCCTGGATGGTGGCCATCGCGTCCTCCATCACCACGCTCTCGGTCACCTCGATGTCCAGCGCGTGGCCGGGCAGGCCGTTGGTGGCCAGCGCCGAGGTGATCTGGTCCGCCAGATCGGACTGACGGAACTGCAAGGCGGACAGATTGATGGCCAGGGTCAGTTCCGGCAGGCCCTGGCTGCGCCAGGCGGCCAGCTGGCGCGTGGCCTCGCCTATCACCCAGTTGCCGATCTGCACGATGAAGCCGCGCTCTTCCGCCACCTCGATGAAGCGCACCGGCCCCAGCACGCCCAGCGACGGGTGGTTCCAGCGGATCAGCGCCTCGGCGCCGATGATGCGGCCGCTGGCCATTTCCACCTGCGGCTGGTAATGCAGCACGAATTCCTCGCGCTCCAAGGCGAAACGCAGCTGGCTCTCGATCGCCAGGATTTCGCGCGCGCGGGCGTTGAGGTCGGCGGTGTAGAACTTGTAGCTGTTGCGGCCCGAGGATTTGGCGTGGTACATCGCCGCGTCGGCGTTGCGCACCAGGGTTTCGTAGTCGCGGCCGTCGTCCGGGTAGACGCTGATGCCGATGGACGGCGTGATGGTGATCACATGGTTGTGCAGCTCGATCGACGCGGAGAAGGCGTCGCGGATGCGCTCCGCCGCCAGCGCCGCCTCGCCGGGATCGGAAATCACCGGCAGCAATACGATGAATTCGTCGCCGCCCTGGCGCGCCAGCATCTCGCCCGGCCCCAGCACGCCCTTGATGCGGTCCGCCGCCACCTGCAGCAGGGTGTCGCCGGCGGTGTGGCCCAGCGATTCGTTGACGGTCTTGAAGCGGTCCAGGTCCAGCAGCAACAGCGCCAGCCGCTCGTTGTCGCGGCCGGCGTTGTGGATCGCCAGCTCCACCCGGTCCTGCATGTGCACGCGGTTGGGCAGGCTGGTCAGCACGTCGAAGTGGGCGAGGAACTGGATGCGCTCGTCGGCCGCCTTGCGTTCGGTCAGATCGCTGAAGATGGCCACGTAATGGGTGATTTCGCCCAGGCTGTTGCGCACCGCGTTGATCGCCAGCCATTCCGGGAACACCTCGCCGTTCTTGCGGCGGTTCCACAGCTCGCCCTGCCAGGAGCCGTGATCGGCGATGGACTGCCACATCTGCTCGTAAAACGGCTGGTCGTGGCGGCCCGAGGACAACACGCTGGTCTTCTGGCCCAGCACCTCGTGCTGGGTGTAGCCGGTGATTTCGGTGAAGGCGCGGTTGACGCTGCGGATGCGTTTGTCGGCGTCGGTGATCATGATGCCTTCCACGGTGTTCTCGAACACCTTGGCGGCCAGTTGCACCCTCTCCTCCGCCGCGCGCTTCTCGGAGATGTCGCGCACCATGCGCCACACCGCGTTGATGCGGCCGAAAGCGTCGCGCATCGCCACGGTCTTGACGCTGACCGGCACCGGATTGCCGAAGCGGTTGATGTAGGTGGCCTCGAACTCGTCGCAGTAGCCGAAGCGCAAAACCTTGTTGTCCAGATTGAAGCGTTCCAGCGCCTCGCTCTCCGGCCCCACCAGAGTCCAGAAATTCTGCAGCTTGAGCTGGTCCAGGCTGTAGCACATCAGATTGAGGAAGGCGGGGTTGGCGTCTATCACCTGGCCGTCCAGCGAGCTGATCACGATGCCGTCCAGATTGGACCAGAACAGCTCGCGGTATTTGTTCTCGGAGCGGCGCAGCGCGTCCTCCACCTCGCGGCGGCGGGAGATGTCCGCCTCCAGCGCCAGCGTCTTGGCGCGCAACTCGTCCAGCAGGCGCTTGAGTTCGGCGCGGGTCCATTCCAGATGTTTGCCCAGATGGCCGATCTCGTCGCGGCGCTGCCATTCGAACGGCCGGTCCAGCTTGAGTTCGGCCAACAAGCGCGCCTGCTCGGTCAGGGCCTTCATCGGGCTGAGGAAGCGCGAATGCAGAATGCTCATGATCAGCAGGATGGACAACACCAGCTGCGCCGCCAGAATCATCAGGATGTTCTTGATCTGGTTGTTGAGCGCGATGGCCAGATGCTCGTTGTCGAACTCCAGCGTCACCTGGCCGATTTCCTCGCCGCGGTAGATCACCGGTTTTTCCACGAAGGACACGCTGCCGATGCGGCGTTCCGCGCGCACCGAGGACAGGAAAATCTGATTGGACTGGGTATCGGTGACGCGGATGGAAACCACCCTCGCGTCCTCCATCACCGAAGCGATCAAGGGGTTGCCGGCCTGGCGGCTCAGGTTCCACAAGGGCTCCTGCATGCCCAGGGCGACAATGTCCAGCAGGCGTTTTTGATCGGTTTCCAACTGGGCGGTCAGCGCGTCCCGTTGAATATTGAAACTCAGATAACTGATGATGGACGCGGGAATCAGCAAGCCCAGCACCACGGCGATGAGAAAAACAGCCCTAAGGGAAAGGCCGGTACTGGCTGTGGATTTATCGTCAGCGTGGTGTGCCATGTTTGCGTTTATTATCGCTCGCCATTAGCCGCAGGCAATTGAGCCCATGCGTCAGTTGTTCATATTTTCAAAAGTATACACCGGATAATCGCGGCAAAATGCTGGAATATTCACTAGTCATCGCCTTGTCAAGCCCGGCTCCGGCAAGCCTTGCGCCGGCGCGCTCCGGCGCCGCTTCCCGCGCTCCGTCATTGCCTTGCATTTAGCCTCGGCCTACAATCCACCACACTTCAAAATCGCGCCAGGATTGCCCCATGTCCCAGTCCCGTTATGACAAAATTATCTCCGCCCGCTGGATCATTACCGTCGAGGAAGACGGCGAAATCCTGGAAAACCACGCCATTGCTTTGAAGGATGGCAGGATTGCCGCGATTATTCCAGCCGACCAAGCCGGCGCGCTGGAGGCGGATCAACGCGTGGAATTGCCCAATCACGTGCTGATGCCGGGCCTGATCAATCTGCACGGCCACTCCGCGATGACGCTGTTGCGCGGCATGGCCGACGACAAGGCGCTGATGGACTGGCTGACCAACCATATCTGGCCGGCCGAGGGCAAACATGTGCGCGACGACTTCGTGTTCGACGGCGCGCTGCTGGCGATGGGGGAAATGATCCGCGGCGGCACCACCACCATCAACGACATGTATTTCTATCACGGCGCGATGGCGCGCGCCGGCCTGGCCTCCGGCATGCGCACCTTCGTCGGCTGTTCCATCCTGGAATTCCCCACCAATTACGCCAGCAACGCCGACGACTACATCAGCAAGTCCCTGGCCGAGCGCCGCCAGTTTCTGGGCGAAGAGCTGATCACCTTCACGCTGGCCCCGCACGCGCCCTATACCGTGTCGGACGACACCTTCGCCAAGGTGGTGACGCTGGCCGAGCAGGAAGACATGCTGATCCATTGCCACATCCACGAAACCGCGGACGAAGTGAGCAATAGCGTCAAGGAACGCCACCAGCGCCCGCTGGCCCGCCTGCAACAGCTGGGCCTGCTGTCGCCGCGCCTGATCGCCGCCCACATGGTGCATTTGAACGACGAGGAAATCGACATCGCCGCCAAGCACGGCGTGTCGGTCGCGCACAATCCCTCGTCCAATATGAAGCTGGCTTCCGGCATCGCCCCGATTCCCAAGATGCTGCAGGCCGGCATCGCAGTGGGCATAGGCACCGACGGCGCCGCGTCCAACAACAAGCTGGACATGCTGGCGGAAACCCGGCTGGCGGCGCTGCTGGCCAAAGTGGGCACGCTGGACCCCACCTCGGTTCCGGCCGCCACCGCCATCCGCATGGCCACGCTGAACGGCGCGCGCGCGCTGGGCATCGCCGACAAGGTCGGCTCGATCAAGGCCGGCAAGCAGGCCGACCTGATCGCCATCGACCTGTCCGCCATCGAAACCGCGCCGGCCTTCGATCCGATCTCCCACGTGGTCTACGCGGCCGGCCGCGAACAAGTCAGCCACGTCTGGGTCAAAGGCCAGGCCCTATTGGAACAACGCCAACTCAAGACTCTGGACGAAGCCGCGCTCAAGGCGCGCGCGGAAGACTGGCGTCACCGCATCCTGGCGAAATAATCATGATCAATGTAGACGAAACCGAAATCGACAAATTCAGCCAGCTGGCGCACAAGTGGTGGGACATGAGCGGCGAATTCAAGCCGCTGCATGAAATCAACCCGCTGCGCCTGGGCTTCATCGACGAACGCGCGGCCATCGCCGGCAAGCAAGTGCTGGACGTGGGCTGCGGCGGCGGCATCCTGGCGGAGAGCATGGCCGCGCGCGGCGCCGCCGTCACCGGCATAGACCTGGCCAAGAAATCGCTGAAAGTGGCGCAATTGCACAGCCTGGAGTCCGGCGTGACGGTGGACTACCGCTGCGTGGCGGTGGAGGAACTGGCGGCGGAAGCGCCGGCCAGCTTCGACGTGGTCACCTGCATGGAAATGCTGGAGCACGTGCCGGACCCGCAAAGCGTGGTGCGCAGCTGCGCCAGCCTGGTCAAGCCCGGCGGCTGGGTGTTCTTCTCCACGCTCAACCGCAACGCCAAGTCCTATCTGCTGGCGGTGGTCGGCGCCGAATACGTGCTGAACATGCTGCCGCGCGGCACTCACGAATACGCGCGCTTCCTCAAGCCTTCGGAATTGTCGCGCATGGCCCGCAACGCAGGTCTGGAACTGGACGCCGTCCGCGGCATGAGCTACAACCCGCTGACCCGCATCTATGCGCTGGGCGACGACACAGCGGTCAACTATCTGATGGCCTGCCGCCGTCCCGAATAAGCGGCAAGAAAAAAGGCCTTCGCCGAAGGCGAAGGCCTGAATCACACTCCCGGTTCCACACCGGACACAACCCGCTAAAGTTCGCGAACGCCGCGCCGGCTTCGACGCCCTCGCGGGACGGCCCGCTTGCGGCGGCGTTCGACTTGCGCCGTTCGTCGCCTGCGAGGCTGCTGTTCCCGCGCGGGCCGGCCGCCGGCCGGGTCCGCAAGGCGGCGGAAATGCCTCTCCGACGCCTCTCGCCCATTTTGATAGCCCCTCTCGTGTCAGCCATTTCAAACAAGCGTTTTAATCGTACGATTGATATGATGAATGCGCAAGAAAAACCTTCCGGACGCAGGTCTAGTGCGGCAAGTTGACAACAGTCCGCGCCAAAACCGCTGATAATGTTTTGATAACAACAATCTGTCGGACAAACTACTGCCAGACAAACGTTGCAGTTTGATTGCCGTCGCATATCAAACATAGGAAAATAATAATATTCTATTCCGGAGAGCAAGATGACGTTCAAAGCGAACGACTCACTGACCGAACAAATCGCCCAATACCTGGGCAAACAAATCATACAAGGCACGATGCAGGCAGGAGATCGCATCCAGGAGTTGCGCATTGCGTCGGAACTGGACGTCAGCCGCGGGTCCGTGCGCGAAGCTTTATTGATTTTGCAACGCCGCCATCTGGTGGAGATTTTTCCGCGCCGCGGCGCGGTGGTATCCAGCATCACCGGCCAGGATGTGCGCCATTTCTTCGAGCTGTGGTTTCTGTTGCTGGATCAAGCGGTCTGTAATCTCGCCACCTCGTGGCAGAACGACGATCTGGCCCACTTCTTCGAAGTCACCACCCAGTTGGCCGACTGCAACCGCAAAGACGATTTGCACGGCTTTTACGAGCACGGCGTCGATTTCCTCGACACCCTGTACCGCTACGCCGGCAACCGCTATCTGGAACACACGCTGAAAGACTTGCTGCCGCTGACCCAGCGCTGTCTGTTCGCCATTCTGCGGGCCGGCAAGAGCCAGATGGATCAGACCCAGCTCTTCCTGGAAAACCTGCTCAAGACCATCATCGCCCGCGACACCGCCAAATTGCGCCAGATGGTGGCCGAATTCGGCCAGCAATACAGCCAGCTGGCGCAAAGTGCGGCCGAGTCGCTAGCCGGACGCCATTGACGCCCACCGCCCGGCCAAAGCCCGGGCGGCGTCCAGCACCAATTCCTTCCCCCCGTCCCTGCGCTTGCCGGCTCGCCAGGCCATGGTGACCTCCCAGTGCCAGGCCGGCAGGTCGACAACGCTCAGCCGTCGCAAAACGCCGTCGGCCAGATCGGACTGAATCGACAATTCCGGCATGAAACACAGGAAACCGTGGCGCAGCGCCAATTCCCTGGCCGCCGACGCCGGCTGGACCGCATGGATGGGCTGGGCCACGGTGCGCGCCAGCCGCAGCCGGCGTATCAACTCATCGCACTCCACGCCCCAGTACTGGGGGGCGATGCGGTAGGCGGCCACCTCCTCCAGCGATATCGGCTCCCGGCGCTCCGCCAGCGGATGCCCGGCCGCCGCCACCGCCACGATGGGAGAGCGCCACAGCGTTTCCATCTGAATGCCGGCCATCGCCGGGCAACGCAGCACAAAGCCCACCTGCACCAGGCCGGACAACAGGTTCTGCATGATTAGCGGCGAGTGATCGGTGTCGCAGCGGATTTCCAGCGGCGCCTCGGCCAGGTCCAACAGCAAAGGCCCAAAGACCGCCGAGGTCAGCGAGGGCAGGCAAGACAGCCGCAGACAGGGCAAGGCCGGCGTGCCCTGCAGGATTTCCCGCCCCTGCTCCAGCGCCGACGCCGCCTGCTGCGCCGATGGCAAAAAGGCCAGGCAGGCCGCTGTGGGCTCCGCGCCACGGCGATGGCGATGAAACAGGTAAGTCCCCAATTCCTGCTCCAGCGCCTGCACCCGCTGGCTGACCTGCGGCTGCGACCAGCCGCGCTTGGCCGCGGCCTGGCTAAAACTGCCCAATTCGGCGATATCCAGCAGCAGGCGCAAATCGGAGAGGACGATAGACATAAGAAAATCCAATATTAACTATTACAGATTAGTCAGTTACAGAATATCAGGACCGCTCCTAAAATGACATGAAAATAAGGAGATTTCATGGCATTGCTAGCGCGGGCCCGGACCTTGGGCAAAGGCTTCATCCTGCTGGACAACCTGATCGTGGTATTCGGTTTCTTCATGGTCTTTCCCTTGATCAGCCTGCATTTCGTCGATCAATTAGGCTGGACCGCCGCCGCGGTGGGATTTGGGCTGGGCTTGCGCCAGCTCACCCAGCAAGGGCTCGGCTTGTTCGGAGGCTCCTTGGCCGACCGCTTCGGCGCCAAGCCGCTGATCGTGGCCGGCATGCTGCTGCGCGCCGCCGGCTTCGCCGCCATGGCGCTGGCGGACTCGCCGTGGCAGCTCTGGCTGTCCTGCCTGCTTTCCGGCCTGGGCGGCACCCTGTTCGATCCGCCGCGCTCCGCGCTGGTGGCCAAATTGACGCGGCCGCGCGAACGCAACCGCTTCTACTCGCTGCTGATGATGCAGGACAGCGCCGGCGCGGTGGGCGGCGCCTTGTTCGGCTCCTGGCTGCTGCAGTTCGATTTCCGCTGGGTCTGCCTGGGCGGCGCCGTCGCGTTTCTGGCGGCGGCGGCGGCAAACGCCTGCCTGCTGCCGAATTATCGCGTCGCCGCCCGGCGCGCGCCGGCGCTGGCGTCCATCCGCATCGTGCTGAACGACCGCCGCTTCCTGAAGCTGGTGCTCACCCTCAGCGGCTACTACCTGCTCAGCGTGCAGATCATGCTGCTGTTGCCCATCGCCATCAAGCAGCTGACCGGCACCGCCCAGGCCGTCGGCTGGATGTACGGCCTGGAAACCGCCCTGTCGCTCAGCCTGCTCTACCCGCTGGCGCGGCTGGGCGAGCGTCATTTCCGCCTGGAGACCAGGATGCTGGCCGGCATTGCGCTGATGAGCCTCAGCCTGGCCTGCATGGCCGCGGTGCGGCAGCCGCTGGCCGCCTTCGTCATCCTGGCGGCGTTCTTTCTCGGCACCCTCATCACCGAGCCGGCGCGGGAAACCCTGGTGGCCAGCCTGGCCCGACCGGAAGCCAGGGCCAGCTATATGGGTGCCAGCCGGCTGGGGCTGGCCCTGGGCGGCGGCGGCGGCTTCCTCGCCGGCGGCTGGCTGTACGATTTGGCCCAAAGCCGGCATCAGGCCGGCCTGCCTTGGCTGCTGCTGGCCGCCGCGGGCGCGCTCACCTTCATCGCGCTGGCGCGCCAGTTCGGCGCGGCCGCGCCGAGGGCGGCCAAACAAGCGGCCTGACAACAACAAAAGCCCGCCGGATGGCGGGCTTTTCATCAATCAGCTGGGCTGTTTGCCTTGCGGCAAACAGACAGTCAAACCGGTATTACGCGTTCTGAATGTTGGACGCTTGCTTGCCCTTCGGACCGGACACCACTTCAAAGCTTACACGTTGCCCTTCTTTCAGGGTTTTGAAGCCTTGCATGTTGATGGCCGAGAAGTGAGCGAACAAGTCTTCGCCGCCTTCGTCCGGAGTAATGAAACCAAAGCCTTTAGCGTCATTGAACCACTTAACGGTACCTAATGCCATTCTTACTTCCTTGCAAAAAAAGGCTGGTGAAGCCGACCAACTTAGAGCTTAATAAGAGTTGTCTGGCTTGCCTAGCGCAAAAAAATGCCAAACAGTTAAGCCAAGCACCAGCTGCATTTCTACGCAACCCGCCGCCCATCGTCAAGTCGTAGAGGAAAAGTGCCAGTCCCCTTGAAAAAAACTCTTGGGGAACCCAAATTGAAGTAAGACGCAGATTCCACGAAAGCCGACATGTCTACGCAGTTCAAGGACGATGCCATACAAGAGGCGTCCCGGGTTAGGGAAAACCCACCCCCGATGTATAAGGTCTTGTTATTGAACGATGATTTTACCCCGATGGATTTTGTGATCCAGGTCCTCCAGCAGTTCTTCTACATGAACCGCGAAAAGGCCACTCACATCATGCTGCAAGTCCACACGCAAGGTCACGGCGTGTGTGGCGTTTATACCAAAGACGTGGCTGCAACAAAGGTCGAGCAGGTGTTGCAATATGCGAAAGCGCACCAGCATCCGCTCCAGTGCGTTATGGAGGAAAACTGATGATTGCCCAGGAGCTTGAAGTAAGCCTGCACATGGCGTTCATGGACGCAAGGCGCAAGCGCCACGAGTTCATCAGCGTGGAGCATCTGTTACTCGCGATGACCGACAACCCGTCGGCCGCCGAAGTACTGCGCGCATGTGGAGCCAATATCGACCAGCTGAAAAAACAGCTGGGAGATTTCATCGATGAGCACACCCCCACCGTGCCAGGAGAGGCGGAGGTGGAAACTCAACCCACACTCGGCTTCCAGCGCGTGATACAGCGCGCGATCCTGCACGTGCAGTCCTCCGGCAAGAAGGAGGTGACCGGGGCTAACATCCTGGTGGCCATCTTCGGCGAGAAGGATTCCCACGCGGTGTACTATCTGCACCAGCAAGGCATTTCTCGGCTGGACGTGGTGAATTTCATTTCGCACGGGATCACCAAGCAGCGCTCGCAGCAGCCGCCGCAGGAGCCCCGCGACAACAGCGGCGAAGCGGAGAGCGAGGAGCAGGCCTCCGGTCCGGGCGGAGCGCTGGAAAACTACACGCAGAACCTCAACCAACAGGCGCGCGACGGCAGGATAGACCCGCTGATCGGCCGCGAGGCCGAGCTTGAGCGCACCGTGCAGATTCTGTGCCGCCGCCGCAAGAACAACCCGCTCTTGGTGGGCGAAGCCGGCGTGGGCAAGACCGCCATCGCCGAAGGCCTGGCGCGCCGCATCGTCAACGGCGAAGTGCCGGAGATACTGGCCAAGTCCACCGTCTACGCGCTGGACATGGGCGCGCTGCTGGCCGGCACCAAATACCGCGGAGATTTCGAACAGCGGCTGAAGGCGGTGATCAAGCAATTGACCGATGACAGCAACGCCATCCTGTTCATCGACGAGATCCACACCTTGATCGGCGCCGGCGCGGCCTCCGGCGGCACGCTGGACGCGTCCAACCTGCTGAAGCCGGCGCTGTCCAACGGCAGCCTGCGCTGTATCGGGGCGACCACCTACAACGAATACCGCAGTATCTTCGAAAAAGACAACGCGCTGTCGCGTCGTTTCCAGAAGATCGACGTCAACGAGCCGACGGTGGAACAGACCGTGGAAATCCTCAAGGGGCTGAAATCGCGCTTCGAGGCCCACCACGGCGTCAAGTACACCCAATCCGCGCTGTCCACCGCGGCGGAGCTGTCGGCGCGCTTCATCAACGACCGCCACCTGCCGGACAAGGCCATCGACGTGATCGACGAGGCCGGCGCCGCGCAGAAGATTCTGCCCAAGTCCAAGCAGAAGAAGGTGATCAACAAGACCGAGATCGAGGACATCGTCGCCAAGATCGCGCGCATTCCGCCCAAGACCGTGTCGTCCGACGACAAGAACGTGCTGAAGAACCTGGAGCGCGATCTGAAAAACGTGGTGTTCGGCCAGGAGAAAGCCATCGAGGGGCTGGCCAGCGCCATCAAGATGACGCGTTCCGGCCTGGGCAATCCGCAAAAGCCGATCGGGTCCTTCCTGTTCTCCGGCCCCACCGGCGTCGGCAAGACCGAGGTGGCGCGCCAGCTGGCCTACATCCTGGGCGTGGAGCTGATCCGCTTCGACATGTCCGAATACATGGAGCGCCACGCGGTGTCGCGGCTGATCGGCGCGCCTCCGGGCTACGTCGGCTTCGAACAGGGCGGCCAGCTGACCGAGGCGGTCAACAAGCATCCGTACGCGGTGGTGTTGCTGGATGAGATCGAAAAAGCGCATCCGGACATCTACAACGTGCTGCTGCAGGTGATGGACCACGGCACGCTGACCGACAACAACGGCCGCAAGGCGGACTTCCGCAACGTGGTGATCATCATGACCACCAACGCGGGCGCGGAGTCCTTGTCCAAGCCGACGCTGGGCTTCACCCAGACCAAGGCGGCCGGCGACGAGATGGGCGACATCAAGAAGCAGTTCAGCCCGGAGTTCCGCAACCGCCTGGACGCCATCATCCCGTTCAAGATGCTGGACGAGCAGATCATCCTGCAAGTGGTGGACAAGTTCCTGATGCAGCTGGAACAGCAGTTGGCGGAGAAGCGGGTGGACATCCACTTCACCGACGAGCTGCGCCGCTACCTGGCGAAGAACGGCTTCGATCCGCTGATGGGCGCCCGCCCGATGGCGCGTCTGATCCAGGACACGCTGCGCAAGGCGCTAGCCGACGAGTTGCTGTTCGGCCGCCTGGTCACCGGCGGCGAGGTCACCGTCACCGTGGTGGACGACAAGGTGGAACTGCAGTTCGACCACCAGGCGCTGACGCCCGAACCGGCCTGATCCTGCTTCCGCAATACGCAACGCCCGCTGACGCGGGCGTTTTTCTTTTCATCTCTCAACCACGCGGATGATGCTTGGCGTGCAACTGCTTCAAGCGCTCGCGCGCCACATGGGTGTAGATCTGGGTGGTGGAGATGTCCGAATGCCCCAGCAACAGCTGCACCACGCGCAAATCGGCGCCGTGGTTGACCAGATGGGTGGCGAAGGCGTGGCGCAGCACATGCGGGCTCACCGCCGGCAAGCCCTGCCGCTTGGCGTACTGCGAGATCAGATGCCAGGCCATTTGCCGCGTCATGCCCGCCTTGCGCTGGGTCACGAACACCGTATCGCAGACCGCCCCCGCCAGCAAGAGCGGCCTCGCCTCGGCCAGATAGCGCTGCAGCCACTCCTGCGCCAGTTCGCCCAAGGGCACCAGCCTTTCCTTATTGCCCTTGCCCATGGTCTTGACCAGGCCGTCCAGCAGGTTCACCTGCTGCAAGCTCAGGCCCACCAGCTCCGACACCCGCAAGCCGCTGGCGTAGAGCAGCTCCAGCATCGCCCGGTCGCGCAGGCCCAGCGGCGTGCCCACGTCCGGCGCTTCCAGCAAGGCTTCCACATGCCGCTCGGACAGGGATTTGGGCAGGCGCGGCCCCTGCTTGGGCGCGCGCAGCCGCGCGCAGGGATCGTCGCCGCGCACGCCCGACTGCGCCAGGTATTGATAGAAGCGCTTCATCGCCGACACCATGCGCGCCCGGGTCGCCGGCTTCTCGCGGTCCACCCCCAGCAACAGCGCCTGCTCCAACTGCTCCGGGCCGGCCTCCGTCAAACCCACGCCGTCGTCGCCCAGACGCGCGGCCAGCTTGCCCAGATCGCGCCGATACGCGGCCAGGGTGTTCTTGGACAAGCCGTCGCTCAACCATAGCTGGTCCAAAAACGCGTCGATGGCCTCTTCGGCCGCCTTCATCTCTTCGCTGCTCGCATCCATTGTCGTCGTCCGCTGATAGCCGGTCAGGCCGCCGCCCGCGCGGCGCACCCATACTGAATAATCTTCAGTCTTTGTCCGCCTCGCCGGCAAAACATTCCCTCGTCGGCCCGGCCGACGCGTCAAAAGCGCGGAACGGCCGCCTTGCGCGCGCATCGGCGCGAATCAGCAGCCGAACTCATGCGCCAGCAGCCACTGCTTGATATCCACGGTTTCCCGGCCCAATGAGCGGTTGAAACCGCCCAGGCTGCGGCGGGCCACCACGCGGTGGCAAGGCACGATGATGGGCACCGGATTGCGGCCGCAGGCATTGCCCACCGCCCGCGCCGACGAGCCCAGCGCCGTGGCGATATCCTGATAGCGCGTCATCCTCCCGCAGGGAATCCGTTCTATCTCGCGCCAGACGCGCAGCTGGTGCTCGCTGCCCAGCAGACGATAAGGCAGGCTGAAGCCGAAGCGCGGATCGAGGAAATAAGCGCGCAGCTGTTCCGCCACCTCCTGCTCCAGGCTGCGCGGCGCCGGCGGCCTGAGGGCCCGCCGTGCGGCCAGGAACTCCAGATTCACCAGCGCGCCGTCGAGACACAGCATGCCCAGCTGCCCGAACGGCGCATCGATCACCGCGCTGTATTCCATTGTCCGCCTCCGGCGTCCCGATAATAAAAAAGCGCAAGGCATCGCCTTGCGCTTTGAACCGTCATCAAGCCTAAGCCTGACTCGACAAGGCTTAGCCTTGCTTGCGAGCCGGCAGTTTTTCCTTGATGCGTGCGGATTTGCCGGTACGGCCGCGCAGGTAGTACAGCTTGGCGCGACGCACGTCGCCGCGGCGCTTCACTTCAACAGCAGCCACCAGCGGGGAGTAGGTTTGGAAAGTACGCTCTACGCCTTCGCCGGCGGACATCTTGCGCACGGTGAAAGCGCTGTTCAGGCCAGCGTTTTTCTTGGCGATAACCACGCCTTCGTAAGCCTGCAGACGTTCGCGGTTGCCTTCCTTAACCTTCACCTGAACGACGATGGTGTCGCCCGGGGCGAATTCCGGCAGGGTTTTGCCCAGGCGGGCGATTTCTTCTTGCTCGAGTTTCTGGATCAGATCCATGATTTACTCCTGGTTTTTCTGGAGATCTTGTTCCTGCTGGTACTCCGCCAGCAGCCGAGATTCCTGTTTTGTCAAAATACGGCCTTGCAGCAAATCCGGGCGACGTTGCATCGTCCTGCCCAGAGCCTGTTTCAGCCGCCATTTAGCGATCAGCGCATGATTACCGGACAACAACACGTCCGGCACCCGCATGCCCTGATAGTCTTCGGGTCGGGTATAGTGCGGACAATCAAGAAGCCCGTCCACAAATGAATCTTCGTAAGCCGACTGCGCGTCGTTCAGGACGCCGGGCAGCAAACGCACCACCGCGTCCATCAACACCATGGCCGGCAGCTCGCCGCCGGACAGCACGTAGTCGCCGATGGAGATTTCCTCGTCGACCTCGCGCTGGATCAACCTCTCGTCCACGCCCTCGTAGCGGCCGCACAGCAGGATCAGGCCCGCTCGTTGCGACAGCTCCGCCGCTTTCGCGTGCGTCAGCGGACGGCCTTGCGGCGAAAGATAAATCACATGGCTGCGCTCGGCTCCGGCTTGCGCCTGCCTCGCCCTGGCCGCCGCGATCGACTGCGCCAGGGGCTCGATCTGCATCACCATGCCGGGGCCGCCGCCATAAGGCCGGTCGTCCACCCGACGATAGTTGTCATGCGTGAAATCGCGAGGATTCCAGGCCTGAAAACCCCAAATGCCCAAATCAAGCGCCCGCTGGCTGACGCCAAAGCGGGCGATGGAATCGAACATCTCCGGAAACAGCGTTACCGCGTCGATCTGCATCAGTAGTCCAGACCCCAGTCCACCTGGATCTTGCCTTCGGCAAGCTGGACTTCCAGCACATACTGATCCACGAAGGGAATCATGCGCTGACTGTCCGCGCCCTGCACCACCAACAGATCATGCGCGCCGGTTTCCATCAATTCGCTGACTTTGCCCAGCACTTCGCCTTGCTGATTGACGACCTCCAGACCGATCAGATCGGCCCAGTAGTATTCGCCTTCCTCGGCGGCCGGCAACTCTGCGCGCGGCACGGCGATCTGCATGCCGCGCAAGGCTTCGGCCGCGTCGCGGTCTTCCACGCCTTCCAGCTTGGCGGCAAGCGCCTTGGGCTGGAGAGCGCCGTTTTCAAATGTGTACGGCTTCCAGTCGTTCTCCTTGCCCAGCCACCAGACCGGGTAGTCGAACAGACCGTCAGCGTATTCGGTGTCGGCCTGGACTTTCACCCAGCCCTTGACACCAAAGGCGCCACGCACAAACCCCATCACTACGAGATCTTCGCTGCGCATGCGCCTAGTCCGTCAGTTGATGTGTCAACGAACGCTTAGGCAGCGGCCTTCTGCTCTTTCAGCAGCTTGGCAACGGCGTCGGAAACTTGAGCGCCAACGCCTACCCAGTGGTTCAGGCGGTCCATGGTGAAACGAACGCGCTCTTGCTTCTCGTTGGCAACCGGGTTGTAGAAGCCAACGCGCTCGATGAAGCGACCGTCACGACGGTTACGGGAATCGGTCACCACGATGTTGTAGAACGGACGGTTCTTGGCGCCGCCACGTGCCAGACGAATCACTACCATTGTCGATTGTCCTTGAATAAATACGGTATGTAGAAAAGCCCACGATTTTAGGTCAGTTTTCCCTTATCTTGCAAGCGCTTAATGCAAGACGGCTGTCAAGCCCGTCGTTACAAGCTCTTGGACACCATGGTCAGGGCCCGGTCTTCCGGGTGGGGCTCAACGGAAAAGCCCAACTTGTGCATCAGTTTCAGCATGCCCTTGTTGCCGGCCAGCACCTCGCCGCGCATCACTTTCAGGCCCTGCTCCCGCGCCGCGTCGAACAAGGCGCTCATCAAAAGATAGCCTATGCCCTTGCCTTGCCAGCGGTCGGCCACCTCCAGCGCGAACTCGCAGCCTTCGTTGTCCGGATCGGTGATGAAGCGCGCCACCGCCAGCATTTCCTCGCCGTCCTTGTGCTCACGCGTCATCGCCAGCGCCATTTCGCGGTCGTAATCCAGCTGGGTGAAACGCACCAACATGCTTTGCGACAATTGCTTGATGCTGGACAGGTAGCGGTTGTAGCGGCTTTCCTCGGACAGATTGCGCACGAACTCCTGTTGCATGTCCGCGTCTTCCGGCCGCACCGGCCGCACCATCACATTGGTGCCGTCGTTCAGCTTGGCGCACACCACCATGTGGCTGGGGTAAGGCATGATCGCCATATGGCCGTAGCGCTTCAAATCCGGCCGCCGCGGCCGGACGATGATGCGGGCGTCCAGCGCGATCACCCCCTGCTCGTCGGCCACCAGCGGATTGATGTCCATCTCGCGCAGCTCGGGCAGCTCGCACACCATTTCCGACACATGCAGCAACACGTCCTCCAGCTCGTCCTGATCCACCGCCGGCAGGTTCTTGAACGCGCCCAGCAATTGGCCGATGCGGGTATGGCGGATCATGCTGGCCACCAGATAGCCGTTGAGCGGCGGCAGCGACAGCGCGCGGTCGTGCATCACCTCCACCGCGATGCCGCCTGCGCCGAAGGTGATCACCGGCCCGAAGGCCTCGTCGTGGGTGACGCCCACCATCACTTCGCGAGCGAAACGGCGCTTGCGCATAGGCTGCACCGACACCCCGTCTATGCGCGCCTCCGGCCGCGCCTGCCGGGTGCGGCCGATGATGGCGTCGAAGGCTTCGCGCAGCGTCGCCTCGTTGCTGATGTTCAGTTCCACGCCGCCGACGTCGGACTTATAAATGATGTCCGGCGAATCGATCTTCAACACCACCGGGTAGCCTATCTTGTCGGCCTGCTTGACCGCCTCGTTGGCGGTTCGCGCCAGCCGGGTGGGGTTGACCGGGATGTGGAAGGCGGCCAGCACCTCCTTGGATTCGCGCTCGGACAGGATGTCGCGGCCCTCCTTCAAGGCCGAGGCGATCACCTTGCGCGCCTTGGCCACGTCCGGATCCGCGCGCTTGCCCTCCAGCGGCCCCGGCGTCTGCAGCAGCAATTGCTGGTTGCGCTGGTAGGCCGCCAGATTGCGGAACACCTCGATGCCGTACTCCGGCGCGCGGAAATGCGCGCACTTGGCCTTGGAAAACAGTTCGCGGCTTTCCGATACCTTGGCGTCGCCCAGCCAGGACAGGAACAGCGGTTTGCTGGACTCTCGCTGCAAACCTATCATCAGCTGCGCGGTGGTCAGGTGATCGGTGCCGGCCTGCGGCGTGAAGACCACCATCACGCCGTCCACGTTCGGGTCGTCCAGACAGGCCTTCACCGCGGTGCGAAAACGCGATGGGCTGGCGTCGCCGATGATGTCCAGCGGATTGCCGCGCGACCAGTTGCGCGGCAACACGCCATTCAGCAACTCCAGCGTGGGCTCGGACAGCTTGGCCAGCTCCACCCGGTTGGAATAGGCGCTGTCGGCGGCCAGCACGCCGGGGCCGATGCCGTTGGTGACGATGGCCAGCCGCTTGCCGCCCACCCGGTAATTGGCGGCCAGCACCTTGGCCGCGGTGAACAACTGGGCGATGGTGTCCACCCGCAACACGCCGGCGCGCGCCAGCGCGGCGTCGAACACGTCGCCGCTTTCCACCAGATTGCTTGAGTGCGTAACGCCGGTCACCGCGTCTTCGTAGCGGCCGGACTTGATCACCACCACCGGCTTGGTGCGCGCCGCGGCGCGCAGCGCCGACATGAAGCGGCGCGCGTCGTGGATGTGGTGGACATGCAACAGAATGCCCTGGGTGAAGTTGTCCGCCACCAGGTAATCCAGAATTTCGCCGAAGCCGACGTCCAGCGCGTTGCCCACCGAAATCACGCTGGAAAAGCCTATGCCCTTGCTGTCCGCCCAGTCCAGCATCGCCGTGCACAGCGCAGACGACTGCGACACCAGCGCCAGATTGCCCGGCCTCACCTTGCTGGTGTAGTTGCTGGCGTTGAAGCCGGCCACCGGCCGCATCAGGCCCAGCACGTTGGGGCCGAGGATGCGGATGCCGAAATGGCGGCTGATCGACAGCGTCTCGTTGATGATCTCCCGCTCCAGCTGCTCGCTGTCGGCGAACTCCTTGGCCAGCAGCACCGCCTTGATGCCCTTCTTGCCGCAGTCCTTCATGATCGCCGGCAAGGTGCGGGTGGCGGTCACCACCACCGCTAGGTCCACGGACTCGCTGATCTGGCGCACCGAGGCCACCGCCGGTACCCCGGCCACCACCTTGTGATTGAGGTTGACCGGAAACAGCTTGCCCTGGAAGTTGCCCGCCAGCAGATTGGCGAACACCGCTTGCCCGATCGAGCCCGGCGTGTCGCTGGCGCCTATCACGGCGACGCTGCGCGGCGAAAACAACGGAGTCAGGTAATGCGGCCTCATTGATGCTTATCCTCGGAAATAATGGTAACCGGCACGGTTTTCCCCGCCGGCGGCGGCAACGGCCACTCCGGCTGCAAAGTCACATGATCGATGCCGAACTCGCGCGACAACATGCGCTGGCAGGCCGCCAGGATGCGCGGCCAATCCTGCGGCGCGCCCAGCTGCAAATGCGCGGACAAGGCCACGCGGTCCGCGGCCATGGTCCAGATATGCAGATCATGCACCGACCTGACCCCGGCGATGCCGCCCAGGGCGCGACCGATGCGGTTGAAGTCCAGCTCCGCCGGCACCTCCTCCATCAACACCGCCAGCGATTTGCGCAGCAGCCGCCAAGTCGACGACAGGATCAGGCAAGCCACCAGCATGGACAAGATCGGGTCCGCCGGCGTCCAGCCGGTCCAAAACACGATGGCCCCGGAAGCGATCGCCGCCAGCGAGCCCAGCAAATCCCCCATCACGTGCAGCAGCGCCGCCTTGCTGTTCAGGCTGTGCGCGCCGCGGCTCAGAATCCACACGGCCAGCACGTTCACCAGCAAACCCGCCGTCGCGATGCCCATCACGCCCAGGCCGTTGACCGCTTGCGGCTCCAGCAAACGCCGCACCGCCTCCACCGCGATGAAGACGATGACCCCAAACATGAACAAGCTGTTCAGAAAGGCGCCTATCACTTCCGCGCGGCCATGGCCGAAAGAATGCGACTCGTCCGCCGGACGGCGGCCGATATGCGCCACCCACAAGGCCAGCAGCAGCGACATGGAATCGGTCAGCATGTGGCCGGCGTCGGACAACAGCGCCAGCGAGCCCGTCGCCCAGCCGCCCACCGCCTCCACGCAGGCGAAGCCTATCGTCAGCAGCGCCACCCAGCGCAAGGCGCGCATGCTGGCGGCCCGCGCCGCCGCGCCCGTCACTCCGCCATGGGGGTGGCGATGCGGATGATTGTAATCGTGCTCGTCGTCATGCTCGCCGCCCGCCGAGCCATCATCATGCAGACTGAATCTTGACGTCATCTTGACCTCCGGCAAGCCGAGTCCATCGCGTCCCGCTCCGCCGCAAGCGCCTAACGAGAATGGACTGGCGCGGACACTACAATATTGTTAATCTTTGCTGTTTAGCAATAGCTCTTTACTGCACCGCACAAAGTCGCCACGCGCCCTTGCACCAACAGAGGTCGGATGGCGGCGGGAGTCGATCCATCATGACGAAACGCGTCGTCACGCTTGCCCATTACTACACCCAGCCTGAAATCCAGCAAATGGCCGACAAGGTTGGCGACAGCCTGGAGCTTTCTTTGTACGCCAAGGAAGCCAATGCCGACATCATCGTTTTCGCCGGCGTGCGCTTCATGGCGGAAACCGCGAAAATCCTCAACCCGCAGGCGGAAGTGATTCTGCCCGACGCCGGTTCCACCTGTTCGCTGGTCACCCAGACCGACGTCGCCGCGCTGGCCAAATGGCGCAAGCAGCATCCGGACCACGTGCACGTGTCCTACATCAACTCCAGCGCCGAGCACAAAGCGCTGTCCGACTGGATCGTCACCAGCCGCAATGTCGACGACATCATTGCCCACCTGTACGCCGAAGGCAAAAAAGTGATCTTCTCGCCGGACCGCAATATGGGCGGCTACCTCAACTACCAGTACGGCTACGACATGCCGCTGTGGTCGGCGGTGTGCGAAGTGCACGACAAATTCAACGAGGCGGCGCTGGACGAAGCCTTCGCGGTCGCCGGTGCGGAGAAATACCTGATCGCCCACCCGGAAAGCCCGCTGCCGGTGCTGAAGAAGGCCGACTACGTCGGCTCCACCTCCGGCATGCTCAACTGGGTCAAGCAATTCTCCGGCAGCCCCGACGCGGTGATCTTCGTCGCCACCGAAGACGGCATCCTCTACAACATGGGCCTGGCCCGTCCGGACCTGGATCTGCGCCAGGCGCCGATCTACGCCGGCTGCCAGTGCAACTCCTGTCCGTACATGAAGATGAACACCATAGAAGCGGTCAAGCGCGCCCAGCAGGGCGTGGGCTTGCACATCGACTACCTGAGCCGGGAACAGATGGACGCGGCGCGGCTGCCGATCGAGCGCATGCTGGAATTCAGCCAGCGTTATTACGCCTGAACCGCCTGCCCCAACCCGCCCACCGGCGGGTTTTGTTTGTCCCTCTTCCACGCCGGACTTTTCCGCGTCATCGTTGGAGCGATACAATCAGCCGGGCCACCTTTGCCGGCAAGAACAATAGAAAGACAGCATGAAGTTTCTCATCAGCAACGACGACGGTTATTTCGCTCCCGGACTGGCCATGCTGGCGCAAACCCTGTCCCGCCACGGCGAAGTCGTCGTTGTCGCGCCGGAGCGGGACCGCAGCGGCGCCAGCAACTCCCTGACCCTGGACCGCCCCCTGACCGTGCGCAAGGCCGCCAACGGCTTCCACTACGTCAACGGCACCCCCACCGACTGCGTGCACCTCGCCGTGACCGGCATGCTGGACTTCAAGCCGGACATGGTGTTCAGCGGCATCAACCACGGCCCCAATATGGGCGACGACACCTTGTACTCCGGCACCGTGGCCGCCGCCACCGAAGGCTTCATGCTGGGCATCCCCTCCATCGCGGTGTCGCTGGCCGGCTATAGCGGCCAGCACTTCGCCAGCGCCGGCCTGGTCGTCGATCAACTGGTGGAACGCTGCAAGCGCAACCCCTTCCGCGAGCCGGTGCTGCTCAACGTCAACGTGCCCGACATCGCTCCGGAAGCGCTGGGCCAGTTGACCGTTACCCGCCTGGGCCGCCGCCACTGCGCGCAGCCGGTGATCAAGTCTCAGAATCCGCGCGGCGAGACGATATACTGGGTAGGACCGGTCGGCAATGTGCAGGACGCCGGCGCGGGCACGGACTTCGGCGCGCTGGCCAACAACGACATTTCAGTGACGCCGCTGATGCTGGATTTAACCGCCTACGGCCAACTAGACGGAATCAAGACATGGCTACACCACAGCTGACGCCGGGCCAGCCGGCCTACGGCATGCTTTCCGACCGCACCCGACGCCGCATGGTCGAGCGCCTGCGCCAGAACGGCGTGGCCGACGAGCGCGTGCTGACCGCGATGTCGGACGTGCCGCGTCATCTGTTTGTGGACCAGGCGCTGGCCACCCGCGCCTATGACGACGTGTCCCTGCCCATAGGACACGGCCAGACCATCTCCCAGCCCTTCACCGTGGCGCGGATGACGGAAATCCTGTTGAATGGCAAGAAACCGGGCAAGGTGCTGGAGATCGGCACCGGCTGCGGCTACCAGACAGCGGTGCTGCTGAAGACCGGAGCCGAGGTCTACTCCATTGAACGCTTGGGCGCCATTCTTGACAAAGCCAGACGCAATTTGCGCGCCGCCAAGCTGGTGCACGCCCGCCTGGTTCACGGCGACGGCCATTTCGGCCTGGCCGAGGCCGCGCCCTTCGACGGCATCATCATGACCGCCGCCGCGCGCAACATTCCCCAGGCCCTGGTCGAACAACTCAACGACGGCGGCCGCATGATCATGCCGATAGGCGAAGAGGAACAGTACTTGTGGCTGATAGAGAAAACCGCGCAAGGCCTGCAGAAAAGCCGGCTGGACCCGGTGAAGTTCGTACCCTTGCTTGCCGGACGCAGTTAAAACTGCAAAAACACAACAGTTTCTTTGTCCGACAATTTATCAAATCACTTAAACAGACTATAAAAAACAAAAGTATGCTAAAAATGCATTGCAGCTATGCATATATATTCACGGCCTCGATCGGCATCGCCCTGAGCGGATGCAGCAGCATCGCCCAGCAGCCGGCCCCCGTGGAAAGCGCAACGCCGGCAGTCACCCGCAGCGCGCCGCCTTCGGCGCCCGTCGCGACCACCGGCAACAGTGCGGCGGTGACCACGCCGTACCAGGATAACGGAGGAGTGTCCGCCGCGCCGATAGGCTCCGCCTCGGCGGCGGGCGCAACAACAAAAGAAAAGACCCATGTGGTTCAGCCGGGGGAGAACCTGTTCCGCATCTCTCTGAACAACGGCCTGAAATACAAGGATGTCGCGGCCTGGAACAACCTGCCGGACAACAATATCAAAGTAGGACAAGTATTGCGCTTGACCCCGCCCGGCGACGACGTCCCCGCGGCGACCAGCGCCGGTCAGCCGACGGCGGCCGCCGCGCCGGCCCAGCCAAGCGCGCCGGTGGAAAGCGCAACTGTCCAAGCTGGCGGTGTCAAGGCCTACCCCAAAGCCCTGAAACTGCCTTACAGCGCAGAAGCAGCAAAAACCCTGTCCGCCCAGAGCGAGGGAGGACCGGGCAACAACAAAAACGCTCAAGCTCCGATCAGCTCCGCCGGCGCGCCGGCGGCGGCAAGCGCTCCGGCCAAGGCCGAAGCCCCGGCGGCGACGCCGTCCAGCAAGCCCGAGGCCAGCAAGCCGGCGGCGAAAACGGACGAAGACGCGGTGCCGTGGCTGTGGCCGACCGAAGGCAAGATGATCCGGGGCTATTCCGATAGCAGCAAGGGCATAGACATCAGCGGCCGCAGCGGCCAGCCGGTGTTGGCGGCGGGAGACGGCAAAGTGGTGTACAGCGGCACCGGCCTGCGTGGCTACGGCAAGCTGATCATCATCAAGCACAATAAATCCTTCCTGTCGGCCTACGCCCACAATAGTCAGTTGCTCGTAAAGGAGGGCCAGTCTGTCAAGCGAGGGCAGAAGATTGCCGAAATGGGCAATTCCGACGCCGACCAAGTGAAACTGCACTTTGAAATCCGCCGCCTCGGCAAGCCGGTGGATCCGATGCAGTACCTTGACCATAAGTCCTGACGGGCGGCCGGGGCCCCCGTCCAGGATCAGAAAGAGACGGGGGTAGAACATGAGTAGCGAACTCGACATTCTCGAAGAGCAAGAAATTCTCGACGAGGAAAGCAATGAGGAAGCCGTTGCCGAAGTGGAGGCAGAGGAAGTCGGCGAAGCGCAGCCGGTATACGAAGAAGTTGCCGACGTCACCCAAATCTACCTCAACGATATCGGCAACAACGCCCTGCTGACGCCGCAGGAAGAACTGGCTCTGGCCCGCCGCGTGGTGGCTGGAGAGTTCGAAGCGCGGCAGAAGATGATCGAGCACAATCTGCGGCTGGTGGTGAACATCGCCAAGCATTACATCAACCGCGGCCTGGCGCTGCTGGATCTGATCGAGGAAGGCAATATCGGTCTGATGCACGCGCTGGAGAAGTTCGATCCGGAGCGCGGCTTCCGCTTCTCCACCTATGCCACCTGGTGGATACGCCAGAGCATAGAACGCGCCATCATGAACCAATCTCGCACCATCCGCCTGCCGGTGCACGTGATCAAGGAACTCAACGTCTATCTGCGCGCTTCGCGCCACCTGGAAAGCCAGATCGGCCGCGAGCCGACGCTGGACGAAATCGCCCACCTGGTGGGCAAGCCGGTGGACGATGTGCGCAAGGTGATGAACCTCAACGAGCGCATGGCCTCGCTGGACGCGCCGCTGGACATCGACCCGATGCTGTCGATCGGCGAGTCCATCCCGGACGAGCAGCATGACGAGCCGGAAATCCAGTTGCACAACAGCCAGTTGGAGCACTTCGTCCACGAATGGCTGGGCCAGTTGAACGAGAAGCAGAAACTGGTGATCGAGCGCCGCTACGGTCTGAACGGCTACGAGATCTGCACGCTGGAGGAGTTGGCCGCCGCGCTGAGCCTGACCCGCGAACGCGTGCGCCAGATCCAGATCGAGGGCCTGGAGCAGTTGCGCCGCATCCTGCGCCGCAAGGGCATCTCCAAGGACTTCCTGTTGTAAGCCGCGGCAGCGTCGGCCGCCAGCAGCCCCCGGTCCCCCGGGGGCTTCGTCATTTGCGCGCCAGCCGGAAACGGCGGCTGCGGCGCAGCCAGTCCCGCTGCCGGGCGGCGTCCACCTCGCGCGCGCGATAGCGCAAAGCCACGTAATCCTGCACCAGCGCCTTCAACTGCCGGTATTCCGCCTCCGCCAGCCCCGGCTTGGCGCGGCGCAACAGCTCCAACGGCCCGTCGCATGGGCCCGCCTCGATCCGGCGCCGACGCAGCTCGGCCAACAGCAGCCTCCAGCCCCGCGTCAGCGGCTCCTCTCGCCCGCGGCCCCGCCGCCACCACCAAGCCAAGGGCAGGGCCGCCAGCAAGACGCCGACCAACAAAGCCCGCAACACGCTGGCCGCGCTCACGCTCTCGCCCAGCCCCAAGCGTTGAAACACGTTCCGCTGCCGCGCGGCGTCGTAGCCCACCACCCATTGCTGCCAGGCGAAGCCCGCCGCCTGCCAGTTCTGGCGCAAATCGCGCAGCCAGGCCGGCGGCAAACCCGCCACCCCGCGCTCCCTCAAGGCCGGCACGCTTTGCTCCGCGCCGTCCGCCAGCCGCAACGGCGCCACCGCGCCGGTGGGATCGACGCGCAGCCATTGCCGGCTCTCCGCCAGCCAGATCTCGACCCAGGCGTGCGCGTCGGACGACTTCACCTGCCAGAAACGCCCCACCGGATTGTATTCGCCGCCCTGATAGCCAACGACAATCCGCGCCGGCATGCCCGCGGCCCGCGCCAGGAACGCCAATGCCGACGCGTAATGCTCGCAAAAGCCTTGCCGGCTGGAAAACAGGAATTGATCGATCTCGTCTTGCCGGTCCAGCAGCGGCGGATTCAGCGTGTAGCGAAAGCCCTGGCTTTGGAAGGCCTGCAAGGCGGCCTGCGCGAAAGCGCCCTCCCCGCGCGCCGCCAGCTCCCGCGCCCAGGCGCGCGCGCGGGGATTGCCGGGCGGCAAGCGCAGGTAAAACGCGCGCTCGGCGTCGGACAAAGCCGCCCGATAGCTCGCGCCGAGCCGGCTGACGGCGTAAAACCGCTGAGTCCTCCTGTCCTTGCCGTCTCCGCGCAGCACCATGCCGTATCGCAATCGCGACGCGTCCTCGCCCAGCTGCGGCACATCCAGCGCCGGCAAACGCCCCTTGTCCGGCTCCAGCGTGATCGCATACTCCACCGTGTCGCCGCCGCTGACGCCCTCCGCAGCCGCGCCGCGCGTCTCGCCGCCGCTCCAGCGGCTGCCGTCGAAACGGTCCAGCAGCAAGACCCGCCAGTACATCTGCGCCCGCGGCGGCGAGCGCTGCGGGAACACCACGGAAAAAGCCGGCTCCCGGCTCAAAATCAGCTGGCTGACGCTGCCCGGCTCCAGACTGTCGCCCAAGCCGCTGACCGCCTGTCTGCCCGGTTCGCTGGGCATGCTCCACAGCGGACCGGACAAGCGCGGCATGACCACGAACAAGACCAGCATCAAGGGCAGCGCCAGGGCCAGCGCCGACGCGGCCGAACGCAGGCTGCCGCGCCACGGCGCGCCCTCCAGCGCCGCCATCGCGCCGGTCAGCGCCAACAGGCTCAAAGCCAGCCAGACCGCCGCCGCCGGCGACTGATCGAACAGCAAGGGCATGGCCGCCAGAAACACCCCCAGCGCGATCAACACCCGCCAGTCCCGCTGCTGCGCGCACTCCTGCGCCTTGAAGCCCAGCAGCAGCAGTAAAATGCCGACGCCGCCCTCGCGCCCCACCAGGGTGCCGAGCGTGCGCCAGCACAGCCAGGCGGCCAGGAGCAAGGGCGGCAGCAACCACCAGAAGGCCGGAGGCGCCCGGCCCCGCCAGACCAGGACCGCCTTGCCCAGCAACAAGGCGAAGGCCAGGGCGACCAGCCAGAACGGCAGATGCAGCCATAGCGGCGCGGCGCTCAAGGCCACCGCCGCCAGCGCCGGCCAGGTCCTGCCGCGCTCAGGAACGCTCATCGCCGCGCTCCAGGTACAAGGCCAAGGCCGTCAGCGCCAACAAGCGCTGCTGCGGCTGCGGGCCCACGCTGCGTGTCGGCAGCTTCAACACATAAGGCTGACGCAGGCGCTCGCACTGCTCGACGCGCCAGGCCAAACGCGACAGCTTGAGCTCCACGTCGCCGCCGCGGCCGTAATCCTGCCAGTCCAAAGCCAGCAAGCCGGCGCGCCCTTCCCCGGCGAATTGCTTGCTGACCAGCGCGCCGCGGCGCGCCAGCACCTTCCAGGCGATGCGGCGCGGCGAATCCCCGACGCGATACGCGTCCAGATGGGAGAAGTCCTCTTCCTCGCCCGGCTGATCGCTGGGCTGATCGCCGCCGCCCAGGCTGCGGCCGCGCTGGCCGTCCTGCAAGGGCGCGGGAAACAACAGCGCCTGGGCCGTCAGCCTGACCCAGGCGCTGGCGCGCACCAGACCGAACGGCGCCTCGCTCCAGACCTGACAGGCCGGCAAGGCCATATAGCCGCGCCGGCTGCCGCAAACGCTCAGCAGCAGCTCGAACTCCTCCCCGCCGGGCAGGCGGTCAATCCGGGTTTCCGCGCCGTCTTCCAGCGCCAGGCTCAGTTGACGCTCGCCGTCGTCCTCATGCCGCAGCAACACGCGGAAACGCGCGGCGTCGCCGGCGAAGACAGGCTCCGCGTCCAGCGCGCGCAACTGCAGGCCGGCCAACTGGCGGTAAGCCAGCAGCACCGCCACCAGCAGCAAGCCGGCCACCCAAAACGACAGCGCGTAGGCCAGGCTGACGTCGTAGTTCAAGGCGCCTATCCACACCGCCAGCGCCACCAGGCCCAGCGTCAGGCCGAAGCGGGTGGGCAGCAGATAAATGCGGTTTTGCTCCAGCCGGCAATGCGGCTGGGGCGTCGCGCGGCGCAGCATCCATCGCCGCAGCCGGCGGCGCGGGTCAAGGAATGGGAACATGGGCGAGCAGCCCGCTGGCGGCGTCGCCGCCGTTGCCGCCGAGCAGGCGATGGCCGGCCACGCTGGGGAAGACCGCCTTCACGTCCTCCGGCAGCACGTGATCGCGCCCTTCCAGCAAGGCCCAGGCGCGCGCCGCCGCCGCCAGCGCCAGGCCGGCGCGCGGGCTCAGCCCCGAGGCGAAGCGGCTGTCCCGGCGCGTGGCCTCGACCAAGGCCAGCACATAGCCGGCCAAGGCCGGGCTGACCGTCAGCTGCGCGGCCTGGCGCTGCAGCGCGATCAATTCGCCGGGACGCAAGGCCGGCACCAGCTTGGCCAGCAACTGGCGACGGTCCTCGCCCTGCAGCAAGGCCAGCTCGGCCTCGCGCGGCGGATAGCCCAGCGAGATGCGCATCAGGAAACGGTCCTGCTGCGACTCCGGCAAGGGGAAGGTGCCGGCCTGTTCCGCCGGGTTCTGGGTGGCGATGACGAAGAAGGGCTCGGGCAAGGGATAGGTGGCGCCGTCCACCGAAACCTGGCGCTCCTCCATCGCCTCCAGCAAGGCGGACTGAACCTTGGGCGAGGCGCGGTTGATCTCGTCGGCCAGCAGCACCTGCGAAAACACCGGGCCTTGATGAAAGTGGAAGGAAGAAGAGTCGCGCTGGTAGATGTTGACGCCGAGGATGTCCGAGGGCAGCAGATCGCTGGTGAACTGCACCCGACGATATTCCAGGCCCAGCACGCCGGCCAGACCATGGGCCAACGTGGTCTTGCCCACGCCGGGCACGTCCTCGATCAGCAAATGGCCTCGGGCGATCAAGCAGGTCAAGGCCAGGCGAATCGCCTGCGGCTTGCCCAGGATCAGCTGATTCAGTTGACGATACGCAATGGAGAGAGATTGCATTTGCACCCGCTTACGCGCACTATTTATCGATATCACATATCCCGCGCCCATTGTACGCAACAAGGAATCGCACGTGTTGACCTGGCTGAAAAATCGCTTGCAACGCTCAGGGCTCACCGCCTACATCACCCACCCCGAGTGTCTGCAGCACAATATGGGCGTGGGCCACCCGGAATGCCCGGAGCGCCTGATCGCCATCCGCGACCAGCTGATGGCCTCGCAGATTCTGGACGGGCTGCAGGAGATCGAAGCGCCGGAAGTCACCGAACAGCAGTTGGCGCGCGTGCATCCGCCGCACTATCTCGAATATCTGGAATCCTGCTCTCCCAGCATAGGCACTTTTCGCGTGGACCCGGACACCGCGATGTCCGCCGGCACGCTGCAAGCCGCGCGGCGCGCCGCCGGCGCCGTGGTCAAGGCGGTGGAGCTGGTGGCCGAGGACAAGGCGCCCAACGCCTTCTGCGCGGTGCGCCCGCCCGGCCACCACGCCGAAAGCGGCAAGGCGATGGGCTTCTGTTTCTTCAACAATCTGGCCATCGGCGTCACCCACGCGCTGTCCCACTATCAGTTCGAACGGGTGGCGGTGATCGACTTCGACGTCCATCACGGCAACGGCACCGAGGAAATCCTGCGCGACGATCCCAGGGTGCTGATGGTGTCCGTCTTCCAGCATCCGTTCTACCCCTATTGCGGCGACGCGCCGCTGGGCCCCAACATGCACAATGTGCCGCTGAAGGCAGGCAGCGGCGGCCGCGAGTTCCGCGAAGCGGTGGAGACGGTCTGGCTGCCGCTATTGCATGACTTCCAGCCGCAGATCCTGTTCATCTCCGCCGGCTTCGACGCGCACCGCGAAGACGATATGGGTTCGCTGGGGCTGGTGGAGGCCGATTACGAGTGGGTGACCCGCCACCTGATGCAGATCGCCGATCTCTACGCCGACGGCCGCGTGGTCTCGGTGCTGGAAGGCGGTTACGACCTGTCTGCGCTGGGCCGCAGCGTGGCCGCTCACCTGCGGGTGCTGTCCGACGGCTGATCCGAGCCGCGCCAAAACAAAAAGCCGTCGCAAGCGACGGCCTTTTCATTGGCGGAGCCAAGCTCAGGAGGAGCTCTTGTCCGAGCTCTTGCCGCCTATCTTGTCCTCTTGACCGGTCAAGAGCTTGATCAGATTGGACTTGTGGCGATGCACCACCAGAATGGCGATGACGATGCAGCTGCCGAAGTAAACGCTCTGCGGCCCGACGATGAAATAGGCGTACACCGGCGTCAGCACGCAGGCGATGAGGGCGGACAGCGAGGAAATCTTCAGCACGAAGGCGACGAACAGCCAGGTGGCCAGCGCCGCCAGCGCCAGCCACGGGCTGAAGCCCAGCAGCACGCCCACCGCGGTGGCCACGCCCTTGCCGCCCTTGAAGCCGAAGAACACCGGCCACATGTGGCCGATCAGCACCGCCAGCGCCGACATCGCGATCGCCTGCTCGCCCAGCCCGTACTGCGGTCCGAACCAGGCGGTCAGCGCCACCGCCACCCAGCCCTTGACCCCGTCGCCGAGCAAGGTCAGCGCCGCCGCCAGCTTCTTGCCGCTGCGCAGCACATTGGTGGCGCCGGGGTTGCCGGAACCGTAACTGCGCGGGTCGGCCATGCCCATGGCCTTGCTGACAATCACCGCGAAAGAGAGCGAGCCGATCAGGTAGGCCGCAACAACAAAGGCAAAAGCTGTCGTGGTCATGGTGTATCCATTAGAATAGAAGGCTTCGGATTTTACGGTATCGGGCGGCAAACCCCAACTCCCAGACAAACTGATGGACATCATATTCCTGCGCGAAGTGCGCGCCGACACCATTATCGGTGTCTACGAATGGGAGCGGAAAGCCCCGCAAACCATTGAAATCGACCTGGAAATCGGCATTCCCAGCGAAGCGCCCTGTCACAGCGACAATATCGGCGACACCATACACTACGGCGTGGTGGTGGAGCGGCTGCGCAAGGCGCTGTCGGAGCAGCACTTCCTGCTGCTGGAGGCGCTGGCGGAATACATCGCCAAGGTGATCCGCGAGGACTTCGGCGCGCCCTGGGCCCGCGTCTCGGTCACCAAGCTGGGCATCCTGCCCGGCGTCAAACGCGTCGGCGTGCTGATCGAACGCGGCCACCGCCCGCGCTGAGCCCAAGCCGCCGGGCATTGACGCCCGCGCCCCGGCGCTCGATGATGTCAAGGTCACAGCGCCGGAGCGCCCCATGCCTCGCCTATCCGTCCCGGAATTCCAGAGCCTGATCGATCAGGAGCTGCCCCTGGTCCGCCTGTTCGGCATCCGGACCGAATCCATCGCCGACGGCGGCGCGGTGCTGCGCATGCATTTCAACCCGGACCTGATCCGGCCGGGCGGCACCATAGCCGGGCCCGCCTTGATGGCGCTGGCCGACGCCACGCTGTACGCGGTGGTGCTGGGCATGATAGGTCGAGTGGAACTGGCGGTGACCACCAGCCTCAACATCAACTTCCTGCGCAAGCCGCCGCCGGCGGACGTGATCGCGGAAGGCCGCATCCTGAAGCTGGGCAAACGGCTGGCGGTGGGGGAAGTCTTGCTGCTGTCTGCGGGGCTGGAAGAGCCGGTGGCCCACGTCACCGGCACCTATTCGATTCCGCCTCCGCCCGGGAGCTGAAGCGGCGCCGGGCCTTGCGCCCGGTCTCAGTCGGTGTTCACTTTCAAGCGCAGGCCGAACTGCTTGGGCGTCAAACGCAAGGACAGTTGCGCTTGCTTGTTCAGGTCCAGCACCGGGGACAAGGACAGGCGGTTGCTGACCGCTTCGCGCTCAAAGCGCAGCCCGCCTAGGGTGATGTCCCTGTCGACGTCCCGAGGAAGGGCTTTGGCCCCCGCGTCGGCCGGAGAGGCGCAAGCCCAGGCTTGCGGCAAACACGTCGCCATGGCGCCCGCGCACACCGCCAGTCCCAGCCACAACATCAACAGCTTGCATGCCATGCGCTCCATCTCCGCCGGATGAAATGCGAGAACCTTCTCTCATCATGGACATTGGCGCGCCGGCCGCAAGTTTTTTATTGATTGCGCATGAAGTCGGCGGTGTTGTGGAAGGCCTCGATCAGCTTTTGCTTCAGCCAATCCTCGGCCACCAGCTCGTCCACCGCGCGGCGCATGCAGGACATCCACTGATCGCGCGCCGCCTCGTCCACCGCGAACGGCATATGGCGCATGCGCAGCCGCGGATGGCCGAAGGCCTCCATGTATAAAGACGGGCCGCCCAGCCAACCGGACAGGAACATGAACAGCTTCTGGCGCGAGCCGGCCAGGTCCTGCGGATGCATGTCGCGCAGCGGCTTGACCGCCGGATCGCTGTCCATGATGTCGTAAAAACGGTCGCTCAACCAACGCACCACGCCTTCGCCGCCCAATAATTGATAGGGCGTCATTTCCCGCACTTCATCGCTCACGCTTCATTCCCCGTCGTCGGCCGCACCAGCGCGGCCGCTGTTCTGGCCCGCTCGCGAGCCTGTTCCACCGTCTCCGCCGTGGCCAGGGCCACGCCCATGCGGCGCTTCAAATAACTTTCCGGCTTGCCGAACAGACGCAGGTCCGCGCCCGGCACCCGCAGGGCCTCGTCCACGCCGTCGAAAACGATGCCGGCCTCGTCCAGGCCGCCGTAGATCACCGCCGACGCGCCGGCGCTGAACATCGTCGCGTCCACCGGCAGGCCCAGGATGGCGCGCGCGTGCAGTTCGAACTCGGACCAGCGCTGGGTCGCCAGCGTCACCAGGCCGGTGTCGTGCGGCCGCGGACTCACTTCGGAGAACCATACCTGATCGCCCTTGACGAACAGCTCGACGCCGAACAGGCCGCGGCCGCCCAGCGCGTCGGTCACCGCCTTGGACACTTCGCGCGCGCGCAGCAAGGCCAGCTCGCTCATCGGCTGCGGCTGCCAGCTCTCCACGTAATCGCCGCTGCGCTGCAGATGGCCGACCGGCGCGCAGAAATGCGTGGCGATGCCGCCCGCGCCGTCCGCCGCGCGCACGGTCAACTGGGTGATTTCGTAATCGAAATCGATGAAGCCCTCGACGATCACCCTGCCCTTGTCCACCCGGCCGCTGCTGGCGGCGTATTGCCAGGCCTTGGCCACGTCCTCCGGCCCGCGCAGCAGCGACTGGCCCTTGCCGCTGGACGACATCACCGGCTTCACCAGGCAGGGGTAGCCGATGCCGTCGTCGATGGCGGCTTGCAGCGCTTCCAGACTGGACGCGAACGCGTACGGCGAAGTGGGCAGGCCCAGCTCTTCCGCCGCCAGCCGGCGGATGCCTTCGCGGTTCATCGTCAGATGGGCGGCGCGCGCGGTGGGAATCACCTCGGCCAGGCCGTCCGCCTCGATGCGCAGCAATTCTTCGGTGGCGATGGCCTCGATCTCCGGCACGATCAGATGCGGCCGCAGCTGCTCCACCAGCCGGCGCAAGGCCGCGGCGTCCGACATGTCGATCACGTGGCTGGCGTGGGCCACCTGCATCGCCGGCGCGCCGGCGTAGCGGTCCACGGCGATGGTTTCCACGCCCAGCCGCTGCAAGGCGATTACCACCTCCTTGCCCAGCTCCCCGCTGCCCAACAACATCACCCTGACGGCACTGCGACTTTGCGGCGTTCCGATACGCATGACGATTTTTCCTGGAAATGAATGGCTTGGCCCGCCGACGGCGGACGATGGGAATCCGAATCGGCGCGATTTTACCATGCGCCGGGCATCGGCTCGCTTCAGTTCAACCTATCGCTCAAGCGCGGCAGAACGCGAAATCCAGCGCCGGCGTGTCGCCGTTGACGATCTCCGCCAGCGCGCGGCCGGAACCGGCGCCCTCGGTCCAGCCCAAGGTCCCGTGACCGGTGTTCAGATACAAGCGCCGCAGCCGGCTGGGGCCGATCAGCGGCACATTGCCCGGCGTGGCCGGCCTCAGGCCGCTCCAGAAACGCGCGCGCTCCCAGTCGCAGGCGTCGCCGAACAAGGCGCGGCCGCGCTGCAGCAGCAAATCGCAACGCCGCGGCTCCAAATGCGTGGAATAGCCGGACAGCTCGGCGGTGCCGGCGATGCGCAGCTCGTCGCCCAGCCGCGACACCACCACCTTGTGGGCTTCGTCGGTAATGCTGGTCAGCGGCGCGGCGGCGGCGTCCAGAATCGGCAGCGTGGCGGAATAGCCTTTGGCCGGATACACCGGCAGGCGCAAGCCGGCCTGCGCCGCCAGCAACGGGGAATAAGCGCCCAGCGCCAATACGTAGGCGTCGGCCTCGATGCGCTCGTACGCGCCGTCGGCGGTGGTGACCGACACCCCGCTCACCGCGTCGTCCACGCGCTCCAAGGCGTTGATCCGGGTCTGGAAGCGGAACTCCACCCCGCGCAGCGCGCAGGCCTGGGCCAGCGCGACGGTGAACAGATGCACATTGCCGGATTCGTCGTCCGGGCTCCAGCAGGCGCCGCTCAGTTCGGGCAGGATGCGCGCCAGGGCCGGCTCCCGCTCCAGCGCCTGCAACGGCGTCAGCAGGCTTTTCTCCACGCCCAGCTTTCGCAGCTGCGCGCAGCCCGCGCGGGCCTGGGCCAGTTCGGCGTCGGAGAACAGCAGGGTCAGGATGCCCCGCTGCAACTGCTGGTAGTCTATGCCCAGCTCCTGGCGCAAACCGCGCAGCGTATCGCGGCTGTACAGGCCCAGCGCCACCATCTGGCGCATATTGCGCTCGCTGCGCCCAGGCAGGCATTCGCGCAGGAAATCCAGGCCCCAGCGCCATTGCCGCGTGTCCAGCCGCGGCCGGAACAGCAAGGGCGCGTCGTCGCGCAGCAGCCAGCGCAACACCCGCCACGGCGCGCGCGGATTGGCCCAAGGCTCGGACTGGCTGACCGAAATCTGGCCGCCGTTGGCGAAACTGGTTTCTCTCGCCGCGCCGCTGGCGCGGTCCACCACCACCACTTGGTGGCCCTTCTCCGCCAAAAACCAGGCGGTGGACACGCCGATGACGCCGGCGCCCAACACAACTACTCGCATCGACTCTCCACAAAAGCCAATGGGCAAGACCCGCTTGCCCATTGGCTTTACCAGCCGCGATCCACCCTTATGGCTTCTTCGCGTGCTCGTAAACCGTCTTGCCGCGCAGATGGAAATAATCCGACGCGAAATAGAAATTCTCGGAATGGCCGACGAATAGCAGGCCGTCCGGCTTCAACAGCGGCGCAAAACGCTTGAGCACGCCGAACTGGGTATCGCGATCGAAATAAATCATTACGTTGCGGCAGAAAATGGCGTCGAACTGGCGCTTGACCGACCAGTTCGTCTCCACCAGATTCAAGCGCTGGAAGGTGATCATATTGCGCAGCTGGGCCTTGGCCTGGAAGCTGCCGTCCGGCTGCTTGTCGAAGTATTTGGCGGCGTAGCCCGGCGGCAGGCGCGCCACCTTGTCCGCGGCGTAAATGCCCTTGCGTCCGGTTTCCAGCACGCTGGTGTCCAGATCGGTGGCCAGCACGCTGATGCGCGCGCCCGGCACCGCCTCCAAGGCGGTGATCGCCAGCGAATACGGCTCTTCGCCGGTGGACGAGGCCGCGCACCAGATCGCCAGCTCTCCGCCGCTCCCCTTCTTCTTCAGATGCTCGGCCAGCAGCGGGAAATGGTGCTCTTCGCGGAAGAAGAAAGTCAGATTGGTGGTCAGCGCGTTGACGAACTGTTCGAACTCGCGCTTGCCGCTGATCGACTCCAGGAAGTCGACGTAGGCGGCGAAGCCGGGCAGCTTCAGCTCGCGGATGCGACGCACCAGGCGGCCGTAAACCATGTCTTTCTTCGACGGGTTCAACGAAATGCCCGCTTCCTTGTAGATCAGTTTGCGAATGCGTTCGAAGTCGGCATCGCTAAACGCGAATTCACGGGTGAATTCGATCTTCGGCAAGACGACGGGTGGCAGCTTATTCATTTTGTTGTCCCCATAAAAAAGGCCCGGGCAAAAGCCCGAGCCTGTATTCTACCGCGTCCGGATCACACCGAGAACGACGAACCACAACCGCAGGTGGTGGTGGCGTTCGGATTGCGGATCACGAACTGGGAGCCCTCCAGGCTTTCCTGATAATCGATTTCAGCGCCGACCAGGTACTGGTAGCTCATCGGATCCACCAGGAAGGTCACGCCTTGTCTCTCTATAGCGGTATCGTCTTCATTTGCGATTTCGTCAAATGTGAAACCGTACTGGAAGCCGGAGCAGCCGCCGCCGGTAACGAAGACGCGCAGTTTCAGATCGGGATTGCCTTCCTCGGCGATCAGCTCCTGCACCTTGGAACAAGCGCTTGCGCTGAAGTTGATCGGGGACGGCATTTCAGTTGCAGCAGTAGTCATGTCAAACCTCGCAATTCAGTTCCGGGGCCTTGAGAACCCGCCAACGGTCCGCTAGCGGCCTGGCTGCGTGCGCGCTGCGGTTTCTCAAACCCCTTCTAAAGCCGGCAGAGCGGCATTCACCCACTATTTTAGTCGGATATTGGGGCCGATGGCGAGTCTTCAAGCGAACTAGTTCTTTCCGCGCATGCGCGGCTGTCTCAAGGCAGCAAGGGAACGATGTCCAGACCGGCCCGCTCCGGCAGCCCGAACATCAGGTTCATGTTCTGCACCGCCTGGCCGGCAGCGCCCTTGACCAGATTGTCTATCACCGACAACACCACCACCACCTCGCCGCCCTGCGGCCTGTGCGCGGCGATGCGGCAGACGTTGGCGCCGCGCACCGAACGCGTCTCCGGATGGCTGCCGGCCGGCAACACGTCGACGAAGGCTTCGCCGGCGTAACGGCGCTCGAACAGCGCCTGCACGTCGACGTCCGCCTTCAAGCGCGCGTACAGCGTGGCGTGAATGCCGCGTATCATCGGCGTCAGATGCGGGACAAAGGTCAGGCCCACCGGCTGCGCGGCCGCCCGGCCCAGGCCCTGGCGGATTTCCGGCAGATGGCGGTGGCCGGCCACGCCGTAAGCTTTAAAGGAATCCCCGGCCTCGGCCAGCAAGGCGCCCACCTCCGCCTTGCGTCCGGCGCCGGACACGCCGGACTTGCAGTCGGCGATCAGGCTGGACAGCTCCACCGCTCCGGCTTCGATCAAAGGCAGAAAACCCAGTTGCACCGCGGTCGGATAGCAACCCGGGTTCGCCACCAGCCGCGCGCCGCGGATGGCCTCGCGATTGATTTCCGGCAAGCCGTACACCGCTTCGGCCACCAAATCCGGCGAACCGTGGCTCATGCCGTACCATTTTTCCCATTCGGCGACGTCCTGGATCCGGTAATCGGCGGCCAGATCCACTACCCGCACCCCGGCGGCCAGCAGTTCGCGCGCCTCATTCATCGCAATGCCGTTGGGTGTGGCGAAAAACACCACATCGCAGTCCTGCAGCCGGGCTTGGTCGGGAGTGGAGAAGGCCAGATCGATGCGGCCTCGCAAGCTGGGAAACATGTCGGCCACCTTCATGCCGGCTTCCTTGCGCGAGGTGACCGCGCTCACGCGCGCCGACGGATGGCCGGCCAGCAAACGCAGCAGTTCGACACCCGTGTAGCCGGTGCCCCCGACGATTCCCACCTTGATCATGCCCATTCCTTTATATAAAACCGCGTCGCAAAAACGACAGTGTAGGCACTGCGATGCTGCCTTGCAATACGAAAGGGGGAAAGCGGGAAAACGACGGGCAAAGAAAAACCGCCTGACGAAGCAGGCGGTTTTCTTGAAAACAGAATCCGGCGAATTAACGCTTGGAGAACTGCTTGGCGCGGCGAGCTTTGCGCAGGCCGACTTTTTTACGCTCAACTTCACGAGCGTCGCGGGTCACGTAACCAGCAGCGGACAGAGCCGGCTTCAGAGCGGTGTCGAAGTCGATCAGAGCGCGGGTGATGCCGTGACGGATCGCGCCGGCTTGGCCGGTTTCGCCGCCGCCGACAACATTCACCTTGATGTCGAAGGATTCGAGGTTCTCGGTCAGTGCCAGCGGCTGGCGGATTACCATGCGACCGGTTTCACGAGCGAAATATTCATCAACCGGCTTGCCGTTGACGATGATCTGGCCCGAGCCCTTTTGCATGAACACGCGAGCAACGGAGCTCTTGCGACGGCCGGTGCCGTAGTAGTATTTACCGTTCATTTCTACGCCTTAAAATCAGATTTCCAGCACTTTCGGCTGTTGAGCAGTGTGCGGATGCTCGGAACCGGAGTACACCTTGAGTTTCTTGATCATGGCGTAACCCAGCGGGCCCTTCGGCAGCATGCCTTTTACGGCTTTTTCCAGAACGCGCTCCGGGAACTTGTCTTGCAGTTCGGTGAAGCTGCGCTCGTAGATACCACCCGGGTAGCCGGAGTGACGGTAGTACTTTTTGTCTTGTGCCTTGGCACCGGTAACGCGCAGCTTCTCGACGTTGACCACGACGATGAAATCGCCGGTATCTACGTGCGGGGTGTATTCCGGCTTGTGCTTGCCACGCAGGCGACGGGCGATCTCAGCGGCGAGGCGGCCCAAAACCTTGTCGTTGGCATCGACCACAAACCAGTCGCGTTTAACCTCATGCGGCTTGGCAGAAAAGGTCTTCATGGAACTCTTCCATCGTAATTCTTGAAAGTTACGGATTCTATTACAGCCCCGATCCGGCTGTCAAACCCTTGTGAGACAACAGAAATCCGGCGACCGGGCGGCGATGCTCGCGCAGAGGGGAAAATGCAGGCGGAATGGGGAGTTTGGCGGCGGCGGGACAAAAAAAAGCGCAACGTCTTGCTTTGTTGCGCCAAGTTCCACCTAAAGAAGGAGGATGGAGGAGACAACACCAAAACGCACACTTTGCATGCCACGTCCTGATGCAGGTTTCATTATCTGCATAGACTTGCTTCATTGCAAGGCTTTTTGTGCATTGCACTATAAAACGTGGCTTTTTACGTCACATGCGGCGAAAGACCCTGTTAAATCAAGGACAAAATCGCCATCGCACTGCAAGACAACTTTGGGGCCGCATCGTTTTTTGCGCCGCTTTTGCCGCTGGCCCGCGCGGTGGCGGGGCCCCAGGCCCCGCCGCGCTGTCCGACAATCCGCGGACGCTTACAGCTTGATCGCCGCGGCCAGAGCCACTTCCATCATGTCGCGGAAGGTGGTCTGACGCTCTTCGGCGCTGGTGGCCTCGCCGGTGGGGATGATGTCCGACACGGTCAGAATGCCCACCGCGCGCGCGCCGTATTGCGCGGCCACGCTGTAGATGCCGGCCAGTTCCATCTCGATGACCTTGACCTGCATCTTGTCCAGCACTTCCAGCATATTCGGCTGCACGCCGTAGAACAGGTCGGCGGAGAACACATTGCCCACCGTCACCGGCTTGCCCTGCTCCGCCGCGGCGTCCACCACCGTGCGCAGCAGGCCGTAATCGGCGATGGCGGCGTAGTCGTGGTCGTTGAAGCGCATGCGGTTGACCTTGCTGTCGGTGGACGCGCCCATGGCGACGAACAGTTCGCGCAGCTTGATGTCGGGCGTCACCGCGCCGCAGGAGCCGATGCGGATGATGTTCTTGACGCCGTAGTCCTTGATCAGCTCGGTGGTGTAGATGCTGGCGGACGGAATGCCCATGCCGTGGGCCATCACCGACAGGCGCTTGCCCTGGTAGGTGCCGGTGTAGCCGAATACATTGCGCACCGTGGTCACCAGCTTGGCGTCTTCCAGGAAGGTTTCCGCGATCATTTTGGCGCGCAGCGGATCGCCGGGCATCAACACGGTTTCGGCAAAATCGCCCGGCTGGGCGTTGATATGCGGTGTCGCCATCGTCTTTAGTCTCCAGATTCAAAAGAGCCCCGGCGCGCAGGCGCCGGGGCGTAAACGTCGTTCAATCCCGCCTCACAAGAAGGACTGACCGTAATCCATAGGGCTCAGGCCCAGATGCGCCGCCACGGTCTGGCCGATGTCGGCGAAAGTGGCGCGCTCGCCCAGCGAACCGGCCGGCACCTTCTTGCCGTAGCACAGCACCGGGATGTGTTCGCGGGTATGGTCCGTGCCTTCCCAGGTGGGATCGCAGCCGTGATCGGCGGACAGGATCAGGATATCGTCGTCGCCCAGCGCCGCCATCACCTCCGGCAGCCGCGCGTCGAACTCCTCCAGCGCGCGGGCGTAGCCGGCGGTGTCGCGGCGGTGGCCGTAGCTGGAGTCGAAGTCGACGAAGTTGGCCATGATGATGGCCGGCCGCTCCTCATGGTCGCGCATCGCGCCCAGGGTGGCGTCCCACAGCTGGTCGAAGCCGGTGGCCTTGTGCTTGTGGGTGATGCCGACATGGGCGTAGATGTCGGCGATCTTGCCGATGGACACCACGTCGCCGCCGGCCTTGGCCAGCTTTTCCAGCACCGTCGTCGCCGGCGGCTCCACCGCCAGGTCCTTGCGGTTGCCGGTGCGCACGAACTGGCCCTTGCCTTCGCCGACGAAGGGCCGCGCGATCACGCGGCCGATATTGTACGGCTCCAGCAGCTCGCGGGTGATCTTGCACAATTGGTACAGCCGCTCCAGCCCGAACGTCTCTTCATGACAGGCGATCTGGAACACCGAGTCCGCCGAGGTGTAGAAGATGGGCTTGCCGCTCTTCATGTGCTCCTCGCCCAGCCGGTCCAGGATCTCGGTGCCGGAGGCGTGGCAGTTGCCCAGATAGCCGGGCAGCTCCGCCTTGGCCACGATGGCGTCCAGCAGTTCTGGCGGGAAGCTGTTGTCGTGGTCGCTGAAATAGCCCCAGTCGAACAAGACCGGCACGCCGGCGATTTCCCAGTGGCCGGACGGCGTGTCCTTGCCGCTGGACAGCTCGCGGGCGTAGCCGTAGGCCGCCGCCGGCTCGGCCGGGTCCATGCCTTCCGGGAAATAGCCGGAAGACAGCCGGCAGGCGTGGCCCAGGCCCATGCGGGACAGATTGGGCAGCGTCAGCGCGCCGCTACGGCCGACGTTGGCGCGGCCGGCGGCCGCCTCCATGGCGATGTGGCCCAGCGTGTTGCTGCCGGCGTCGCCAAACTGCGGGGCGTCGGCGGCGGCGCCGATGCCCAGCGAGTCCAGAATCAGAATGATGGCTCGTTTCATATTGCCGCTCCGGGATTACTGCTGGCGAATCTTCTGATAGACCAGCGGCAGCGCGGAAGGTGCCGCGTCTGCCAGTTGGATCGCCGCCTTCAGGCGGCGCTCCGCGTCGGCGAAGCTGTTTTCGTCCGCCGCGTGAATGTAAGCCAGCGGCGCGCCGGCGTCGATGCGCTGGCCCAGCTCGACGAAGCGGGACAGGCCGACGCGGAAGTCCAGCTCGTCGCTGGGCAGGCGGCGTCCGCCGCCCAGCGCGCACACCGCCATGCCGATGCCGCGGGTGTCCATGCCGCCGACGAAGCCGGCGCGCTCGGCCAGCACCGGACGCACGATGGGCGCGGCCGCCATATGGGAATCATAGTTCTCCATGAAGTCGGCGGGGCCGCCCAGCGCGGCCACCATGCGGCCGAAGATCTCGGCGGCGCGGCCGGAGTCCAGCGCGGTTTGCAGCTTGTCGCGCGCCTCGGCCTCGTCCTTGGCCAGCTTGCCCACCACCAGCATCTCGGCGCACAGCGCCATGGTGACTTCATGCAGCCGCGGATTGCGCTCGTCGCCCTTCAGGTAACGCACCGCTTCGCGGGTTTCAATGCTGTTGCCGGCGGTCCAGGCCAAGGGCTGGCTCATCTCGGTGATCAGCGCGCTGGTGGCCACGCCGGCGCCGTTGCCCACCTTGACGATGCGCTCGGCCAGCTCCACGGATTTCTCCATCGTCGGCATGAAGGCGCCGGTGCCGGCCTTCACGTCCATCACCAGCGCATCCAGGCCGGCGGCCAGTTTCTTGGACAGAATCGAGGCGGTGATCATCGCCACCGACTCCACCGTCGCGGTCACGTCGCGCACCGCGTAGACGCGGCGGTCGGCCGGCGCCAGGTCCGAGGTCTGGCCGATGATGGCCACGCCCACTTCCTTGACCACGCGGCGGAACTCGTCCGGGCTGGGGAAGGGATTGTAGCCGGGAATCGCCGACAGCTTGTCCAGCGTGCCGCCGGTATGGCCCAGGCCGCGGCCGGAAATCATCGGCACGAAACCGCCGCAGGCGGCCACCATCGGCCCCAGCATCAGCGACACCACGTCGCCGACGCCGCCGGTGGAATGCTTGTCCACCACCGGGCCGGGCAGATTGAGGTCGCTCCACTGCATGCGGCGGCCGGAGTCGCGCATCGCCAGCGCCATGTGCACGTTTTCCTCCAAAGCCATGCCGTTGAAGTACACCGCCATGGTCAGCGCGGAGATTTGGCTGTCCGCCACGCTGCCGTCGGTGATGCCGGCGACGAACTGCTGGATGTCCTGTTGCGACAGCGCCTGGCCGTCGCGTTTCTTGCGAATGATTTCCTGAGGCAAAAACATGGCATTCTCCCTGCCTTGCGCCTGCCGCGGCGAAACGCGCCGCGAGCAATAAATAATGGCCGGGACCCGGGCCACGGCCAAGAATTAAGAGCCGCTAACAAAACCGCTTAGCGCACCTGAGGCAAGGCGCACCGACGCAGGCAGTACTAAAGTACGACAAGTCGGTGCAACGCGGCATCAGGGGTTTTGTCAGCGGCGATGAAACAGCGAACGATCAGTAGCCGCTAATCGGCTTGACCTCGCCCCCTTCGATTTCCGCCTGCAAATTGCCCAACAGGCCGGACGCGCCGAAACGGAAGCGCTCGGCGCTCACCCAGCCCGCGCCCAGCAGATGCTCGGCCAGCTCCAGGTATTCCGCCGCCTCGGCCGCGGTGCGCACGCCGCCGGCGGCCTTGAAGCCGCAAGCGCCGCCGGTTTCGCGGATGGCGGACAGCATCACGCCGGCCGCTTCCAGCGTGGCGTTCACCGGCACCTTGCCGGTGGAAGTCTTGATGAAGTCGGCGCCGGCCTGGATGGAGATCAGGCTGGCCTCGCGGATCAGCGCCTCGTCCTTCAGCTCGCCGCTTTCGATGATGACTTTCAGCGTCTTGCCCTCGCAGGCGTCCTTGCAAGCCGCCACCAGTTGCGCGCCCACCTCGCGGTTGCCCGCCATCAGCGCGCGATACGGGAACACCACGTCCACCTCGTCCGCGCCGTAGGCGATCGCGGCGCGGGTTTCCGCCACCGCGACGGCGATGTCCTCGTCGCCGGCCGGGAAGTTGGTGACGGTGGCCACTTTGACCTCGGGGCAGCCGGCCTCGCGCAAGGTTTTCTTGGCGATGGGCACGAAGCGCGGATACACGCAGACCGCGGCCACGGTGCCGGCTTCGCTCTTGGCCTTGCGGCACAGCGCGGCGACCTTGTCGTTAGTGTCGTCGTCGTTCAGCGTGGTGAGATCCATCAGGGACAGGGCGCGGCGCGCCGCGGCGATCAGTTCGGACATGAGCTAGCAAACCTTTCAAAATTGAACGGCCGGGCCTCGCCCAGCGTTCCAAAGCCTCCGCGTCGCCGGCCGGCGGCGACGCAAAAAAACCATTATGAAAATTTCTTTAAGTCAAAGCAATGCACAGCGACGGTGAACTTGTGCCAACGCAAACTCGGCCGCGGCACGCTATAAACGCCGCGCCTCCTGCACCCCACTCAACTCCATCATCCGCGACAGCACCCGGCTGATGTCCTGCACCTGGCGCACCTCCACGGTGAAGCGCATGCGGGCGCGGGTGTCGCGCGACAGGGTGTTGACGCCGATCAGGTTCAGCTTCTCGCGCGACAGCACGTCGGACAGGTCGCGCAGCAGGCCGGGGCGGTCCATCGCGATGATTTCGATGTCGATGGGGAACACGCTGCTGCGCTGGTCGCCCCATTCCGCGGCGATCAGCCGCTCCGGCGCTTCCACCGACAGCTTTTTCAGCGTCAGGCAACTGGTGCGGTGAATGGAAATGCCGCGCCCCTTGGTGACGAAACCCATCACCCCGTCCGGCGGCGCCGGCTTGCAGCACTTGGCCAGCACCGTCATCAGATTGTCCACGCCCTCGATCAGCACGCCGCCGGCGTCGTGGCCGCCCTTGCTGGCCTTGACCAGGCTTTCCGGCGCCACGTCCGCCGGCGGCGGCGGCGCGAAGCTGACGATGGCGTTGGACACCACGCGCGTGGTCAGCTCGCCGTGGCCCAGCGCGCCGTAGACTTCTTCCAGCTTGTCGTAGCCCAGCTTCTCCGCCAGCGCGCCCAGATTGGGCTGCATATGGCTGTGGCGCGCCAGCTCGCGCTCGAACAGCATCTTGCCGGTTTCGCGCACGGTGTCGGCGTTGAGCAGGCGGATGTGCTGGCGGATCTTGGAAATGGCGCGATGGCTCTTCACCCAGCCGTCGTGCAACCAGTTCACCGACGGCCCGCCCTCCTTGGCGGTGATGATCTCCACCCGCTGGCCGTTTTGCAGCGGCGTGGACAGCGGCACGATCTGCCCCTCCACCTTGGCGCCGCGGCAGCGGTGGCCCAGATTGGTGTGCACCGAGTAGGCGAAATCGATGGGGGTGGCGCCAAACGGCAAGGCCATCACCCGGCCCTGCGGCGTCAGCACATAGATGGTGTCGGCGAACAGCTCGGTCTTGAACGCCTCGGCCAGGCCCTCGCGGTCCGACATCTCCTCGCGCCAGTCCAGCAATTGGCGCAGCCAGGAGATTTTCTCCTCGTAGGCGGCGTCGCCCTTGCCGCCTTCCTTGTAGCGCCAGTGCGCGGCCACGCCGAACTCGGCGTGCTCGTGCATCTCGAAGGTGCGGATCTGCACCTCCACCGCCTTGTCCTCCGGCCCAATCACCGCGGTGTGCAGGCTGCGGTAATTATTGGCCTTGGGGTGGGAGATGTAGTCGTCGAACTCGCCGGGAATCGGCTGCCAGGTGCCATGGATGATGCCCAGCGCCGTGTAGCAGTCCGGCAGCCGCTCCACCAGGATGCGCACCGCGCGGATGTCGTAAAGCTCGGAGAAATCCAGTTTTTTCTTCTTCATCTTCTTCCAGATGGAGAAGATGTGCTTGGGCCGGCCGGCCACTTCCGCCTTGACGCCGGCGTTCTTCAGCTCCGCGCGCAGGGTGTCCAGCAAGCGGTCGATATAGTCGATGCGCTCCAGCCGGCGCTCGTCCAGCAGCTTGGCGATGCGCTTGTAGCTGTCCGGCTCGGTATGGCGGAAGCCCAGGTCCTCCAGCTCCCACTTGATCTGCCACACCCCCAGGCGGTTGGCCAAGGGCGCGAACAGGTCCAGCGTTTCGGTGGCGATGCGGCGGCGCACCGCCTCGTCCTCCACCTCGGCCAGGTAATGCATGGTCTGGGTGCGCCAGGCCAGCTTGATCAGCACCACGCGGATGTCGGCCACCATGGCCAGCAGCATCTTGCGCATGGTTTCCGCCTGGCGCGCGCGCTCTTCCGGCGTGGACAGCTTGTCGATGCGCGCCAGCTCGGTGATGCGGCGCACGCCGTTGACCCCCTCCACCAGCACCGCCACCGTGGGGTTGAAGGTTTCGCAGAGCCAGGCCTGCCAGTCCTCGCGGTAATCCGAGGCGGCGAACATCAAGGTGGCGACGATGGCGTCCGGCAACAGGTTCAGATCCGCGACGATGGCGGCCGCGGCCACCGCGTGGTTGAACAAGTCCTCGCCGGTCTGGGCCATGGTCTTGCCGCAGTACAGGGCGCGCGCCTCGTCAAAGGCGCGAGTGATCATCGCCTGCTCTTCCCCGCTCAGCGAAGAAGACAGGCCCTCCAGCCAGCGCTGCGGATTGGCCGCGTCTGCCAGGGTGTCAGCCATCGAACGAACTACGGAAACCATATCAACCCAGTTACTCAAATCTTGTTTCGACAGCGCCCGGCTATTCCGCCAAGCGCAACAACAGCCGGCGCACCGGCGCGGGCACGCCGGCGTCCGGCGCCTCCGCCAACGGCAGCCACTGGCCGTTGTCCTCCATCGCCGCGCCGCCGTTCAAGCCGTCCAGGCGCGCCGGCAGCGGCGTAATGATCAAACGGTAATGCGTGAACACATGCTCCAGTTCCGGCCAGGCCGGCAACGCGTCGCCCCGCCCCGTCCGTTGCAGCCAGTCCTCGGCCTGCGTCGAGGTCTCGAACTCCGGCAAAGACAGCAAGCCGCCCCAGATGCCGGTGGGCGGCCGCCGCAGCAGCCACACCTTGTCGCCATGGGTGGCCAGCAGCATCACCGTATGGCGGGTGGGCACCGTCTTCTTCGGCCGCGGCGTCGGCAACTCGCCGGTGCGCCCCTCGCGCGCCGCCACGCAGCCGTCCACCATAGGACAGACGGTACAGGCCGGCTTGCCGCGACTGCACACCGTGGCGCCCAGGTCCATCAAACCTTGAGTGTAGGCGCTCATCAGCGCCGCATCCCGCGGCAGCAGGTCTTCGGCCAGCCGCCACAAACTCTGCTCCACCGCCCGCTCGCCGGGGAAACCGGCGACGCCGAAGCAGCGGGTCAGCACCCGCTTGACGTTGCCGTCCAGAATGGTTTCCCGCCGGCCGAAGGCAAAAGAAGCAATCGCCGCGGCGGTGGAGCGCCCCACGCCGGGCAGGCGCTCCAGCTGCTGGCGCTCGGCCGGGAAGCTGCCGCCAAACTCGGTCATCACCATCTGCGCCGCCTTGTGCAGATTGCGCGCCCGGCTGTAATAGCCCAGGCCGCTCCACAAGGCCAGCACGTCCTCCTGCGGCGCGGCGGCCAGGGCGGCCACGTCCGGAAAGCGGGCGAGAAAGCGCGGGTAGTAGTCCAGCACGCTTTTGACCTGGGTCTGTTGCAGCATGATCTCGGACAGCCAGATCCGGTACGGGTCGCTGACCTGCCACGGCAGATCATGGCGTCCATGCGTTTTTTGCCAGGCGGTCAGGCGCGCGGCGAAGGAGCTGTGCAGCATCGTCTATCATCTTGAATCGAACCGGATATGGTAGCGGAAAGCCTCGCTGTCACCAAGCAGCCTCCGGACAAATAAGTTAAAATCAAAGAATTGCTTAAAAGTCTGCTTACTCAAGGAAGTTCCATGTCCAGTTTCCGTTCCCGCCAGCGTGCCAATATGCGCCGCGAATTCAATAGCCGCGACAATGAGGCCAGTTCGCCGGCAGGCGGAGACAGCCCGGCCGGCAAAAGCCCCGTGATCCAGAAGAAAGCGCCTTCGGCCGACTCCGCGCCGCGCGCGCCCTATTCCGGCCCGCGTCCAGGCAACGCCAAGCCCAATTGGCAAGACCGCGGCCCAGGACAGGGACAAGGCCCGCGCGACGGCGGCAAGCGCGGCCCTTATCAAGGACGCGACCAACAAGCCGGGCGCGACAAGCCCTATGGCAACGACCGCCGGCCGCAAGGCCAGCAGCGCTTTGAGCGCAACGAAGGCCAGGACAGCTTCAATAAAGAGCGCGGCAACAACTGGCAGCCGCGCAGCTTCGCCCGCGACGGCGAAGAGCGCCCGCAAGGCAGCGGTCCCAAGAAGCCCTTCCATCACCGCGAAGACCGCGAGCCGCGCGACTACAGCCGCGACCGCGGCCCGTCCGGCCGCAAGCCGCTGAACGCCGCCGCGGACGTGGAAACGGAACGCAAGCCCTATAGCCGCGATCGCGGTCCGTCCGGCCGCAAACCGCTGCATCTGGAGCGCGGCGACGAAACCCGCGCGCCGCAGGGCAAGCCGCGCTGGCAGCAGCGCGACGACGAACGCCACGTGGACCAGCCGCGCAAACCGTTCAATCCGTCCGCCGACCGCGAACAGCGCTTCCGCCGCGACGACGCCGAACAGGCGCCGCGCAAGCCGTGGCAGGAACGCCAGCACAGCGAGCCGCGCGACGACGGCCCGCGCAAACTGTTCGGCAAATCCGCCAAGCACGACAACCACTTCCGCCGCGACGACGCCGAGCAAGCGCCGCGCAAACCGTGGCAGGAGCGCCAGCACGACGACCGCGACAACCGCTTCCGTCGCGACGACGCCGAGCAAGCGCCGCGCAAGCCGTGGCAAGAACGCCAGCACGGCGACCGCGACAACCGCTTCCGCCGCGACGACGCCGAACAAGCGCCGCGCAAGCCGTGGCAGGAACGCCAGCACGGCGACCGCGACAACCGTTTCCGCCGCGACGACGCCGAGCAAGCGCCGCGCAAGCCGTGGCAGCAAAACGAGCCGGCTGAACGCGACGAGGGCGGTCCGCGCAAACTGTTCGGCAAATCCGCCGAACGCGACAACCGTAGCCGCCGCGACGACGCCGAACCCGCTCCGCGCCAGGAGCGCCCGCAAGGCGAAGCGGCCGCGCGCAACGAAGGCGGCACGCGCAAGCTGTTCAGCAAGCCGTCCTATCGCGACAACGACCAGCGCCGCGACGACGCCGAACGCGCGCCGCGCCAAAGCTGGCAACAGGAAGAACGCCCGCGCCACGAGCGCCGCGAAGGCGACGCCCGCCAGCTGTTCGGCAAGCCGAACGCCGGCGGCCTGAAGCCGCTGGGCGACCAGCACCGCGTGGAAACCCGCGGCGAACACCGCCACGCCGAAGCGCCGCGCCACGCGCCGTCCGAACGTCAGGCCCCCAGCCTGACCCAGGTGCGCGACAGCGTACTGTCTCTGTTCGCCCCCTGCCCGCGCGGCCTGGAAGCCATCCTGGCCGACGAATTGCGCGGCCTGGGCGCGCGCGACATCGCCACCGCCGACGGCGGCGTGGCCTTCGCCGGCGACCGCGACCTGCTGATGGCGGCCAACCTGCACAGCCGCACCGCCAGCCGCGTGCTGCTGCAACTGGCCCAGGGCGGCTACCGCAACGAACAGGACATCTACCGCCTGGCGATGAACGTGGACTGGCCGCGCTGGTTCGACGTGTCCAACAGCATCAAGCTGAAGACCGACGCCATCCGCTGCCACTTCAAGAGCCTGGACTTCATCTCGCTGAAAGTGAAAGACGCCATCTGCGACCGCTTCCGCCAGGCGCAGCTGGGCCGTCCCAATGTCGACACCCGCCACCCGGACGTGCGCGTCCACGTGTTCCTGACCGAAGACAGCGCCACCATCTACCTGGACACCAGTGGAGAACCGCTGTTCAAGCGCGGCTGGCGCCAGGAAACCGGCGACGCGCCGCTGCGTGAAAACCTGGCCGCCGGCATCCTGATGCTGACCGGCTACAACGGCAGCCAGCCGCTGCTGGACCCGATGTGCGGCAGCGGCACCTTCCTGGTGGAAGCCGCCGACATCGCGCTCAACCGCGCGCCGGGTCGCCAACGCAAATTCGCCTTCCAGAAACTGCGCGGCTTCGATTCCGCCAGCTGGGAAAAACTGCTGCTGGACGCTCAACACGCCGAGAAGCCGCTGACCAAGCTGACGATCAACGGCTCCGACCGCGATCAGTCCATCATCAACGTCGCCAAGGACAACCTGGAACGCGCCGGCCTCTCCGGCCTGGTGGAACTGAAGGCGATGGACGTGCTGGACGCCCGCCCCAACGGCGAAAACGGCATCCTGGTGGCCAACCCGCCCTACGGCGTGCGCATGGACGAACTGGACCAGCTGGCCGAATGGTATCCGCTGCTGGGCGACTGGCTGAAAGCCCACTTCGCCGGCTGGCACGCCAATCTGTTCAGCGGCGACCTGCGCCTGGCCAAGCTGATCCACCTGTCGCCCAAGCGCCGCACCCCGCTGTACAACGGCTCGCTGCAATGCCGGCTGTTCGTCATCAATATGGTGGAAGGCAGCGCCCGCAAGGAAAAACCGGGCGAGCAGGCTGAAGCCATCGAGCAGGACGATCACGCCGCGGAATAACTCCGCGCGCGGACAGCAAAACGGCGAGCCATGGCTCGCCGTTTTTTATGGTACACCCCTCCCCGCTTGACCCCGCCATCCCCTTCGGCAACAATCGCCGCGTGCCGTTTCACTTAACGGCGCTGGGTGTGAGAGCCCATATAAAGGGAAAAAGGGGATGCCACTGCGTATGCAGTCGCGTCCAGAACGCTATTGCTTCGCCATCCGGCGGGCCGTGGCGGGGAGGCCTTTACGGCCTACCGGCTTCCTTTTTCCCCGGTCTCTCAACCTCGTCACGCGCCTGTCAGCCCGTTTGAGAGCGGGCCCGCAGGCGAACCACGAAAAAGGAGCGTTCCCCATGTTGGTTCTACCCTTGTTCAGCTATCCCCCGCCCTGCGACACGCCAGCCCGCGCCCCGGTTCAGGAGGCGCAGCCATGAACCCCATCCCCAGCTTCATTGAACTAGACCGCCTGATCCAGCAACTGCGCGCGCAGTGCCTGCGCCAAGACGCGCCGCCCATTCTCGAATCCGAATGGAAACGGCTGACGCATTGCAGCCAATACCTCCACGACAGCTGTCACGCCGCCTCGCTGGAGCTGGGCCAGATCAGCAGCGCGCTGGCCGGGCTGCTGACGCTGCTGGATCAGTCCGAGATCGAGCATCTGGACCGAGAGCAGGCGTATTGCCTGCTCGAACCCTTCACCCGCCGCTTGCAGCAAAGCTATCGGCAGTTGCAGGAACTGAGCTGAGCTCGTCCACGCCCACCGGCCCGGTCTGGCGGGCAGGACTGAGAAGCAGGCCAAACGAATAAAACCGTCGCAATCCGGACTAACCCATTCGGCATCTCCATGAGATAATCCCGCCCGGACGCGCGCTTAAAAACCAGAGCCTTAGCCACAAGGCCTGCGCGCCATCGTTACCCTACAACGCTGCAAGCACACACCATGCAAACCTCTTTCCTGTCCGCCACCGTCCTGCTGATCCTGATCACCGATCCTCTGGGCAATATTCCGCTATTCATCGCCGCGCTCAAGCAGGTCAAGCCGGAGCGCCGCCGGCGCGTGGTGTACCGCGAATGCCTGATCGCCTTCCTGGTGCTGTCCGCCTTCATGTTCTTTGGCCGCAACTTCCTGGACCTGATGCATCTGACCGATGATTCGATGCGGGTGGCCGGCGGCGTGATCCTGTTCCTGATCGCCATCAAGATGATCTTCCCCGGCGAGGGCAGCGTGTTCGGCGGCGACAAGATGCACGGCGAGCCCTTCATCGTGCCGATTGCCGTGCCCTTGATCGCCGGCCCGTCGGCGATGGCCACCGTGTTGCTGATGTCCACCCGCGAGCCGGAGCGGATGCTGGAATGGCTGGGCGCCTTGACTATCTGCATGCTGGTGACGCTGCTGGTGTTCCTGTTTTCCGGCAAGCTGCAGAAACTGCTGGGCGAGCAGGCGATCACCGCGCTGGAGCGGCTGATGGGCCTGGTGCTGACGGCGATCTCGATCGAGATGCTGTTGGGCGGCGTGGCGTCCTACATCAAGCAATTCCATTGAGCGGCGCGCTCGTCCGCATGGCCCCGGGCTAGCGGTAATGCTTGCGCAGCGCGTCCACCACGCCGTCGCGCTGCATATTGCTTAGCGTCTTGTTGAGTTTCTGCACGATGCGCTCATCCAGCCCCGGATTGCAGGCCAGATACATCTGCACCGTGTTGAAGCTGAACAGCAGGCGGACGGGCAGACGGTTGGCGGCGGCGATATAAGCGCCGCTGAACTCGCCGCTGGCCCAGAAATCGATATGGCCGGCCACCAGCTTCTTGGCGTTCAAATCGTCCGCTCTCGCCAGGTCCAGTTTGAAGCCCAGATCGGCCAGATACTGCGACATGCCCGAGCCTTTGTAGCTGCCTATGGTGTAGCCGCGCGCGTCCTCCAGCGTAGCCACGCCGGCCGGGCTGTGGGGGCCGGCGAACAGGCTCCAGGAATTGCTGACCAGGGGCCCCACCCATTTGAACTGACTTTCCCGGCTCTGCGTACGCGAGGTCGAGTAAACGCAGCTATTGCTCTCCTGCTGCGCGATGGCGTAGGCGCGCAGCCAGGGCAGCAGTTCCATGCTGTACGGAATGCCGGCGCGCTGGAACAGTTCGCGCAGGATGTCGGTGGACAGGCCGCCGATCTTGCCCTCCTCCAGCGCGATGTTGAACGGCGGATAATCCTCGGTCAGCAAACGGAGGCGGGGCGATGTCGACTCCGCCCGGACACCGACGGAGAGCGCGCCCAACAGCAGGGCGACGTGAACAAATGCTGACTTCATGGCGGCAAGCCTCCCGCGCGATTCCGACGATGCGTCTTCCAAGCATAGAAGCTGGCGGCCCGGATGCGGCGCGGACATCCGCCCAAACCGCCGCGCCGCAACGGCGACAGAGGCGATTTGGTTCGTGTTGGGGTTATCCCGCATAGGGATATCGGCAATTCGTCGCCGCGCCTCCTCTTGCTAGCATCCCGCCTCATGGGCCAATAAGAGCCTGCCTTTCGATCGCATAAACGACTTCGGCCCGCCCGGCTTTCCGGGAGGCGCGGCTGGAGCGGACAACGCCACAGGGATCACGATGCAAACCAAAACCCCTCTTTACCAGCGCCTGTATTTCCAGGTGCTGCTGGCCATTTTCCTCGGCGTGATGCTCGGCGCCTTCGTTCCCGACCTGGGCGCGAAGATGAAGCCGCTGGGCGACGCCTTCATCAAACTGATCAAGATGATGATCGCTCCCATCATCTTCGCCACCGTGGTGGTGGGCATCGCCAAGATGGGCGATATGAAGGAAGTGGGCCGCGTGGGCGTCAAGGCGCTGTTCTACTTCGAAGCCGTCACCACGCTGGCGCTGGTGATCGGTCTGGTGGTGGTGAACGTGCTCAAGCCGGGCGCCGGCCTCAATGTGGACCCCAGCACGCTGGACGCGCATTCGGTGGCCAAGTACGCGGCCAACGCCAAGGAGATGAGCAGCATCGATTTCCTGATGCACATCATCCCGGACACGGTGGTGGGCGCTTTCGCCAACGGTGAAATCCTGCAGGTGCTGACCTTCTCGGTGCTGCTGGGCCTGGCCTTGACCAAGATGGGCGACAACGGCAAGACCATCGTCCACATCCTGGACGAGTTCTCCCATGCTTTGTTCGGCGTGATCAATATGCTGATGAAGCTGGCTCCCATCGGCGCCTTCGGCGCGATGGCCTTCACCATAGGCAAATACGGCGTCGGCTCGCTCAAGCAGTTGGGCTTCCTGATGCTCTGCGTCTACCTGACCTGTTTCGCCTTCGTCTTCGTAGTGCTGGGCACCATCGCCAAGCTCAACGGCTTCAGCCTGTGGCGCTTCCTGGTCTACATCAAGGAAGAGCTGCTGCTGGTGCTGGGCACGTCCTCGTCCGAATCCGCGCTGCCGGGCATCATGAAGAAGCTGGAAAACCTGGGCTGCTCCAAACCGGTGGTGGGCATGGTGATTCCCACCGGCTACTCCTTCAACCTGGACGGCACCTCCATCTATCTGACCATGGCCGCCATCTTCATCGCCCAGGCCACCAATGTGGACCTGACGCTGGCGGAGGAGCTGGGCCTGCTGGGCGTGCTGCTGCTGACGTCCAAGGGCGCGGCGGCGGTGACCGGCGGCGGCTTCATCACCCTGGCCGCCACGCTGGCGACGCTGGGCGGCAAGCTGCCGGTGTCCGGCCTGGCGCTGCTGATCGGCATCGACCGCTTCATGTCCGAAGCCCGCGCGATCACCAATCTGATCGGCAACGGCGTGGCCACCATCGTGGTGGCGCGCTGGGAGCAGGCGCTGGACGAAGAGCGCATGCGTCGCGTGCTGGCGGGCGAACCGGTGCTGCCGGCCGAAACCGGCGCCCAGCCGGACATCGCGCCGGAACCGGCGATGCAGGCGCGCTGATCCCACCCCCGGAATGCCGACGCGCATTCCGCTTCCCGGGCTTGCAAGGCCTACACGAATACCCCTTTCGAGGGGTATTTTTCATTGCATGACGGGAAGACGGCCCCCTGCCTCTCCTCCTCCGCCGCCCCCGTGCTAGAATTCCCGCTCCCGCGCCCGGAATCGTAGAGGAAGGGCGTATTGTTCTTTACTCTCTCGCAGGATTGCGTCCCCATGCCCAACACCTCTTTCACCTCGACTCTTCTCGACCGCAGCTCCGCCTCGCAACAGCGCTTGCGCGACGAGCAACAGGCGCTGTTCGCCCTTCTGATCGAACGGGAGCGCGAGTTCGGCTTCAATCCCGACATCACCGTCGAATATCCGGAAGCGCTGAGCGAGCTTCTGGACAGCCCCGCGGCCTATCTGGGCGCGCGCATCCGCGCGGCCGAAGCCTCCCGCGGGCGTCCGTTCGCGCGCGTCGTCGTCCTCACCACCTATGGCGATGCGCTGGGCGGCCCGCTGACGGCGGCCGGCTATCGGGAAGAAATCATCGACATGCCGGCGGGCCCCGACAACACGCGCGGCTACGCGCGCGAATGGCGTGACGACGGCGTCGGCGTCTTCTACCTGGAAGCGGTCAACGAGATGGACGAGAAAATCCAGCCCAGCTTCGTGTTCAAGCTGGAAGACGAAGCAGGCGAACTGCTGGCCGGCATGTCCGGATCGGTATCGGAGCAAAACGGCGAGCGTTGCGCCTATATCGCCACCGTGGTCGCCCGCGGCGACGCGCCCGCGGGCACCGGCAGCCAAGTGGCCGCCGCCGTCTGGCGCTACCTGAGCGAACAGGGCGTCGCCCGCGTCAACCTCGGCACCCAGACCGCCGGCCGTTTCTACGAGCGCCAGGGTTTTCGCGTCATCCACACCATCGTGCCCCTGTTGCGGCACCGGACCGGCGACGACGGCAGCCGAGTGTGGCAGGACCTGGTGATCATGCGCAAGGATCTGTAATACACCTAAGCTTTTGTTTTCACAGCCCTTAGAGCCTGCGTCAACGCAGGCTTTTTTTATGCTCACGGCACAGCGGCGGCTTGCTTTTGCCGCCGCGTGGTCCACGATAGAAGAATGGGCATAGGGAGACGAGAATGAGCGACTTCATGTTGCAATACGGCGATGAACTGTTGCCGGTGGAGGGGGACTTCCCGGAGGTGGGCGCATACCTGCCCAGCTTCATGCTGGTGGGCGACGGCAAGCAGGACGTGGCGCTGGAGGGTCTAGGCGGCGTGCCCAAACTGATTCTGACCCTGCTGTCGCTGGACGAGTACGAGCATGGCGGCCAATACCTGCTGCAGGAAACGCGACGCTTTCTGGAGCGCTGGCCGCAAATCAGCCTGGTGGTGATCACCGTGGACTCGCCGTCTTCGCTGGCGCGCGCCCGGCGCGAGCACGGCCTGCCCCACGTCACCCTGCTGTCCACGCTGCGCGGCCGGGATTTCCACAAGCATTACGGGGTGCTGATCCGCGAATATCCGCTCAGCGGCTATACCGCGCCGGCCCTGCTGCTGGCCGACGGCGCCAACATCATTCATTACGCCGAGCGGCTGCGCAACACCCAGGATCTGTTCGACTTCGACAAGATCAACCATTTGCTGCGCGAGGCCGAGGAGCAGGCGCTGGAGGCGCAGCAAGAGCTTGAGCACGAGGAGCAGTTGAAGGACGAGGGGCCGTCGCAATAAATTCGCCCAGGCATACAACACGGGCCCGGTCTGCTAGCGCAGCGCCGGGCCCGTTTGCTTTCAAGGAGAAAGCGGTTTACGGCAGCACTTCCACCAGCTTGGCGTCCACCTTGGTGGAGGTCAGTTCCTTGTCCACTTCGCCGACGATGCGCAGCTTGCTATTCTGGTCGAACTTTTTCGCCGGCAGGCGTTTCTGGCTGATCTTCACCGTCATGGTGCCGGTGGCGTCGCGGAATTCGTAGCGCTTGTGGTCGATCTGACGGACGATCTTGCCTTCCAGGGTTACCGGGGTGTCGTCGGCGGCTTTCTGCGCGGCGGCAACGGTGGTGACGGCGGCCGGCACGCCGGGGCCGGCGAACTCAGCCTGGGCGGCGAAGGGCAGGGACAGCGCGGCGGCGGCGAGCAGAACGGTGATGGCTTTCATGAGGTGGCTCCTAGGTGTTGGTTTACAGCGCCATTAGAACAGCGCCGGCTTAACCCAAACTTAAGCGCTCGCCTTCTCCCCCTGCAAACGGCGCACAGAGTCCGAATAGGCCGTATAACTGGGCTGCTGACGGAGGTGGGCTTGCTCGCCGGCGATGCGCTGCTTTACGCCCTTGAGCGCCACTTGCAGCTCGGCATTCAATCTCAGGTTTCTATGGCTAAAACTCGTCGACAGCGGCTTGATCTCGGCGGCGATGGCATCGCGCAAGGCGCTAAGATTGGCGTAACAACCGCGTTCCAAGGCCTGGTTGGAGCAGGCTGTCAATACCTTGGCCAGCGCACTGGCTTCCTTGGCTTGCGGCGCGTTCAAATAGCGCGGGATCAAGACATCCAGTGTTTGATGGGAAACCAGGAGAAAAGAGAGTCGCATGAGTGTTTCCTAGTAAAAGTGATAACACTGCCCAGCATAAGTCCCCATTCCCGGCCCCGCTTGCAAGAAGCGCCGGACAAAACAAAACCGCCCGGCAAGCGGGCGGTTCGGGAAGCGGCGAGACAGCGAACTCAGCTGTTCAGTTCGCGCGCCAGGTAGAGCCAGGTTTCCACCACGGTGTCCGGGTTCAGGGACACGGTTTCGATGCCCTCTTCCACCAGCCACTTGGCGAAGTCCGGATGGTCGGACGGGCCCTGGCCGCAAATGCCGATGTATTTGCCTTGCTTGCGGCAAGCCTGGATCGCCATGTGCAGCATGACCTTGACCGCCTCGTTGCGCTCGTCGAAGGTGGAGGCGATCGGGCCGCCGGAGTCGCGGTCCACGCCCAGCGTCAGCTGGGTCATGTCGTTGGAGCCGATGGAGAAGCCGTCGAAATGCTGCAGGAACTTGTCGGCCAACACGGCGTTGGTCGGCAGTTCGCACATCATGATCAGGCGCAGGCCGTTTTCGCCGCGCTTGAGGCCGTTGGCGGCCAGGATCTCCACCACTTGCTCGGCTTCGGACAGGGTGCGCACAAAGGGAATCATCACTTCCACATTGGTCAGACCCATCACGTCGCGCACTTTCTTGATGGCGCGGCATTCCAGTTCAAAGCAATCGCGGAAGGATTCGGCCACGTAGCGGGCGGCGCCGCGGAAGCCGATCATCGGGTTTTCTTCGTGCGGCTCGTACAGCTGACCGCCGATCAGGTTGGCGTACTCGTTCGACTTGAAGTCGGACATGCGCACGATGACCTTTTTCGGATAGAAGGCGGCGGCCAGAGTGGACACGCCTTCGGCGATCTTGTCGACGTAGAAGTCCACCGGGCTGGCGTAGCCGGCGATGCGGTCGCTGATGGTGGCTTTCAGATCCGCCGGCAGCTTGTCGAATTCCAGCAGCGCTTTCGGGTGGATGCCGATCTGACGGTTGATCACGAACTCCATCCGCGCCAGGCCCACGCCCTCGTTAGGCAGCTGCGCGAAGTCGAAAGCCAGTTCCGGGTTGCCGACGTTCATCATGATCTTGACCGGGGCCTTGGGCATCTTGTCCAGTTCCAGGTCGATCACTTCCACGTCCAGCAGGCCGTCGTAGATGTTGCCGGTGTCGCCTTCGGCGCAGGACACGGTCACCTGCATGCCTTCGGACAGCACCTGGGTGGCGTCGCCGCAACCCACCACGGCCGGAATGCCCAGCTCGCGCGCGATGATGGCCGCGTGGCAGGTGCGGCCGCCGCGGTTGGTGACGATGGCGGCGGCGCGTTTCATCACCGGTTCCCAATCCGGGTCGGTCATGTCGGTCACCAGCACGTCGCCCGGCTTGACGCGGTCCATCTCGGACGCGTCCTTGATGGTGCGCACCACGCCCTGGCCGATCTTCTGACCGATGGCGCGGCCTTCGCACAGCACTTGCGATTTGCTGTTCAGACGGTAGCGGCGCAGCGTGTCCTTGCGGTCTTCCTGCGACTTCACCGTTTCCGGACGGGCCTGCAGGATGTAGAGCTTGCCGTCGTGGCCGTCGCGGCCCCATTCGATGTCCATCGGACGGCCGTAGTGCTTCTCGATGATCAGCGCGTATTCGGCCAGTTCGGCCACTTCGGCGTCGCTGATGGAGAATTGCTGGCGCTCCGCCGGGGACACGTCCACGGTCTTGACCGAGCGGCCGGCTTGCGAAGCGTCGGTGAACTCCATCTTGATCAGCTTGGAGCCCATGGTCTTGCGCAGCACCGCCGGACGGCCGGCTTTCAGCGTCGGCTTGTGCACGTAGAATTCGTCGGGATTCACCGCGCCTTGCACCACGGTTTCGCCCAGGCCGTAGGACGCGGTGATGAACACCACGTCGTCAAAGCCGGATTCGGTGTCGATGGTGAACATCACGCCGGCCGCGCCGCAGTCGGAGCGCACCATGCGCTGCACGCCGGCGGACAGAGCCACCACGTCGTGCTCAAAGCCTTTGTGCACGCGGTAGGAAATGGCGCGGTCGTTGTAGAGGGAGGCGAAAACGTGTTTCATCGCATCCTTGACGTTGTCAAGGCCGCGGATATTCAGGAAGGTTTCTTGCTGGCCTGCGAACGAGGCGTCGGGGAGGTCTTCGGCGGTGGCGGAGGAACGGACTGCAACGGAGATGTCGGCGCCGCCGGCATCGGCCACCATCTGATCCCAGGCCTCTTTGATATCGGCGTCAAGCTTGGCGGGGAACGGGGTATCGATGATCCATTGCCGAATTTCCTTGCCGATCCGGGCCAGTTCGCTGACATCGTCGATGTCCAGCTTGGCCAGCGCGGCGCTGATCTTGTCGGCCAGGCCGTTGTGCTGCAGAAAATCCCGGTAAGCCTGCGCTGTGGTGGCGAAGCCGCCCGGGACGCGAACCCCGGAGCCGGCCAGCTGGCTGATCATTTCACCAAGGGAGGCGTTCTTGCCGCCTACCTGCTCCACATCGGTCATGCGCAGTTTCTCGAACCAGATGACGTAGTTCTCAGCCATCACTTCACTTCCTGTGTTGGATTGGGACGATAGGGCCGCATTCTAGCCGAATTACGTGCCAGATGCGTAGCGTCTTTTGCACCGCAACACGGGTTTTCGGCTCGACAAGGACAAGCATTGCAACAGAATCAATAAGTTGACAGACATTCCTGATGAAAATGATTGTCAAAACCGTGTAATTTACGCACTACATGCTTGGCCGGCGCCCGCGGCGGGTTTCGTCGCGGCCTTTCAGAGTATAGAATCCCTTGAACCCCGGGCGCGCCGCAACAGCGCGGCAGGCGCGGTTCCGGCCTCGTTCACTCGCAATACAGGTGTTTGCATGCCCCACCATCTCCGCTCCGCCTTCTTCGTTTCCGACCGCACCGGCATCACCGCCGAATCGCTGGGCCACACCCTGCTGACCCAGTTCGACACCGTGGAATTCAAGCGCGAGACCATTCCCTTCGTCGATACCGTGGAAAAAGCTCAGGCCTTGGCCGAGGTCATCCGCCAGGTGTCGGAAACCGATCACCTGAAGCCGCTGGTGTTCACCAGCATCATCAACCCGGACGTGCGCAGCGCGCTGCAGGTTGAGAACGCGGTGATGATAGATTTCTTCGACACCTTCATCGGCCAGCTGGAGCAGGAAATCGGCCAGCGCGCCTCGCTGAGCGTGGGCAAGGCCCACGGCATGGTCAACGAGGAGAAGTACGATCACCGCATCGAGGCGGTCAACTTCTCGCTGAACCACGACGACGGCGTCAAATTGAAGGACCTGCACGAGGCGGACGTGATCCTGGTGGGCGTGTCCCGCTCCGGCAAGACGCCGACCTGCCTGTATCTGGCGCTGCAATACGGCATCCGCGCCGCCAACTACCCGCTGACGCCGGAAGACCTGGGCAGCCCGACGCTGCCCAAGCTGCTGCTGCCGTTCAAGGACAAGATCTTCGGCCTGACCATCGATCCGGCGCGCTTGCACCACATCCGCTCCGAACGCCGGCCGGACTCCAAATACGCCAGCATGGACAACTGCCGCCGCGAGGTGAACGAGGCCGAGTCCATGTTCCGCCACCACGGCGTGCCCTTCATCAGCACCACCCACAAGTCCATCGAGGAAATCGCCTCCACCATCATGCACAAGGCGGCGCTGGGTCGGCGCTTCTGAACGCGCTGTCGCAATGAAGCCAGCCGGGCCCGCCCGGCTTTTTTCATGCCCTTGCGCTGGGCAGTCGCCTGCCAATATCCAGATAGCACTTTGTTTCTTATCACTTTTTCACAATTAAGATTGGAACATATAGCAAGCGCGCGCTCTCCAACAGGCATCTTGATTCCCATGCCCGGATCCACCGATGCACATCGTCTCCATCGCCGCCCTGGCCCGCTCCGCCGTCTCGCCGCTGAAGGAAGTGGGCGCGGTCGCCGCCAAGACCGACAGCCGCGCCGCCGCCAGCGACCCGCGCAAGGAAATGGCGGAATTCGCCGCTCCCCATCCGCCGTCCAGCGCGCCCAGCGGGGATTCCGCGCCGAAGGGCGAGTCTTTCGAACGGCTGTTGCGCCAAGCCCGGAACGCGGCCGCGAGCAAGAACGCCTCGCCTTACGCCGAAGACCTGATGCCGCCGGCCGGCAGCCTGCTGCACGTCCTGGCCTGAAAAGACGCTTGACGCTGCTTTGCCCGCCGTGCTCTGATAAAGCCCATGAACTACGCAACCGCATTCGCATCCTTTTCTTGGTGGTGGCGCCTGAACTAAGGCGGCGCCGGCGTTTGCATACCCAAAACCCGGAAGCTGCCGATACGGCGGCATAGGGTTTCCAGCAGTCCCCCTCCCCAGATCGGCAGTTTCCAACAAGCTCAAGCTTACTGGAGACCACTGTTATGAATCTGGATAGCATCACAGCCAAAGACATCATCCTGACTGGCGACCGCACCACCGGGCAATTGCATCTGGGCCACTATGTCGGTTCGCTGCGCAACCGCGTGATCCTGCAGGATCGCTGCCGCCAGTTTCTGCTGCTGGCCGACGCCCAGGCGCTGACCGACAATATGGGCAACTATCTGAAGGTTCGCGACAATGTGCTGCAGGTGGCGCTGGACTATCTGGCGGTGGGCATAGACCCGGAAAAAAGCACCATCTTCATCCAAAGCCTGGTGCCGGAACTGACCGAGCTGTCGTCCTACTACCTCAATCTGGTCACCGTGGCGCGCCTGGAGCGCAACCCCACCATCAAGGATGAAATCAAGCAGCGCGGCTATGAGCGCGACATCCCCGCCGGCTTCCTCACTTATCCCGCCGCCCAGGCCGCCGACATCACCGCCTTCAAGGCCAGCATCGTGCCGGTGGGCGAAGACCAGATCCCGATGATCGAGCAGACCAATGAGATCGTGCGCCGCTTCAACGCCAGCGTGGATCAGCCGGTGCTGGTGGAAACGCGCGCGGTGGTGCCGGAGCACGGCTCCCGCCTGCCCGGCATCGACGGCAAGGCCAAGATGTCCAAATCGCTGGGCAACACCATCACTCTGTCGGCCACGCCGGACGAGATCCGCCAGGCGGTGAAGATGATGTACACCGACCCCAATCACCTGCGCGTGGCCGATCCGGGCCAGGTGGAAGGCAATGTGGTGTTCACCTATCTGGACGTGTTCCATTCCGACCCTGAGCAGGTGGTGGAATGGAAGGAACATTATCGCCGCGGCGGCCTGGGCGACACCGTGATCAAGAAGCAGTTGGAAGAATGCCTGCAGACCCTGCTGGAGCCGATCCGCGCCCGCCGCGAGCAGTACGCGCGCGATCCGGCGGCGGTGATGGCGATGCTGAAGACCGGCACCCAGCGCGCGCGCGAAGTGGCGGCCGCCACGCTGGCCGAGGTTAAGGCGGCGATGGGCTTGAACTACTACTAAGAACGTGTTTACGATCTCGCGAGCTAAGGCGAGACAAGGCGAAAACCGCTGAGAAA